>CAJKSP010000052.1 GCA_905202595.1 uncultured Sutterella sp.
ATATTTCCTAATTAGCAAAGAAGCCCTCAATTTGACTGTATATAATGTGCATCACAGAGAACTTCATGCGCTCAGCCCAGCTGCCGACGATGAGCGCCGGCGTGAGGATCGCGAAGGTCATCTGGAAGAAGGCGAAGAGGATCTCGGGGATCGTGCCCGAGAGCGTGTCGACGCCGATGCCCATGAGGAAGGCCTTGGAGAAGCCGCCCGCAAAGCCGCTGCCTTCGGAGAAGGCGATGGAATAGCCGACCGCCCACCAGAGAAGCGAGGCGACCATGCAGATGCCGACGGACTGCGCCAGCGTGGAGAGGATGTTCTTCTTTCTCACCATGCCTGCGTAGAAAAGCGCGATGCCCGGGATCGTCATGAAGAGGACGAGCAGGCCCGCGACGAGCACCCAGGCGGTGTCGGCTTTGTCGAGCGCGGGGGCCGCGTCTTCGGCAAGGGCTGCTGCCGGAAGAAGGAGAAGCGCTGCGGCTGCCGTTCCGAGGCGGCTGGCGCAGAGGGTCTTGAGGTTCATTTCAGCGTAACTCCTGAAAGAGAAGCAAAGAGGGTGGCGGAAGCAGCGCAGAGCGCTGACAAGGCGTGCATGTAGTTGTTTTCTGCCGCCTGCTGCCGCTCCGCCAAAGGGAAAGCGAGACGAGGCCGGCGGCCGTCAGAGCGCCGCATCGTCGGTTTCGCCCGTGCGGATGCGGATGCAGCGCTCAAGCGAGGTGACGAAAATCTTGCCGTCGCCCACGCGGCCGGTTCTGGCGGCCTTGAGCGCAGCTTCAATCGTCTGATCGACGAGGTCGTCCGAAACGGCCGCTTCAATCTTGATCTTGGGGAGAAAGTCGACCACGTACTCGGCGCCTCGATAGAGCTCCGTGTGGCCGCGCTGCCGTCCGAAGCCTTTGACTTCGGTGACGGTCATGCCGTGGACGCCAATGTCGGCGAGAGCCTCTCGGACTTCGTCGAGCTTGAATGGCTTGATGATCATCGTGACGAGCTTCATGGAGCCGTCCTCCTTCGTATGCGTGTGCGGTTGGATGCCCGCGCGCCTCTTGGCGGAGCCTGCGGCTCTCGGGTCGAGACGGCGGAGAATCGACAAGAGGCATCCAAGCACAATGCGTGCCAAAGTCATTGGGCCTCTGCAGCGCTGCGGTCGAGCAATTCAAGCGAAAGCGGCCGGTTCAGGCGGTTGCGCCAGACTGCATTGGCCTGCATCAAAAGAGAAGAGCGCGTTGACTCAGTCAAGGGACTTTATTTTTTTCGGCAGGATCGGGCATTCGGTTCGCAAATCCGGGCACCGGAAATGGGGATGGCCGCGGTGCGTGCGGGGTTCGCTTCGTACGGAGGGCTGAAGCTAGGGAGGACGCAGCGAAGCGGCGTGCGCCAAAATTGTGCATTGCACCAAAATGGTGCAAGCGCGGTGTGCTGAAGCTTTGCGGGCGGCCGAAAGCCCCTTGGACAGCTGCTTTAGGCGCTAGGCTTGACAGCTAGTCCGTCCAGTCAGCGGATTCCCTCAAAATATTTGAGCGCGGCGCGCTGTGCTGCGCTTCGCATAGGCGTTCGACATGAAGCAGAAGCTGCAGAAAAATTTAGCCGTCCTGGCGCTGGTGATCGTCTTCATCACGCTGGCGTTTTCTGGCGGCGAAACGAAGGAGCCGACGCCTGCCGAGTCGGCGGTGATCCGCTGGGTGACGGCGTCCTATTCCGGCAGTGAAAGCGACATGAAGCTGGCGCTCACTGAGAGTTCGGAAGCTCGCAGCGGCTTGAAGAGCTTGTCCAAGGTGCTTGCCGCCATTGCGGAAGCCAGAGGCGGATTGAAGAGCGTCTCTGCGGAAGAGCTGCGCACGGTCGGCGCTGCGCCGTCGGCTGAAGCGCGCAGGAGCGTGCGCTGGCGCGCAGTCTTCGGCACGGGCGACGAGTCTGAAGGCGTGGCGGAGGCGGTCGAAGAAAACGGCCGATGGCTTGTTGATTTGCCGGAGAAGGCCGGTCTGCAGCCATGAAGGCAGCCGCGCCGGCAGCTGCCGGTGCTGGAGGCGAAGCGGCTTAATTAAAAAAACGGGGCAGACATTTTTGTCTGCCCCAGCCTTGAAAGGTGATCAGCCAATCAGGAAATCGTCCTTCTGCTTGCCGCTCGCCAGCGCTTCGCGCATCCAGACGGGTTCGCGGCCGCGGCCGGTCCATGTCTTGCCGGAAATCGGATCGCGATACTTGGGCTTTGCGGCCGGGCGGGCGCTCGATTGCGTCTTGGCGCCGGCAAAGCGGAAGCACGATGCATCAAGGCCGAACTGATCGATGAGCGTCTGGACCTCGGCAATCGCTTCTTTGCGAAGCTGCTTCACTTGGGCGTCCAAGTTTTCACGCTGCTTCGAAAATTCCTGCAGCTGCTGCATGAGGGTGGCGTCCATTTTTATTCCTCCGAGAAAAAAGGGGCGATGCATTAATCATTCACCTAAAGCGAAGGCGGAGACATATGAATCTTGTCAGAAGATGCAATAAAAACAATTGGCATCTTGCAATGACAAGATCAAAAAGGAAATGCTCTCGCAATGGATAGAGCATATATTAAAATATCAGCTCAAGGCTCTATCCTGCATTTCAATAATAATGGAATGCAGGATCAAATGCCAATAATATTTTTTGACGTGCAAAACAGGATTCGGTTTCTTCAGGTTTGCTTTGATGCCTCATTCTCAAATGTCGTCGGCTATATTGATCTTTGATGAATGGATAGAAGCAGTCTGAAGGCAGACGTCTTCAGGATGAAGGCTGCCTTATTTTTTAGAAAATGTCTTATGCAATCTTTTAGCGCGGAGCTGCAAAGGAAGATTGCGCTAATGAAACGACTATCGGGATGGGCATGGCATCTGAAATAGACAATCTGGAAACTTGGAGAATTTTCCTCGAGTATGTAAGAACAGGTTCAGTGAGAGAAACTGCCCGATTGCTGAAAGTCGATCCTTCAGTGATCAGCCGGCGAATTGATGCTTTAGAGTCCGCTTTGGGACTGCAGCTGACAGTTCGCAGCGGGCGTTCGCGCTTGCTGACTGAAACAGGGGCCAATGCCGCCCGCAGATTTGCGCCGATTCTTCGTTCTGCAGGCATAGCGCAGGCGGCTCTTCGAAAAGGCGCGCCAGCCGTTGAACGAACGCTGCACATCGTGGCTCCCATTGGGTATACGCATGAGATTGTCCGGCGCGCCGCTGTGCGATTTGCTGCTCGTTATCGCTCTGTGCGCTTCTGGCTTGAATCTTGGCCTTACGGTGCGGAGCGCTTTCAGGATTTGGGGGCCGGAATCGACCTCATTATCACGACTATTCGGCGCGCCAATCCTGCTTTTCACATTGAAGAGCTGTCGAAGCACAGAACGATATGCACGGCATCTCCGAGCTTTTTGCGGCAGTTTCCTCTTCTGAAGCGCCCGGGAGATCTGATGGATCTGCCTCTCGCGGGCAATGTGCAATTCATCACTGGACAGGTGTTTCGTCATCGCAAGACTGGCGAAGAAGTGGCTATTGATTCTTCTTTTCAAATATTGAGCGACAACAGCCAAGCGCTTGCTGAAATAGCGGCAACCGGCGACGCCTTGCTTTTAGGATGCCCTTATACCGTCGCTGCTCCTTTTATTCGAGAAGGGCGTCTTGTGGAAGCGCTCCCTGATTGGCGTCTGCCGGACAATCATGTATTCGCTTATTCGGCTGAGGCTGAGTGGAGCAATCCGGATTCGCTCGTTTCTTCATTCGTTCGCTGTCTGAAGGAAACATCCGATCTTTGCGCAGCATTGGCAGATGCAGTTTTCGAAATGCCGCGGAATGAGAGCTGAGAGGGCTGATGCCAATTGTTGCTTCATCAGCAACAATCATCCGCTTCCTTTGTCTTCGGTCATCCGACTGCGCTGTGCGGTGTCTTTTGCTGGCTGATGGTCGTAAAAGTGCATTGCAGTCAACGGTTCGAATGGACTTGTTGACAGCGAGATGACCGCTGAAGCCGCCCTTTAGCGACGGTAAGCCGCCATCTCTTCTGATCGTGCTGATAAAGGAGAGAAGCATGTCGAATCTCAAACTCGATCGTCGCCGGCTGCTGTTTGGATCTGCTGCGGCTGCGCTGAGCGTCGGCGCTTTGCCTGCGCTGCAGGCAGCCGAAACGGATGGCGGCTCCAAGCTGCCCGACAAATGGGATGAAACGTTTGATGTGGTGATTGTCGGGAGCGGCTTTGCGGGACGTGCCGCCGCTGCAGCCGCCGCTCAGGCCGGTGCGAAGACGGTCATCTTCGAAAAGATGCCGGTCGCAGGAGGCAACAGCGCGATCAACGGCGGGGGCTACGCCTGCTGGACAGACAATCGCCATATGCGAGAAAAGCTTGGCCTCGGAGAAGATTCGGCGGAGCTGCACAAGGCCGACTGCTTGAAAGGCGGCAATTTCTTCAATATGCCGGAGCTCGTCGACGTGCTGGTCAACAATGCGCCGGAGGCCATGAACTGGATGCTTGACGAGGGCGGGCTGGAGCTGCAGAACAACATAGGCCGCGTCGGCGGGCATTCTGCCTATCGAGATCACATGGCTGCCTCCAATTCAGGACAGAGCTATCTGGATGCGCTTGAGCGCATCGGCAGGAAATACGGCGCAGGCAAGGTTCGAACCCGCCAGGAGGTTGTGCGCTTGTATAAGGATGGCACAGGCCGCATCGTTGGCGTTGCTGTGAAGTCTCGCAGAGTGGAGAAGAATGTGCGGGCCCTTCGAGGCGTCGTGCTCGCTGCAGGCGGATTTGCGCGAGATGTCGAGTATCGGCTGAAGCTGGTTCCGACGCTTTCAGCGGCCTACAACTCGACCAATCAGCCCGGCGCAACGGCCGATACGCTAATGATGGCGCTTGAGTCCGGTGCTGATGCTCTGCATCTGGCGTTTATTCAGCTTTATCCGACGGCCAATCCTGATGGCGGCATTATCGACAAGCCGGCGCTTTATCCGACGCGGGGACCGGGCTTCGGCGCGATTTTCGTCACCAAGGCTGGCAAGCGGTTTGTCTCCGAACTGGCTACCCGCGATGTGGTTTCGCAAGCTGAGATTGCCACAGGAGACGATCGCACTTGGTGCGTCTTTTCTCAAGCAATGGTGGAGAAAATGACGACGCAGGCCGAGATTGACGAGTATGCAGGCCGAGGCCGCGTGAAGCGAGGCGAGACGATTGAGGCGCTCGCCAAGGCTATGGATGTTCCGCCGGCTGTTTTGTCGGAAACGATTGCAGAGCATAACAAGGCAGTTGCTGCCGGCGAAGACAAGGCATTCGGCAAGCCGATGACCAAAGCGATGCTGCCTATTGAAGCCGGACCTTTCTATGCCGTGGCCCAGTGGCCGTCGGTGCATCATTGTCAAGGCGGCGTGCGAATCAACAGCAAGGCCGAGGTGCTGGATGTTCGCGGGAAGCCCATCAGAGGCCTCTATGCTGCCGGCGAATTTGTCGGCGGCGTTCACGGCAACAATCGTTTGGGCGGCAATGCGACGAGCGAAGCCATTGTCTTCGGACGAATCGCTGGACGGAATGCCGCGGCGAGCCGTGCATAGCGCCTAGGGGGCACACATGAACCCGCATCAGCATGTCTGATGCGGGTTTTTGCCGGTCGAAGAAAGGGCGGCTGGTGTGCTGAAGAGCGGCAGAATGATGAATGGAACTTTGCCTACTTGACGTCGTTTTGAAGACAGAATCCATGCGTTTTCGCCAAGCTCTGCTCGCAGCGATGCTTTCCGCGTCGCTTCTGCCCTTTGCGGCGCTTTCCATCCTGCAGCTTCAGAGCTTGGAGCGTCAGCAGGCGGCTGACGATGCTCGGCAAAGCGAAGCCGCGAGCGCAGCCGCTCAAGCTGTCGGGCGCGAAGTTCAGAATGCGGCGCGCCTTGTTCGGGCTGCTTCGCTCGCAGCGGGTGCAGCGCTGAACGAAACGCCGTCGCCGCTGCTCGTCAAGTCTCTTCAAGAAACGCTGAAGCAGCTGGCCGAGGCCAGCCCCCTCATTGTCAATCTTCATATTGACGGGGCAGACCTGCGCAGTCTTGTGTTCTGGCCGCCGGCGACGGATGCAGGCGTCAGCAATCTCAATCAGGATCACAGCGCCCGCTGGCATGCCGGTGCGCTGTCGCAGCCGCCTGGGACGCTCTTGGTGTCGCCGGTATTCCGTGCGCAGGGCGGCTACACGGAAGCAACGGTCGGACTCGCGGCGCCGATAGCAGGGAGCGGCGGTCCGGAGGGCCGCAATCGAGGCGTTGCCTCCGCGGTGCTTGATCTAGCGGCTGTCGGCCGCATCGTCGAACAAATCGAAGTTCAGGCTGCGCTGCCGGGCCTGGTCATTTGGGTGCTGGATCAAAATGGACGCGCGCTTAACATGCCGATTTCCAGTACGGCATCCGGCGCCGGTGCTCGAATCCCCGGCTGGCCGTCGTTCGCTGCACAGCCCGCTCTCGAATCCAAAGGCGGCGGACTCGAATCGGTTGTCGTGCCGGGCGTGTTTCTCAGCAAAGATGGCGGGACGGACATGCAGAGCATGCCGGCGGCGGCAGCTATGTCGCCGCTGCCGGCTGGCGATGCGGCAGCGCTGCCATGGAAGGTGCTTGCGCTCCGTCCCGATAGCGTCCGTTCCGCTGCATTGAAAGAAGCAGCGCTCCAAAGCGCCGTCGGCGCGGGCGTCCTCCTGCTTCTTATGCTGGGCGCCGCCTGGTTTTTCTCGGATCGGCTGTCCCGAGCGGCCGATCAGCTTCTGCGCCATGTCGCGAGCCGGCGTGCGGAGCCGGCGCCAGAGAATGCCGTGCGCTTCCCTGCGGAGCTCCGTCTCGTGCAGCATGCTTATGCCGATGCCGTGAAAAAAAGCGAGAGCCAGTCTGCGGCGCTTCGCCGTCTCAACGAAGCGCTTGAAGAAAAAGTTGCCTTGCGCACGGCTGATCTCGCGAGAAAGAACGAGACGCTCGGCAAGCTTTTTGAGAGCATGGCTGAGGGCTTCATGGTGCTTTCTGCGAGTGAAGCGGACGGCGCGCTGCGCGTGCTTCGTTCGAATCGAGAAGCAAGGCTGATGTTGGGCGAAGCCGCTGAAGAGGGCGCGCCGGCGTCTCGATTTCTAAAGCAGTTCGGCCTGACATCGCTGCCGCCGGCAGGCATGCTCACAGTGATCAAGGCCGCAGATGCCGCCGGATTTGCTGGCGGGCAGCACGCGTTCGAAGCGCTGCAGTTTCCGCTGGAAGACGGCCGCAGCGCCGGCCTGCTGCTTCGGGATGTGACGGCTCGAGAGGCGGATCTCAAAATGAAGGATGCGCTTGTCGGCATGGTGGCGCATGAGCTTCGAACGCCCATTGCGGCCATCCGGCTGGAAACAGAAGCGCTTCAGACCTTGGAGCGAGAAGGTTCGTCGGCAGATGATGCCGGCAGGGAAGCCAAGGCTGAGGCGCTGGCCGATTTGGCAGAATCTAGTCGAGCGCTGCAGAGTCTTGTAGACGATTGGCTGGATGTCGCGCGCATTGAAGGCGGGGCGTTTGTCATCGAGCGCCATCCGCTGCAGCTGCCGCTTGTTGCGAGAAAAGCGCTCAAGCGCGTTCGAGCTCGATATCCGGATCTTCAAGCGGCATTTGCTTTTGATGAAGATGCCCAAGTGCTGATCGGCGATGCGGCCAGGCTCGAGCAGCTGTTTGAGAATCTGTTTTCGAACGCTGCTCGCTATGGAAAATCCGGAGAGCCTCCCCGCGTCGCGGTTCGCGCGCAAGCTTCTCCGCATCATCCCGATTGCATTGAGATCAGCGTTGAAGATTGCGGCATTGGCATAGAGCCCTCTGAGGCGGATCGGCTTTTTGATCGGTTTTGGCAGAGCCGCCGCGTCAAGCGCCGCGCCGGGGGAACGGGCCTCGGCCTCTACATCGCCCGCGCCATTGCGGCTTCGCACGGCGGGAGCATCCGAGCTGAGCCCAAAAATGCGAAGATCCCTCAGGCGGGCGCCCGTTTTGTGATCGAGCTGCCGCGCGGCCGCTTGGAAGAGGGCGGCAGCGATGCTGGAAATTGAATCTTCGCTGCGCCGCGCTTGCTGAGCCGGCTTGGCGTCTTTAATTTTTTCTTCAACTTGAAATGACACTGCTGACGAAGCCGCTGCTTCTCGTCGCCGACGACGAGTCCAAAATTCGACGTCTTGTCATCAAAGGCTTGGAGCGCGCGGGCTTTGAGGTTGCATCGGCTGCAGACGGGCTCGAGGTGCTGCGGCGCCTGTCTGCAGCTGAAGAAGGCGGAGAGCGGCTGCCGGATCTTCTGATTCTGGATTTGATGATGCCGGGACTCTCTGGCCTGGAGGTTCTCGAGGCTGTCCGGCAGAAATGGTCAGTTCCTGCCATCATGCTGACGGCGCGCGACGAGTCCGTCGTCAAGCTCAGCGCTTTTCGCATCGGCGCCGACGATTATTTGACGAAGCCGTTCCTGATGGAGGAGCTTGAAGCGCGCGTCCGCGCTGTTCTCAGGCGCTCGCAGCCGGCAGTTCGGCAGGATGAAGCGGCGGACGAAGAGCTTCGCAGCGGAGCGCTGTCTCTGCGGCCTCGGCTTTGGCAGGCGGCATGGCAGGGGCGGCCTTTGAAGCTGCCGAAGCGGGAGTTTTTGATCCTCGCAGCGCTGATGAAGCGCCCGAATGCGGTTGTAACGCATGAAGCGCTGCTGCGGGCCGGCTGGGGCGCGGACGAACCGGCCGACCTCAATGCGCTGCGCGTAACTGTTGCGCGGCTTCGCAGGCACTTTTCTGAAGCCGGCATCGATCCGGCTGCGCTTTCGAGCTTTTCCGGCGTCGGCTACATGCTCGGCGATCTGTCGGAGTGGGAGGAGTAGCGCCTGCAGATCGGCAGGATGAAATGTTTTTGAAAGCTTTTGACGGATGCCTGAAAGGCTTTCGGCATGTTTTGCCGCGACACTGTCTAAAGCAGTCGGAGCGCGAACAGCAGACTGCCTTTCCCCGAATAGATCAGGAGCGCATCCATGAAGAACCCCTCCCGCAGGCAGCTTCTTCGAGCCGCGGCTTTTGCTGCAGCCGCACCAGCCGCCAGTCTGGCCTCAGCTGCAGCCGTCACCGAAGGCAAGCCCTCTTTTGACGAGCTTTACGATGTTGTCGTCGTCGGCTCCGGCGTTGCCGGCACGGTTGCCGCCATTGCCGCAGCAGAAAAGGGCGCAAGCGTCCTCATGCTTGAAAAGCTCAACCGCTTGGGCGGCACGTCCCGCTTCTCGGGCTTGAATTTCGCCTGCGTCGGCAGTCCGGCTCAAAAAGCCAAGGGCATCCAGGATTCGCCGGAAATGCTTGCTCGAGACATGCAGAAAGTCTCCGGCGGCTTCGGCAGCTATGAACTCGCGCTGGTCATGGCGCAGAATACGGCCCGCGCTGAAGAATTCCTGACCCAGCGCGGCGTCCGCTGGGACGGCCGCCTGCTGAAGCTCGGCGGACATTCGGCGGCGCGCTGCCTCATTCCTGAGGGCGACGGCGCAGGACTTCTTCGGGCGCTTTGGGCTTATATGGAGAAGCTCTCCAATCTGACGACGCGGCTCTGCTGCAAAGCCGACGATGTCATCATGGTGGACGGCCGCGCCTGCGGCGTCGTCGTGCGCGAGAACTATCAGTTCGATCCGTCGGATCCTTCCGAGGAATCCAATCGCTCCGGCATGGTGAAGCGCATCGGCGCTCGGCAGGCGGTGATCTTCGCCTCCGGCGGCTTTGCGCGCGACAAGGCGTTCCGCAGCGTTGAAGTGCCGTTCCTTGCCGGCGTTTCGACGACGACGAGCGAGGGCGCGACAGCCGCTTCGCTGAAGACGCTGGTTCGAGCGGGCGCTCGGGCCGTGCATCTGATGCTCTATCGCTTCGCCTATGCGCTGCCGACCGAAGACATGGTCTGGGGCGTGATGATCGATCCGGCAACCGGCAAGCGCTTCATGAGCGAAGGCGCTTCGCGCAATGCGCTCGCAGAAGGCTCGCTCAAGCTTCGTCTTCAGAACGGCGACCGCAAGCCGTTCATGATCTACGACGATCGGGCGCTCTCGAAATTCCACAACATGAACCGCATCGGCCGCAGTCTCAATGGCCTGAACGGCATTGACGGCACGATGTACAAGTTCGAAACGCTCGAGGCGCTTTGCCGGCATTACGGAGCAGATCCCCAGGCGGTCCACGAGTCGCTTCGCCGCTACAACGAAGGCATCGCTTCCGGCAAGGATGCGTTCGACAAGCCTTTTGAACGCACGGGCCGCAAAGTGGAGCCTATTTCTGAAGCCGGTCCCTGGTACGGCATCGTCATCAGCCCGCGCTTGAACTACACCCCGGGCGGCATCCGCTTTGATGCGCATGCCCGCGTGCTTGCACTGCGGGATGACAAGCCGATTCCCGGCCTTTACGTCTGCGGCGAAGCCGCCGGCGGCCTTCACGGCGCTGAACGCATGACCGCCTGCTCGATGCCGGCCTGTGCTGTTTTCGGCCTGATTGCCGGCGAAGAAGCCGCGCAGGAAAAGAAGGCGTCTCTTTGATGCGCAGATTGGAGCACACGATGAACAAGCGAATCTCTACATTCTTTTGTGCTTGCGCGGCTCTGACTGCCTGCGCAGCTTTCTCCCTGGATGCATCGGCATCGGACTTCGCATCCAAGCATGCGGCCAACGGCGTGGCTTGTACGGCATGCCACGGCAGCGGCGCAGGTGCGGCCGTCAAGGCGCCCGAAGCGTCGGCCTGCCTTGCCTGCCATCAGCAGGATGCCGTTGTCAAAGCGACGGAGCGGCTGAATTTCGAAGCGGTGCTCGTGGATCCGAAGACGAAGAAGGAAATTCGTCATACGGCGCTCATCAACCCGCATGACAGCTATCACTTCGGCCGGACGGAAAGCTGCTTTGACTGCCACCGAGAGCATCGGCCGAGTCAAAACGCCTGCGAAAGCTGCCACGATATCGGCGCTTGGAAGATGGGGGTGCCGCGCTGACAAGGCTTCAGAAGCGATGTCTTTAAGACATCGCTGAACGGCTCTCATCCCTCCGCCTCGCTTGTCTCACAAGCGGGGCGGTATTTTTTTCGGCTTCATAACATAGCGAGAGCATCCTGTATGTCTAGCGGTGCTTTGCAAAAGCGGCAAGGGGGTGCTTCAGAAAAACTGCCGTTCACGCTCCTGCCTGATTCCGTAAAAAAGCTTTTCGAAATGTTGTCGAGGCCTTGAAGAAGAAAAATGGGATGTTAGGTTGAAAAAAGAGATTTTTGCTGCTGGAAGAATGAGGGGAGGGCGCTTATGGACTGCAAATGCTTCTGCCGCATCATGGCTGCTTGCAGTCTTGGCAATGCGGTTCTGCTTTCAGGCTGCACTTCTCTGCCTCCTGAAGCTGAAGCGGCGATTCAGCCCAATGCAGTGATTCATACAGGCATAGAAAGCAAAACGCACGGCTTTTCCATTTACGGTTCGCGTCCTACGAAGTCCTATGTCGGCATTGACGGAGAATGGGCATTGTCTCCTCAGGCCAGTGCGGCATTTGCTTTTGAAGGCACCATGAGTCGGGCCAGCGAGACTTTCGGCAAAGGCGAGGCGCCTTTCGATCGATCTGCGGAATTCAGCCTGATGCTTGCAGGGCAGACTTGGCGCCTGGGACGTCAAAACATGCTGAGCAAAAAAGGCTCGCTCACAGCATCCATTCGTTCTGATGCCGGCGGCTTATGGGAGGATTATCCCATCAAGCCGATAGACCTCAATCCCATCTTTTCGGAGAAGCTTTCTTCGGCGCTTTTGTGGCAGAGCAGCTCTTCTGAATATCCCGTTCGACTCCAGCAAGGACGCTTTGACGGCGGCCGATATTCGGCTGCGGAATGGGGGTGGAGCGACGCAGATCTGCGAAGTGCCATTCTGCTCGAGAATGTGCGCTTCAGCGAAGAAGATGATTCTCTCGTCAAGGCGGGCTGGAGCGGCACGCACTACGACGATTGGGGCTGGAGCTCTGCAGGGCTTTGGCGCGCAGATGCGGCTTCAAGCATGAGTTCGGGTCGAATAGCGCGAGGATTCAAAAACGATTGGAGCTCGCTGCAGCTGTCGTATCAGGCCGCTTGGCGGGAAGCCGATGCGGCAGATCCCAGAACAGACGAAGGCTTCAGCAGCAGCGGCATCGTGGGCGACAGAGCTTCGCTCTGGGCTATTGATGGCTCTGTTGCCTTAAGCGACGACATTTCGATTCTCGGCTTGATGCAGCGAGGATTGGGGGTGATGCCTGAAACGCCGCTGGTCGCTGCTGAAGACTGGGGCAGCGTCGGCAGCTTTAATGATGCGGCAGACAGCTGGCTCTTTGGGTTGGGCTATGCGATGAGCTTCTCCGACGGCTCGACCTGGACGGTGACGGGCTCCTACATGCGCTCTGTGCTCGATGGCGGGTTCTCTGACGCCGCATACAGCGAATGGGCGGCGCAAAGCCTTATGGAGATGCCGCTTGAGAATGGACTTTCCAGCTATTGGGGCTTTGGCCTGGGACAGGGTGGCATGTTCGAAGACACGACCGACTATTTGGAAGCTTATGTCGGCATAGGGTATCAATTCTAAGTTTTGCAGGAAGATCTCTTTTGAAGCGCGGCGAGGGACGGCTGCAGCCTTCTCGCGGAGATTAGAACTTTGGGATTGATGCGGTCTGCAGGGCAGTCGGTGTGGAGCGGGAGGCATCGGAATGCCAACGCTCTCAAGAAATGAACTGGCGGCAAACTGCTGCCCCGCAAGGCTGTCTTTCCTGCGTGTTGAAGTCAAGATTGCCGTCCGGATGGATGCAGCGTACATTTCAGTGAATCAAACAGATTGTTTTCAAAATGCAAGTGAATTTTCAGAAAAATATCTTTTTAAACCAGAATGAATGCACGTACTTGCAGAGAGCTTCCTCAAAAAGTGGCTGCTGCGTTCTGATGGCATGAAGCAGTCATAGCAGGGGATGAATAAGCATAAATGCTCATTTTTTCTGCCATTAAATCACTAAGCTTTTCCAGACAGTTGTCGGGGCCCATCATTGACCTCAACAGGCCGCCAGCGTGATGCCGGGGGAAGTGCGGCATGGAAGTGGCTGCAAACTTCTGGTCTAGAAGCGATGATTTGTAGCGTTCACCCAACATTCAAGGTCTAAAGCGGACTTGAATTTAAATGAGCGTATACATGAATCCTAGTGGAGGCTCCTAGGTAAATAACCGATAAATTGTTGCACTTATACACAATCGTTGTTGGGGAAGACCCTGTACAAAGACAAGTGCGCCGTGCGCAGCGGTGGAACGTGCACCGCACATCAGTCCATTTTGCCCAAATTGATTTGGAGTTATGAACGAACAAGTCCTACAAGGTGGTCTTCTCGAAGGCCCGCAGCGCCTTTATCAAAAGGGCCGTAAAACCTCTTCCTTCAGGAGGAGGATATAAGGCCCATC
>CAJKSP010000053.1 GCA_905202595.1 uncultured Sutterella sp.
CGGTGGGTGGTGTGGAAGGGGCTGAGGACCAAAAGTCCTCACCCCTATCCGATTTGACAGCTTCTTTTCAGGCGCCAAAAGCGAAGAAAGCCGCTCTTGCGAGCGGCTTTCTCTGTGCTGGCTTTAAAGTCGGCGTCTGAAGCGGTCTGCGGCGGTGCGCCGCGTCATGCCGCTCAGAATGTCACCGTATCGGGGTGCAGGCCCGAGAAAGCCGTGAGCGGCATGCTGTCAAGCTCATTCATGTCGTCGGCGGTCAGCTCGAACCCGAAGACGGAGAGATTTTCCCGCTGATGCTGCAGCTCCGTTGCCTTCGGAATTGGGGCTACGCCGTGCTGCAGCGACCAGCGCAGGCAAACCTGCGCGGGAGAGACGCCATGCGCGTGAGCAATCGCCATGACGGTCGGATGGCGCGTGAGCGCGCCGCGCCCAAGCGGACTCCAGCCCTGCACGGCGATGCCGCGGTCGGCGCAGAAGCGCAGCGTCGCCTGCTGGCAGTAGCCCGGGTGGCACTCCAGCTGATTGACCATCGGCGCCACTTTGGCGCGGGCAAGAAGCGGCACGAGATGATGCGGCAGAAAGTTCGCGACGCCAATGGCGCGCACGCGTCCGTTCTTGTAGAGCTCTTCGAGTGCACGCCACGTGCCCGCATTCTGCGCCTGCCAGACCATGGGCTCGCCCTGCGCGGCCGGCCAATGGATGATGAGGAGGTCGAGGTAGTCGAAGCCGAGCTGGCTGCAGATCTCCTCGAAGGCTTCCTTGGCGCTTTCATAGGAGCGGTGCGACGCCCAGATCTTGCTCGAGATGAAGAATTCTGAGCGCGGAATGCCCGATTCGCGGATGGCCTGGCCCATGAGCTCGGAGTTGTTGTAGATCTGCGAGGTGTCGAAGTGCCGATAGCCGATCTGAATCGCTGTCTGGATCGTGCTCTTGAACTGTTCGTTGAGAGGAATCTGCCAGGTGCCGAAGCCGATGGTCGGCATCCGAACGCCGTTGGCGAGCTCGACGGCCTGAGAAAGCGCAGGAGTCATAGGAAAAGCAACGAATTGAAAGATTTCTGCCGCAGCGCAGAGGCGCAGCCCGCATGAGCAGGAGCGGCGCCGGCGCAGAGCCGCTGAGCGGCCGAATATGTCCAGCGAGCCATCATACGCAAAATTTGCCCAAGAATTTTTGATGAGAATCTAAAAAGCAGGGGGCTTCTGAGGCTTAACCCGCATATTCCGGCACGGCGCATCGGCAGAGAAAGCGGACAGCCGGAATGCGTCGAACCGCCTGCAGCGCCTACAATACAGAGCTTTGAGTTGCGGCTTCAGAAAGGATTGCATCAAAGTCATGGACAGCGAACTTCTTACGGTGCTTCTTTTAGCAGCGTGCGCGGTGGGCTTCGGCATCGGCGCGCTGTGGCAGATCGTTCGGCGCAAGCCCCAGGCGGCTCGAAAGCTCGAGCGGCGCATCGATCGCGTGAGCATGCGGCGTCCTGCCGGTGAGCCTCAGCGCGAAGCCGCGCATGCCTCGCAGTCTGAGAAGACCGAGCGCGCGGGCGTGCGCCGGCCGACGACGCTGGCCATCACGCCGGTTTCCGGCGACCTGACGGCGGCGGAAGTATTTGTGAGCCGAGCGCTCGAGATCAACGAGCCCTACTACCGCGATCTGCATGCAGATCCGGGGCAGGTTCTCGGCATTCAGTGCCTGTTCGACCATGCAACGAGTCTGGCATGGGAGCCGGGCTGTGAGTATTCGCGCCGCATCTACGAGGTGGCGTTTTCTCCGGTGATTGACGAAGCGCTTTCGGCGGGCTTCAATCCCCGCGCCAATGCAACGGCAAGCGACCTGCAGATCATGGCTATCGATGAAAGCGGCCGAGAGCTCGGCGAGCCGATGGCGACGCCCGACTACAGCTGGGGCGCTCCCGCCCGCGTCTACAAGCTTTGGACGCTGCTCAATCCGGCCGAGCACGAGCACGCGCTGGCTGCGGAGCTGCGCGCTGAAATGGAAGCGATCGACCGGCTGCTGCCGCGCGTGAAGCTCTTCGTGACGGCTCTCGACGGACTCTCCTGGCAGCAGGAATTCGAGGCTCTTCGCGATCTCTCAAACGACGCCATGCGTCTCGGCCTTGAAGAGGGCCGCGCACAGGCCCGTACGGCGCGAGCTGACGAGCTTGCCGCCACGATGCGGGCGCACAACCGCTCGATCGACGAGAAGCTCGCCGGGTTCCTCTCGAGCATGAAGACGCCGGCGGACGCGCATGAAATGCTCAGGGCCGCCGTGCCCCTCATGACGGAGCGCGAGCTTTCCGTGCTCGTGCTGCGCGCCATTGCGCTCATCCGTGTCATCGCGAGCGATGACTACGTGCACGGCATGCGCTGCTCGTCCAAGATCGCGCAGAACGTCGAGGACTTTCCAAACGTGCATCCGCTCATGGACGCTGCGCGCCGCATTGCGCTTGATGCTGCAGCGACAAAGGCACGCACGCTGCGTCCCGAGGAACTTGAGCGCCTCGGCGACATTCGCCGCGAGGCCGACCGTCTTGCTCAGGCGCACGATGATGTCGTGGCGCAGCTCAAGCAGGACGTCATCCGCCTGCAGGGGCTGATCGACTCCCATCTCATCGTGCAGAGCCTGCCGCGCCGTCATGCCGTGCGGCTTAATGAAGAGGGCCGCGTCGAAGCGCTCCTTGTGCTCGAGCACTGAGTGCCGCCGTGACGACTTCGGCGTGCTGAAGGCCAGGCGGGCTGCGTCTGCGAGCCAGGTCCGTTCGGGCTTTCCTCAGCGCCACAGTAAAAGAGGAACAGCTCCATGCCGCGAAGCTGCAGCGCGCCGAGCGAGGCGCTCATCATCATTGCCATTCTGAAGCGCATTCCGAGGAACCGCTTCATCACCACGGGCGAGCTCGGCGCCAGCCTTAAAGAGGCCGGAATAGACCTCGAGCCCCGCCGCCTGCAGCGCTTGATGCAGAGCATTGTGTCCGAGGAGTCGCTTCACATTGAATGCGACCGGCGCGCAAAGCCTTACGGCTATCGGCAGCGCATTCCGCAGAGCGATCTCGCGGAGACCAATCTCCGGCCGCCGGAGTGCCTGCTGCTGCGGCTCGCCGAGGAGCATCTGCGCTATCAGTTGCCCGCACAGCTCATGAAGTCCATGCTGCCGCTCTTTGATGCGGCGCGCGTGTCCCTCAATGAAGAGGGGGCGTCGTCGCGCGCTTCCTCCTGGCTGAAGAAGGTGGCCTTCGTATCCGGCACGGTTCCGATGCAGCCTCCGAAGATCAAGGAGCGCATCTTCATGGCGGTGAGCGAGGCGCTCTATCGCGAATCCAAGCTGCGGATTGTCTACTGCAACGCTGTGGATGAGCGCCGCAAGGCCGTGATCTCGCCGCTCGGCCTTGTGCAGCAGGAGCAGCGTCTTTATCTGGTCTGCCGCTTTGACGGCTACGACAACGTGCGCCACCTGGCGCTGCACCGCATTGAGAGCGCAGAGGTGCTCGAGTTTTCTGCTGATCGTCCCAAGGACTTTTCGCTTGACAAGTACATCGCCGAGCGGCACTTCAACTTCAGCAGCGGCCGCAAGATCCGTTTCGTCCTTGAGTTTCTCAATTCGAGCACGGCCAAGAATCTGACGGAGACGCCCTTCAACAGCACGCAGCGCCTTGAGCGCCTGCCGGACGGCGCCTGGCGTTTGACAGCGGTGATGGACGATACCGTGCTTCTCGACGGCTGGGTGGCCGCTTGGAAGGAGCGCGCCGGCATCAGGCGCGCTGAAAAGCTGCCCGTGCTGTCGCCGGAAGGCAAGGCGGCGGGCGTCAGGCCTGCCGACTGAAAAGCGCCTCAAGATCGACACGCCGATGAAAAAGCCCGGTGCAGCGTGTTGAAGCGCTGAACCGGGCTTTTGCTTGACGGCATGAAGCCGCTCCTTTCGAAGGAGCGGCCTGCCGCGCGTCAGGCGCGCTCGTAGACGAAGCGGCCGTCGACCATTGTCGCCATCACCTTGGTGCGGCGGAGCTCTTCCTTAGGCATCTCGAAGATGTTGTCCGACAGCACGACGAGGTCGGCGTAGTAGCCCGGCAGTAGCCGGCCCTTGCGGTCTTCCTCGAAGGAGCAGTAGGCGCTTTCCGTCGTATAGGCATCGACGGCATCGTAGATGTCGAGGCACTCTTCAGGGTGGAATCCTCCTAGGGGCTCGCCCGTGAGGCGGCAGCGCGTCATGGCGCAGTAGATGTTGTCGATCGGGTTCATATCCTCGATCGGACTGTCGGTGCCGAAGCTCATATGGAGTCCGAGCTTCTTCATAGTGCCGAAAGCGTACGAGGTGCCGGCAAGCTCAGCGCCGACGCGATCCTCAACGATCTTGGTGTCGTAGTGCAGGAAGATCGGCTGCACGTAGCAGAGGATGTTGTTCTTCACGAAGCGCTCGACAAGCGGGCGGTCTGTGATTTGGATATGAATAATGCCGAGGCGGTTCGGGTTCTCGCCGTTCGTGCAGAGGCTGTCGTACTCGTTGAGCACTTCTTCGATTGCCGCGTCGCCGATGGCATGAATGGCAACGCTGCAGCGGTGCTCCACAGCCATGCTGCAGAGTGCATGAAGCTGCTCGGGCGTGAGCGTCGGAATGCCGCGCGTTGTCGGATCGTCGTGATAGGGCTGGCGCATCCAGGCTGTGCGGGCGCCGAGAGAGCCGTCGACGAAGAGCTTGAGGGGGCCGAAGCGGTTGAAGGACGTGCCGGTGCCCGTAATGTGGCCTTCAGAGAGAAAGGCGGCATATTCAGAGGGCGTGGCGAAGTAGGACTGGTGGCAGACGCGAGTGATGGGATGGTCCGCCATGACGCGGTTGTAGGCCTCCAGGACCGTGCGCCAGGAGCCTTCGCGAAGGTCGCAGGTCTGCACGGAGGTGACGCCGGTTTCGGCGGCGTGGCGCATGCCGGTGCGGATGAGTTCGGCAGTCTCCTCCACGCTGCGGTTGCGGAAGAGATTCACGAGCGGGGCGCGGGCATTCTCAGCGAAGATGCCGTTCAGATGGCCTGCCTCGTCGCGGCCGATCGAACCGCCTTCAGGCGCGACGGCGCTGTCGTCAAGGCCGGCGCGGGCCAGAGCGGCTGAGTTGGCTACGAGCATGTGGCCGCAGGCGCGCTCGAAGATGAGCGGGTATTCCGTGGAGATGTCGTCCAGGTCTGCGCGCGTGAGGAGGCGGTGCTCGTCCGTGAAGTAGTCCTGGTTCCAGCCCATGCCGTGCAGCACGGTGCCAGGCGCGGGACGGCGCTCTTCGATGTAGCGGCGCGCGATCTCCTTCACTTCTCGGATCGAAGAGACGTTGTGCAGGCGGATGTCCGAGAGTGCGATGCCGGTGTTGAAGAGGTGCTGGTGCGAGTCGTTGAAGCCGGGGACGATCGTACGGCCCTGGGCGTCGTAGATTTGAGCGTCGGCAGGAGCTTGAGCAGCGATAGCATCGTTCGTGCCGACCGCTTTGACGAGGCCGTCCTCAATGAGGAGCGACTGCTCGAAGCGGCCGCGGCTGATGTAGATGTTGGCGTTGCGGATGACGAGAGCGTTGGTCATATCAGAATCTTTCAGTGCGTTGGATGAGCGCGCAGCGCGCTCGCAGGCGGGAAGGAATCGCGTCGCCCGGGGCGCTGCGCGGCTTCGGAATGAATTCGTCAGCGCTTCGGAGCCGAAGCTGTAGGCTGGGCTCCGAAGCTCGAATGGACGGCTGGCGCTTTAAGCATCAAGGTCCGTCTTGCCTGCTGCGCGGCGCTCTGCTTCAAGCGCTTCATGCTGCTTCTTGAAGAAGAGCTCGTAGAGCGCGAGTCCGACGAGCGGAACGATGAGGCCGAGGGCGGCGGTGACCGGATCCTGATAAATCGTGTTCACAACAAGGCAGAGCATGAAGGCGAGCACGAGATAGATCGTCCACGGATAGAACCAGACTTTGTAGGGACGCTCGAGTGTCGGGTACTTCTTGCGCAGCACGATCACCGAGAGGAAGGTGAGGCCGTGGAAGATGATGCCGCAGATGGCTACGAGGCTCGTCAGCTCAGAGAGCGTGCGCGAGCACACGAGGATCGCGGCCATGACGCCGGAGGCGATCTGAGCGTTCATCGGCGTGTGATAGACAGGATGCACCTTGCCGAGTGCAGGGAAGAGCGCGCCGTCGCGAGCCATGGCGAAGTACATGCGCGGGAAGACCATGATGCAGCCGTTGAGCGAATTGAAGATTGCAAGCATCATCGCCGTGCCGACGATCACCATGCCGGCCGTGCCGAAGAGCGACTGCGCAGCGGCTGTGCCAAGGTAGTAGTTGCCGCTCGTCACCATCTGCATGATGGTGTCGTAGGGAAGCACGCGGTAGACCGCGTAGTTGAAGAGCACGTAGAGGACGGCCACGCCGATGATCGAGCCGATGAGCGCAAGCGGAATGTTGCGCTTCGGATTCTTGATTTCCTCAGCGATGCAGTTGAGGTTCGTCCAGCCTTCATAAGCCCAGAGCGTGGCGAGCACGGCGAAGGCAATCATCGAGAGGATCGTTGATGCGGACGGCATTTCGCTCGGGAAATGCATGAGATCGGGATGCTCGTCGCCCATGATGAGGCCGCAGACGAGGATGAGGAGAATCGGCAGCATCTTGAGCACCATGAAGACGTTCTGCATGAAGCTGCCGAATTTGATGCCGCGGATGTTGATGGCGGAAAGAACGAAGATGGCGGCGAGCGCAACCGCTTTCTGCATGAGCGGGCTCAGGGGCGTCATGGATGAGATGGCGGCCGCGAAGGCGACGGCGAGCGCTGCGATCGAGCCTGAGCTCGAGAGGAAGAAGTTCGTGAAGCCGCACATGAAGGCGACGCGCTGTCCGTAGGCTTCGCGCAGGTACACGTAGTAGCCGCCTGCCTTGGGCATCATCGCGCCAAGCTCGGCAAAGCAGATGCCGGAGAGCAGCGTAATGAGGCCGCCGATGGCCCAGACGAGCAGTGCGAGTCCAAGACTCATGCCGGCGCGCTGCAGCACGATGGCGCCGATGTAGAAAATGCCCGAGCCGATCATGATGCCGGCCAGGACGGAAATGCCGCCGAAAAGGCCGACTTCGCGCTTGAGCGCAGGGCCTTGGCTGGAGGCTGGAGTGGTATTCGCCATGAGGAAATGCTCCTAGAGGGGAATTTTTTGTCGTTCTTAAAGTCAAAAAAAAAGTTGCATCTATCGATGCAACTTCTGAAACGACAATCCCGGCAATCCGACCTTCCCGCGCCCTGTGGCCGAAAAGGCTGTCGGACGCTGGAGGTGTGTTCATGCGAGTTACCACCGATAGCGCCTCTGCAAAGAAGCCGTCGCAGCTTCTAGGCAGGAGTCACAGCCGTATTCCGGCAGTGCCCAACGCTCGTCCGTACCCGGGCGGTCGTTTCGGCGGCTCGTCCTTTCACGCTCCTCGATGGGTGTCCCCTCCGAGCGCTACTCATTCTTTGCCGCGCCTCTATCAACAACTAGTTTTCCGAGCCAAAATGTCTCATGAAAGGCGCGGGCCTGTCTAGTCGGAGTTCAGTCGGAGATCGACTCTCTTGAGAATGTTGTCCTTTTGGCAAATTGAATGAGGAAAACGCAGTAGCTTCGGTGCGCTGCCTGTCGGCGGCGAAGCAGGGACGTGAGCCGCACCTTCGCGGAATTGGCTTCTTTCTCCTGCGCATGTCTATAGTTGAGAGGGTTTCAACTTCGGAAGAGCTTTGCCGCAAAGGCTCTGGAGTTGCTGATGCGATTTCGCCGGCAGGGCGCTCGGCCGGGTTCTTTTTTGTTCGTTTTTTTTCACAAACATGAAGATTCGTCAGCTGGAAGCCTTTCTAGCCGTAGTCGAGAGCGGCGGTATCCGTGCCGCTGGCCGCGCCATTCACGTGTCGCAATCGGTAGTTGCGCGTGCAATCGCACAGCTTGAAGAGGACTATCACTGCGTGTTTTTTGTGCGGAGAACGAACGGCCGATGCGAGCTGACGCCTGAGGGCCGAGCGTTTCTGCCCTACGCGACGTCAATCGTGGAGGATCTCGAGCGTGCTCAAGAGGCGATCGCGCAGATGAACGGCGGGGACAACGGCACTGTGCGCGCCGCCATTTCACCCTTCATCCCGGGCGAAGTGACGATTAAGGGTCTTAGGCTCTTTCGAAGCCGCTACCGGCGCGTCAACCTTGAGATCCGCGACGGGATCTACTCGAGCGTCATGCCGATGCTCAACTCAAGCCTCATCGACTTTGCCATTACGCTCATCACCGACAATCTGATTTGGCCGGACGATTCGATCCGCACGAAGACCCTCTTCAAAGTGAAGCAGGGCCTCATTGCCAATCATCGCCATCCCATTTTCAAAAGCTCGAATCCTCAGGATGTTGCGCGCTACGAAATGATCATCTCAGCCGGCAGCCAGGAAGCCGCTCGGCAGCGCGTGGGCGAAACCTTTGTAAAAAAGGGCCTTGCATGGCCGGTGAACATCACGGTTTGCGATGCGCTTCTGCACGATCAGCTGCTCAAAGCGTCCAATTCGGAAGTAATCGGCGTGGTGCCCTATTCGCTGCATTCGATGAGCGAGCGCGACGCCTCCGGAGAAACGATTCTCAAGATCATCGACTTCGGGAAGACGCCAGACTCGAACATGCTTGCGCTTCCTCCGCTTTCGGCCACCTACCTGGTGAAGAGCAACGTGCCCATTACGCCGGCGGCGCAGTATTTGGCCGACTGCATGCTGTTTGCCATCAAGGAATGGGTGAAAGCGAATCCGTCGCTTTTCACGGAGGTTTGCGAGGACTGATGCAAGCTCGTCCGCATCAGCCCATTCGGCTGCCGTTCTGCGCCTGAGAGCTTTTCTGCTCTCAGGCTTTTTTTTTTGCTGTGCTCGGTATGGGCACGTTCTAACGGGTGAAAGTCCCGAGAGGGGGCGGCAGTGGCAACCTCATAGCCAAGAGCAAGGTGTGCGCCGCGAGGTGCAAGCTGAAAGAAGCTGGAGGCAAACCCTTGAGCTGATGAACAAGAACCTCATTAGGCACAAGCTGGCGGATAAGCTCGCCAGACAGAGCGAAGTCCGATAACTGCACGGAGCCGGTGGTGTAGATGAGGCAGCTGCATGAGGGGAAAGAGCGTGAACTTACCCGGGGAGATCTCACGGACGCCGCCCCGATCGGGGTGACGGAGTAAAGCCTGTTGTGAGAAGTCAGCAGAGGCCATAGTACCGGGCAGGATGGTGTCCGGGAAGGGCTGAAATCAATAACAGGAGGCGTCCGACGCAGCCGACGACCAGGTAACTGCTGGAAATCCGATGAGGAGCCCGAAGCATGGAAACCGGCGGAACCGGAATCTAGCGCAGGGTAGCAGTGGGTCGAAGGACGAGGAGGAGCAAACGCCGCCGCAAGCAAAGGCAACGAATGGTCACACTGGAAGCCATCCTTGAACGGAACAAATTGAACCGTGCCTACAAGCAGGTCAAGTCGAACAAAGGGGAACCAGGCGCCGACGGCATGACCGTGGACGCACTGCGGGACTACCTTCGTGCGCACGCCGTCGAGATAGTGGAGACCGTGAAGGCGGGGAAATACAAACCTCAGCCCGTACGCCGAGTCATGATCCCGAAGGAGGAGTACTGGCCAAACAGTTGGGTTCTCTCAACCACACTGATAAATGCCAAGCTCCGAAGTTGGGATGGACGTACCGGGGGACATCTACAAATAGGATGTTCCCTGAGGTTATTGATAACCGCCCACTGCGGATCCGCACGGTGGGTGGTGTGGAAGGGGGTGAAGACCAAAAGTCCTCACCCCTATCCAATCGTCGGACCGCGCAGGTCCTGAGTTGCTATCGGGTCTTTTTCCGCCGGAAGACAAGCATCGCGGCAAGAATCAGGCCGAAGACGCAGACGGCGAGGCCGTTCGCGACGAATTCGGGAAGGCCCTCCTGCACGCCGACGAAGGCGGCAAAGGCCCCGAACATCGTGCAGACGGCGGCGATGAACTGAAGCGGCTGATTGCGGCGGCGACGCGTCGAAGTCTGAGCCGGGCGGGCGGGTTTGCCGCGGAATTCATCCAGGACGGATCGGCGGCGGGGAGCGGCTTCGCCGGCAGGAAGGGCCGCCGCGTTGGACTGAGCAGCTTTGGCAGCCGCCTGCGCTTCAGCTGCGTCCCGAGCACGCTCGCGCGCAACGGTGCGCTTGAGCGCGGCAATGAGGTCGCTCAGGCCCACGCCGTCGCTTTTGTCGGCGGCTGCGGGCGCCTCGATGCCGGAAGCGGCGCCGAGGTTCGCTGCGCGCAGCGCATCAGCTTGGCTGGCCTGCATGGCTTCGACGTACTTCACGAAGTCGCCGTCTGCCGGCTCGAGACCGAGCGGGTCGCGTGTTCTCACTGCTGAAATTCCTCTGCCTAGCGGTTGTTCTTGGCGCACTGAGAAGCCGCCGTTCAAGCGGCCGCATGCGCTTCTTCTTGGAGAATAGCGCGGAAGCGTCCCAGCGCGCAGGCCTTTCCTGTCCTCTCTTCGTCAGCAAAAAGCGCCGCACGCCTTAAAGTCGAGGCGTACGGCGCTTTCAAGTCTGCAGATGGATGGTTGCAGCCGGCTGGCGGGCTAGGCGGGCATGGCGGCAGCCGGCTTGCGGGCGGCGGCGTTCGCTTCGGCGCCGCGCTCCCCGGCTTTGGCTTCGATGTCGGCCGCCATGCGGTCGAGCTTCGCTTTGGCTCGCATCATGCGCATGCCGTTGGCGACGACGATGAGGCACGTGCCCGTATCGGCAAAGACCGCCATCCACATCGTTGCCATGCCGCCGAGGGCGAGGGCGGCGAAGAGGATCTTGATGCCGAGCGCAAATACGATGTTCTGAATGAGCACCGAGTGCGTCATGCGCGAGAGCCGCACGAGGGTTGCCACAGAGGAAATGCGGTCGTCCATCACGGCGACGTCGGCCGCTTCGATGGCGCTGTCCGTGCCGCGAATGCCCATGGCGATGCCGATGTCGGCCTGAGCGAGAGCGGGCGCATCGTTGATGCCGTCGCCCACCATCGCGGTGAGGCCCTTCGCCTGCAGCTCGCGGATATGGGCGAGCTTGCCTTCGGGGAGCAGTTCGGCAAAGACGTTCTTCAGCCCCACCTTGGCTGCAATGGCATGGGCCGCTCGGGCATTGTCGCCCGTGAAGAGCCAGGGCGAAATGCCTTCGGCTTCGAGCTGGCGCAGGCCCATCGGCGTGTCGGCCTTGACTTCGTCGGCCATGGAGAAGACGGCCATGACGCCGAAGGCGTCGACGAGCGCGGAAGAAGACATGCCGCTTGCCGCCGCTTTGTCGAATGCGGCTTCAACGGCGGGCGTCGACAGGCCCATTTCCCGAACAGCCTTGGCGCTCAGCAGCTTCAGTTCGCCTTTGCCGATGCGGCCCTTGACGCCCTTGCCGGGGAGCGCCGTAAAGTCGGAAACCTCAAGCGGGTTCATGCCGCGAGCCTTCGCAGCGGCGGCAATCGCCGCCGAGAGCGGGTGCTGATTCATGGCGCCGAGGCTCGCTGCGAGCTCGAGGGCGCGCGCTTCGCCGACGCCGCCGAAGACGGCGATGTCTTCGAGCTGAGGCTCGCCCTTCGTGAGCGTGCCCGTCTTGTCAAAGCCGACGTTCTTGATCTTGCGCGCTTCTTCAAGGAAGAGCCCTCCCTTGACGAGGAGGCCGCAGCGGGTGGCCGTCGCGAGCGCGGAGACGATCGTCACCGGCGTGGAGATCACGAGCGCGCAGGGGCAGCCGATCACGAGGAGGCAGAGGCCCTTGTAGAGCCAGCCGAGCCAGTCGCCGAGGAAGAGCGGCGGCACGATCGCGGTGACAAGCGCCGCGAGGAAGACAATCGGCGTATAGACCTCGGCAAAGCGGTCGATGAAGCGCTGCACCTGCGATTTGGAGGCCTGTGCGTTTTCCACGGCTTCAATGATGCGCGCCGTAAGGCTCTGCGAGGCGGCGGCCGTGACGACGACGTCGATCGTCGAGGCGAGGTTTACCGTGCCCGCCCAGACAGAATCGCCAGGCGCAGCTTCTGCCGGCATGGATTCGCCCGTCACCATCGACTGGTCGAGGGACGTGCGGCCCGTAAGGATTCGGCCGTCAAGCGGCACGCGGTCGCCAGGGGCGACGCGAATGACGGCGCCGGGTCCCACTTCGCCGACGGGAACGGATTGGAAGTCGCCGTTCTCGCCTTTAACGTTCGCCTTTTCCGGCGCTACGCTCATGAGGTCTCGGATGGAGCGGCGCGCCTTGTTCATCGAGAGGCGCTCGATCGCCTCGGAGATTTCAAAGAGCACCATGACCATGGCCGCTTCAGGCCAGGCCGCGATGAGAATGCCGCCCGTGACGGCCACCGCCATGAGCGCGCTCATGTTGAGCTTGCCGTGAAGGGCGGATCGAATGCCGGTTTTGAACGTGCGCAGGCCTACGAGGGCAATGGCTGCAACGGCCAGAACAAGGCTCAGAATGGTTGCGCTCATGCCGGGCCAGGCAACGGCGCCGTATTCGTGCGTGAGCTCGACCGCTTCGGAGGCGAAGGCGACGACGAGCGCGAAGATGTAGCGCCCCCACGGCGTGCGGTCTTCGTAGGATTCATCGTGCTTTTCAGATGCGGCGGCAAGGATGCTCGAGTCATAGCCTGCGCGGCGGATCGCTGCCTGCGCCTTCTGAGCGTCGTCGGGCGCCACAGAGATGGTGCGGCTCGAGATGCTGAATTCGCCGGATATGCCGGCCTTCTTGAATTCGCGTTCGATTTCGCCGGCTTCGACCGGGCAGTCCATTTCCGGCACGGAGAGGAGCGTGCGGCCGGCGCTGCCTGAGGCGGTAGGCGCTGCGCTCACTCGCTTGGATTCGTAGCCGGCGCTTTTGACGGCCGCTTCTGCCTTTTCGAGCGCGCCGTGAATGAGCGGGACGCGGATTTCGCGGCGAGCCGTATCGAGCACGCACCCTTCAAGGCCGAGCTTCTTGAGCTCGCGCTCGATCTGGCCGGCCTCAACGGGGCAGTCCATTTCAGGAACAGAGAGAACGTTGCAGCCTGCGGCCGCATCGGGCTGCGGCGCCGGCTCGATGCGCTCGGATTCGTAGCCCGCATTGGCGACAGCCTTTTCGGCGAGCTCGAGCGCGCCAGGGCTGCCGGGCACGCGGATTTCGCGTCGCGCCGTATCCAGTTCGCAGCCTTCAAGGCCGAGCTTTTTGAGTTCGCGCTCGATCTGGCCCGCTTCAACGGGGCAGTCCATTTCCGGAACGCGGAGCTTTGCTTGCGGCGCTTGGGCTTCGGGCGCGCGGATGAGGCTGAAGGCTTCGCCGGAAGCCTCAAGGGCACGCCTCGATTCCCAGCACCTTCGCATTGATGAAGATCAGCGCTAGGTTAAGGAAAGC
>CAJKSP010000054.1 GCA_905202595.1 uncultured Sutterella sp.
AACTATTCAATTCTGGCAAATGCCGCCGAAAACGGCATTTGCTCAGAGGATCCCTGGAGCAGCGAACAGGATCGGCTTGACGTCTTTGACGCACTTGTCCGCTTGGCACGGAAAGGCGCCGGCGTGTCCTCTACGCCGCCCATTGCGCTTCGCTTTGATGCGGACCACCGACAAAAAGAGCTGCCGCATGCGCGCAGGCTGGACATTCGCTTTAAAAACGGCGCAATGCTCAGCATTCTGCCCGATCAGGGCATGGGCTTCGTGAAGTTTGACGATTCGCGCACACCGATCAAGATGTCTGAGGAATGGGCGGAGTATTTGTATCGCCTGGTCAGCGGAAAAGCTGCTCGGCGTGCATCAACGCTTTCCAATGCCAGTCCATTGCTGACGCACATCGCAGTCGCTTTTAAATAAGCGGCTAGAGACGGGAACGATGCCCGTCCCTATCTCCAGAAGACGGCGCTTCCTGCTCCGCACCTATGCAGGGGAGGAGGCGCCGAATCTTTTCGCAAGGCTTTCTTGTTGCCAACCTCACCGGCAAACAAGCATCTGCCGAATGGAATGGAACGGGACGATCCGTCGCGACATGCGGGCACGATTCTTTCAGTCGTGAAGATGACGCACCAATAGCCGCCGTCCTTCCCGGCATGAATCGGTTGGATTGTTCCAGCAGCGAATAAGCCGTTGGCATACGGAAAAGCGAATGGACTTCATCTGCCAGCTGCACTTCAGAAGCTTCTGTTCCACAAACAAACCTCAAAACTGAAAGCTGTCAGCGCTTGGAAGCACTGATCCATCTCGCTTCATGAATGAACACCCTCAATCCCTTTCGCAACTGACAGCTCTTGCTCGATGAAAGCCTCATATTCCCGAACAAAAGCATCCAGGCCGTATGTTCCGGCCTCCACCTGCTGGAGCTTGGCTTCAAACGCTGCCGTCATCGCTGCGCTTCGAACCTTGGGCGATGCCTTGAGAAGAACATTCCGCCCTTCCGGAGAGCAGTGCAGAAACTTCTTCTCGACCAAGAGATACCCCTTGCGCTTGAGCTCTTGAATGATGGCTGCGCGAGTGGCCGGCGTCCCGATGCCGCCCGCATCCTTGAGCTTTTTCTGGATCTCCGGATTGTCAAAAGAGCGCCAGATGCTCTCCATCGCGGCAATCAGCGTGCCTTCTGTGAAGAACGAAGGCGGCTTCGTCTTGTCTTCCCTGCCGTCCACGGACCGGACTGCGGCCGTTTCCCCCTTCTGCATGGTCGGCAGCCGCTGATTGGAAGCAGCCGCTTCTTCATCTTCTGCCGTTTCACCCGGTTTAGCGTTTCGCTCCGCCTCCGCTTTGTCTTCAGCATCGGAATAGAGCACCCGCCAGCCGCGCTTCACTTCTACCCGGCCCTTGGCCGCGAACATCTCACCGCCGATGTCAAAAAGGATGTTCGTCTCGTCGTATTCATTGACGGGGAAAAACTGCGCGATGTAGCGCTTGGCGATCAGGCGGTAGATCTTCTGCTCATTGGGAGAAAGCGCCTCCCACTTGCCCGCATTGGCCACGGGCACGATGCCGTGGTGCGCCGTAACCTTGCGGTCATTGAAGACATGACTTTTGATCGTCGGATCGGCGCGCTTCACAGCGCCGGCCGCCGCAGGAAAAGTCTTCACGATCGCCGCAAGCACCTGCGGTGCGTCCGTATGCTGCGATTCCGGCAGGTACTGGCAGTCGGTGCGCGGATAGCTCGTGAGCTTGTGCTTTTCATAGAGCGACTGACAGACCTGCAGCGTCTCATCCGCAGTCATCCCGAAGCGCTTGCTGGCCTCCACCTGAATGTCCGCCAGCGAATAGCACTTCGGCTGCAGCGCCTTGCGCCGCTTCGTTTCCGCAGAAAGAACTTCCGCCGTCTTTTCCTGCGAGAGCCGGGCGACCAGCGCCTTCCCAACTTCGAGGTCGATCAGCAGCTTTCCTTCTTCATCCATGCCCGGCTGTCCGGGCTTCGGCTTCCAGCGGGCTTTGAACCGGCGCCCCTTGGCAAAGAGCTCTGCCGAAATGGCGAGATAAGGCTGCGGAACAAAGTGCCGCACGGCATAGTCGCGCCTCGCCACCATCGTAAGCGTCGGCGTCTGCACGCGCCCAACGGCTATAAGCGGCCGCTTGCCGTCGGCGCCGACATCCGTATTCGTGAGGGTGTAGGCGCGGGAGAGGTTCATGCCGATGAGCCAGTCAGCGCGGGATCGGCCGCGCGCGGCGTCGCGCATGCCGGCAAACTTCCGGTTGTCCTGCAGACTCTTCAGGCCCTTTCGGATCGAAGCCGGATCGACGGCCGACACCCAGAAGCGCTTCACCGGCAGCTTGCTTTTGAAGTGCTCGATGACCTCGTCGACGAGAAGCTGCCCTTCCCTGTCCGGATCTCCTGCATTGACGATTTCAGTCGCCTGCGGCAGAAGCATTTTGATCATGCGGAGCTGATAGTTCGAGCCCGCATCCTTCTTCGGCTTGACGATCCAATGCTTCGGAAAAATTGGCAGGTCTTCAAGGCGCCAGATTTTCCGGCCCTTCTTCGTCTTCGGCACATCGTCGGGAAGATACTCATCCGGCTCTGCCTGTTCGAGCAGATGACCGAAGCACCACGTGACGATGGAGCCGTCGCGGCAGTTGATGTAGCCCTTGCCTCTGCCGGCCGTCCCAATCTGCTCGGCGATGGCCTTAGCAACAGAGGGCTTTTCAGCGATGAAAAGACGCGTCTTGACGTTCTTGGGAAGCTGCATGCGATAGTGGCCTTGCGGCATTCGAGGATGAACAGATCGAAACTGCTGGAATGAGCTGCCATCGTCCTGCATTAGGACGATCCGCTCCCAGGAGGTTTTCTTCTAATCTTTCCCTTTTTTAGAGAGTTGGAAGATTAGCCCAAATGCTTTGACGCCGTGATCGAGCCTAGCGCTTGTCAAGCGCGAGATAAAAATGCCCCCTCGGGAATATCGAGGGCAATAAAAATATGATGGAACATGCTGGCGTGACGATAACCGCGCAATTCGATCGGCACGGTGAATTCGCTCAGAAAACAACGTCAGATCGAGTCCGAACTTGAGCCTTTAAAAGGGTATTTTTATTCGCCGATTCGCAAGGATTTTATTTAATTGGGAGTCCGAAATGTGACAAAGCCCGGCGCTACCAACACCGGGCTTGTCTTTCAAAGCAGGGAGGCTGTATGCACTCATTCTTCCTTGCTTCTTGGGAGGAGTGACGGTACAGAATTCGCGGGCTTTTCCGCGATAGGCCCCGGCTCCTGAATTGGAGCAGGGTGTGACAAAGTCCGGCGCTTCCAACACTGGGCTTGTCTTTCAAAACAGGGAGGCGAAATGCACCAACTCTTCCTTGCTTCTTGGGAGACCACTTTACCACAGACCTCGGTCGTATGAAACGGCGACATCAATATTGACGGCGTCGTTCTGGCCGTGTTTGTGCTGTGGGTGATCCGCATGAAGCTCTAAGCAAGGGGACGTCTTTCTTCGGAAGGGCGTCCCCGTTTGCGTTTTGCCTCCGGTCCATGCAACTGCTTGCTCGCCAGAACATCTGCTCAAAAAGTGGAAACAGGCCTTCTGGACTGTTTAGAGATCAGTCAGCGTACTGACTGATCTCGCCTGACGACAGACCGACTACTTTGCCGCCGGAACCGGATAGATCACCGCGTTGGCGTCGCGGACAACAGCCACAGGCATCTGGGTCGCATTGGAGCCCTTGACGCCGGAGGCGAAGGTCAGATCGATGCCGAAGAGGCCGCCGATGAGACGCGTGATGCGGCCCACATCTCCGCTGCCGGATGCAATGATCGGGTATTCAGGATGCGCGCGGCGGAAAGAAAGCGTGCCGTTCAGGAAAGTGAGCACATCTTCTTCCGAGTTGGGCTTCACCACAATCTTCGCAACGTCGCCGCCGGCAGCGATCTCCTTTTCCATGATCGCCTTGATCTCGTCAGCGCTCGGGGTCGCCTTCATGTCGTGATGCGCGACCACGAGCGAGATGCCGGTGCCGCTGAGCTTCTTCTTGAAGTTCTGAATGAAGTCCTGACCGTAGGCGAGCTCGACGTCGATGAGCGTCGGAAGCTTTTCCTGAATGGCGCGGTCATAGAAAGCAAACTTCTTGTCGGCGCTCACATCCTGATGGCCGCGTTCCGCCTTGATGCGAACCGTCAGGAGAATCGGCGTATCGCCCATGATGGACTTGATCTCCTTAAGCATCGCAATGGACTGGTCCGTATCGTTGATGAAGTCCCAGTAGTCCGCACGGACTTCAATCAGATCCGGATTCAGGCCCTTGACGACTTTCGCCTCCTTGACGATGGCATCATGCGTTTCGCCGACCAGCGGAACCGCAATCACCGGCTGTGCCGAACCCATCACCATCTTGCCGGCCGTCACCGGATGCGTCGGCAGAGGACGAACGTACGGATCGGCAGCCATAGCAGTCGTCATCGCACCGGCAAACGTAAAGGCCAGCGCAGCGGAAAGAAGAGCTTTCTTGAAATTCATGATGGTTCTCCTATGTGGTTGGATAGAAGCTTGGGTCTGCGGACAGCGCCCCGGCATCGGCCTGAACGGCTGTCCGCTTTTTAAAAGAGATGAGGAAATGCGGAAGGCTGATTCAGAATCGGTCAGCGGCCCTCGCGAATGGCTTCAGCCATAGCGTCTGCAGCCACGCGGCCGGAAGTCAGCGCCCAGCCGACATTGGCGCCCGCCGGAGAGTCGTCGCCCATAACGCCGCCGACAAACTCGCCGGCGCCGTAGAGATTCGGAATCACTGAGCCGTCCGCCTTCACCAGATTGAGGCTGTCATTCGTGCACACGCCGCCCATCGTGGTGGCAAAGCGCGGCTTCTGCTCAACGATGTAGTACGGGCCTTCAGCGGAGATCTGCGCCTTCATGTATTCGACGGGACGGCCGAAATCGGCATCCTTCTTCGCCGCAACAAAGCCGTTGTAGCGTTCAACGGTCTTCTTCAGATTGGCCGCATTGATGCCGGCCTTGGCGGCCACCTCATCAATCGTCGAGCCTTTCACGAAAAGCGGCGCAGACTTGCCGTCGTTTGCCAGGTACTTGTCGGCATCAGCCTGAGAGACGCCCGTCTCCGGCAGACGCTTGTAGAAGCCTTCCCAGGACTTCTGATCCATGAAGACGTAGGCCTGGCCGTTTTTGTTCTGAAGCATCGGCTCGAGAATGTGCCGGTTCGAAGCCTTCTCGTTCACAAAGCGGTTGCCGTCGATGTTGACGAGAATGCCGGCCTGATCGAACGCGCCCACATTGGCGTAGATCGTCGACTTGGCAATGCCGGGGGCCACTTCAATGCCGTTCGGATAGCGCTTCCCGTACTGCAGCAGCTGCGTCTTGACCCCGAGCTGCTGCGCCATGCGCAGGCCGTCGCCCGTAGAGGACACCGGTCCGTAGTAAAGCACCTTGCGCATCTCAGGCGACAGCATCTCCTTGTTGTTGCCGTAGCCGCCCGTTGACAGAAGGGTCTTCTTCGCACGAATGGTGTACTTGATGCCGGAATTGGCATCCACGGCATGAACGCCCATTACCTTGCCGTCTTCCACGATGAGCGACTCCACCTTCGTGTTGAGCAGCACTTTCGCACCGTTGCCGGCAATGACTTCGCGGAGATGCTGGGCCATCGTGCCGGAGCCGCCTTCAAATTCCAATGCGCGCTTGTGGCTGTATTCTGCAAGGAACGGCAGATCGTTCGGAACGAACTTCACGCCCACTTTTTCATGGAGCCAGTCGATCGTCGGACCGACATTCTTTGCGTAGAGCGTGAGCTTGGAGAGATCGTTCAGGTGATTGCCGTTAGCCTGAAAGTCCTTCACCATCGACTTAACGGAATCGTCCGTCACGCCGAACTGCTTCTGAAGCTTGGAGCCCTGCGCAACCACCTGACCGCCCGAAATGGCTGCAGCGCCGCCGAGCATCGGCATCTTCTCGACAAGCACGACATTCAGTCCGTTCATCCGGGTGCGGATGGTTGCGGACATGCCGGAGCCGCCGCCGCCGACAACCACGACGTCGGTATTGAGCGTCTCGGCGCGATTCGCCTTCTTCACCGCCAGCGGCACCAGTGCTGCCGGATCCGCGCCCGCCTGCTTCACGCAGTCGGCAACGGCGTCCTTAATCGCCTTGGACGTAATCGTAGCGCCTGAAACGCCGTCGACATTCGGCGACTGCGCCTCGACGATGCGTCCGGGCAGCACCTCGACAGCCTTCGTGCCGATGCCGACCGTCTCCTTCTGCTCGGTGACTTTGACGGCTTCGATCCGATCCTTGGAAAAAACCGTCTCGACGGCCACATCGCCGTGGATGCCCGGCGCCTTGCTCTGATAGGCGCCCGCCGTAAAGGTCGGCGCAGCCGATGCCACGGATGCGCATACGGCCGCTGCAGCGAGTGCAATGCTCGTCTTCTTCATGAACGTCGTCCTCCATTGAATCTTTTCGGCTTCAGTCAGAGCCGAACCGTGACGCTCATTGTGCAGAGGAGCCGTCTGCTGCAATACCCCCGGGCGGGGGTAGGCTTGTCAACAGCTTTGCGCCGACTATTTGAACCATGCCGAGTTCCCCCTTCCGCCCCGCCCTTCCCCGCGCCCGACATGCCGCCGGTACGCTGACGAGAGCTGCCGCTGCTCTGCTGCTGGCCGGCTGCCTCGCGCTTTTCTGCTTCGACGCGCCGGCCGGCACCTCAGCACCGGACGCTTTCTCTGCGGCCACGCTGACCACTGCCCGCACGCCAAGTCCATCGTCTGATTCGCGTCCGGTGCTTACCGTGGCGCTCCTCGACACGCTCATCAATCCCTACGACACCTTTTATCTGCGCCAGACCATCCGGCATCTGGAAGAAGCACTTCCGGCCTACCGCTGGCGAACCATCTCGCTCTCTGCCGCCGAAGCCGAATCCGACATTGCTGCGGCCAAGCCCGACTTCCTGTTTGCGCCGGCTGGCTTTTCCGCCTCTGCCGCCCTAACGCAGTCGCCGGCCGCCTTTCGGATTGCCACGCGTCGGGCGAAGCGCGCCGAACACGCGGAAGGCTCTGTCGGGGCGGTGTTTGCGGTAAGAGCCTCTTCGGGCATTCAGACGCTCCGTGACCTCCGTGGCAAGCATGCCGGAAGCGGCATTCCCATTGCCGTGGACGGCTGGCTTGCCGCAGCGGGCGAGCTCGCGAATGCCGGCTTCGATCCTGAAGACTTCTTTTCATCGGTGGACTTTCGCAACAACGCTTATCCGGACGTCATCTCCAGCCTGCTGGCCGGCAAAATCGATGTGGCCATTCTCCCCACCTGTCTTTTGGAAACGCTGGAGGCGGCCCGGCTTATTGATGCTTCGGGTCTTCAGATTGTGAACGCCAAAGCCAACGGCCTGGCCTGCGCGCACTCGACGGCGCTTTATCCGGACGTCAGCTTTCTGGCATTGGGCAGCGCGCCGGAAACCGCTGTACGGGATGCCACCATTGCCATTCTCAGCCAGAAAGCGCCGTCAGCAGAATTCGAGTGGCTCACCAACGTGCCGCTGACCTCCGTGCAGACGCTCTTTCGGAAGCTCAAATGCGGCCCCTATGCCTACCTTCGCGACATGAGTCCCAAAGCCATCTTTCTGCGCTGGAAGACGGAAATCGGCATTGCAGCGCTCCTGATCGGCTTCCTCATTGTGAATGAATTCCGGCTGCGGATTTTGGTGCGCCGGCGCACCCAGGAACTGCAACGATCGCTCAAGGAGCGCAGGCGAATGGCCGAAGAAGCTGAAGCGGTCCGACAGACGCTCGCTGGCTTTGAACGCCGCTCCATCGTGCAGCAGATGTCCGGCATGATCGCCCACGAAGTCAATGCGCCGATCGGTGCTATTCGAACCTATGCCGCTGTATTGAAAATGGCCGCGCCGCCAAGTGCCGCCAGCCTGCAGGGGCCGGCCGCACAAGCGCTTGACGGCATTGAACGAGAAGCCGTTCGCATTTCGGACATCGTGAAGCGCGTCCGCAGCTATGCAAAACGGGAAGCTGATGCGCACGTGCGATGCAGCCTCTCGGAGATCATCAGCAGAAGCCTGACGGCTTTGCATGCAGAGCTGCCGCCGGGAAGCCCGGTCCGCACAGCATGGACCGCACCGGCTGAACCGGCCTATGTCTTCGGCGATCCTCTGGAGCTCGAGCTCCTTTTCCTCAATCTGCTCCGAAACGCTGCGCGCGCGGCGGCTGAAGCCGACAAGTCCTTCATGCCCATGCGCCTCCGCAAAAGCCCACCGAATGTCCGGGTTGAACTGAAAGTGCTCAACGGCCGCTGCCGCGCATCTGTAGAAAACATCGGCTCAGCCAGCCCTGAAGCCATCAGCCGGCTCAACTCGGCTGCTGCGGGCATTCTCCGCAACGATGCGCTGCATCACAAGGACAGCCAGGGGCTCGGGCTAGGCCTGTCCATTTGCCGCGGCATTGCCGACAACCACTGCGCGTCGCTTGTCTTTGAAGCCGGCGGTCTCGGCATCCGGGCTGTCTTCAGCATTGATGAAGCGGCTGAGTCTGCCCTATCCTCGCCTGATGTTCAGAAATCTTCCACGCCAGCCCAGGAGCGATGAATCATGAAGTCTCTCGTTCGGCTTATTGATGATGACGACAGCTTTCGAAGCAGTCAAAAGCTCTTCCTCGGCATGTGCGGCTTCGACACGGTCGACTATCCCAGCGCAACGGCCTTTCTGGAAGACATTCGACCGGAGCGGCCGGGCTGCATTCTGCTGGACATCCGAATGCCCGGCATGACCGGCATTGATCTGCAGCGAATTCTGAAAGATCGGGGCATTTCGCTCCCCATCATCTTTCTGACCGGTCACGGCACAGTCGAGACTGCCGTCCAAACGCTCAAAATCGGCGCCTTCGACTTCATCGAAAAGCAAGGCGATCCGATGCGCCTTCGCGATGCGGTCAGCAAAGCCTGCGAACGGGCCGAAGCCGACGCAAAAATGCAATCCGAAGCCGCCAGGCGGCAGCGGCAGTTTGATGAACTGACGCCTCGGGAAAAGGAAGTGGTGACGCGCGCAGCACAAGGCTTGTCCAATAAGGAAATTGCTGAGGCGCTGGGCATCGGTGCAGAAACCGTCAAGATGCACCGCGCCAATGCCTTCGGCAAGCTCGGCGTGCAGAGTGCGCTCGAAGCCTATCGCTGGATTGAAGCGCTGGATCCTCAACTTCTGCATGAGGCCGATAAATGAACACGCAGACTCTCCGCCCCTGGACGCGTCGATCACTGCTCCGTGCGGCTGCTGCGCCGTGTTTGCTGCCGGCTATGGGCTTTGCTCAAAATCTTGCCGCTCCTTCAAAGAAGAGCCTTGTCCGGCACCGCTGCGATGTCGCGGTCATCGGAAGCGGATTCGCCGGGCTGTGCGCTGCCGTTTCAGCGCGTGAAGCCGGCGCGCGTTCGGTACTCATTCTGGAAAAGGGACCGCTTATCGGCGGTCACAGCCTCTATTCAAGCGGCTCCATTGCTGCTGTCGTGCCGAACGCGGCTGACAGCAAATTTTCAGACACGCCCGAACAGTTTGTAGCCGATGCCATGCGCGTCGGGGGTGGCGTCGGCAACGCCGCCATTCTGCGGCGCATTGCAGAGGAATCCGGCGCAGGACTCCGCTGGCTGGAAGGCATGGGTATCATTTTCGGCCGCCCTTTCGTCGCCCACTCGGGACTGCGTCCGAGAAGCTTTTCCATGCTGGGCAATTCCGCAGGACGAAGCTATGTCCTTGCAGTAGCCCGCCGCGCCGTTGAACTGAAAGTCAGCATCGCCTTGCGATGCAAGGTTGTTTCTTTGGAACGCGCTGGACGTTTTTGGCGTCTGGGCATTGATACGCAGGCAAACGATGCGGCAATATCAGCCTCAGCCATTTCGTTTGTTGAAGCGCCTGCTGTTGTGATTGCTGCGGGCGGCTTTTCAGCGAATGTACCGTGGCGCATGCGCATCAATCCGATGCTCACGGCCGACATCGGCACCTCTGCGAATCCCGACGGCTCTGTGTGGGACGGTGCAGACGGCGACGGCATCGCGCTTGCGCAAAGCGTCGGCGCAGATCTGGCCGATGGATTCGGCCTTCAGCTGCTGCCGTACTGGGGCGGCAGACTTCTCGATTATGCCGGCGGCGACATTTATCTGGATTCATTCGGCCGACGCTTTGTCAACGAAGCCATGCCCTGGAATCCGATCGCAGAAAGAATTCTGCGCCTGCCGGACCGCAAATTCTGGATTGTCACAGACCGCAAGTCGCTCAAGGGCGCCACGCTCGGCCTCAAGCTCATTAACGGCATCATTAAAAAAGCAGACTCCATCGAATCGCTTGCAACAGGATTGCATGTCCGAACGGAGATTCTCAAAAAGACGCTTGATGACTACAACCGCGCCGCACAGAACGGCTACGACCCGCTGACAGGCAAAACCATCTTCACGCAGACCATCGATTCACCGCCGTATTACTACGGCGAAGAGCACATCTATGTGCATACGACGCTCGACGGCATCCGAACGGATGCGGACGGCTGCGTGCTGCGGCCGAACGGTTCAGTCATCCCCGGCCTTTTTGCGGCAGGAGAAACGGTTGGCGGCATTTTCGGAAAAGACCGTTTGGGCGGAGCGGGTCTGACCAATTGCATTGTGATGGGGAAAGTTTGCGGTCGATATGCCCAAGCTTCCTCTTCCCGTTAGGGAAACATATTTCTTCGAAAAAACGAATGAACGCAGCGCAAACAAAATTAGAGCAATGAGTGAAGGAACTCATTGCCCTAAGTTATTGGGGCAGAATGATGATTCACACAACCCCTTAATCGTCGAGTTGAGCAGCCGATGCTACAGATAATGCAACCGCTACCTAGTTGTTACCACGAGCTATTGGAATTTGTCAGCCCATTCGACAACATGACAATCATTGCCTCGGGATAAGCCTTCACCGCCGAGTGCAGATTAGTCAGCAAATGCATCAGATAGGCTTTTCGGCTGCCGCTGCCCTGCCGGCAAGACGGCCAAATACCAATGATTCGGCATTGTTGCAGGCTCCTTGGTAGATAGAACCCCACATCGACCCCATTTCCCCGGCGGCATAAAGATGGGGAATCGGCTTGTCGAATACATCGAGCACCTGACCGTGTTGATTTTTCCGCGGACCGCCCTGCGTATTCAAGAGCGACGGATAGAGTGGAAGTGCATAGAAAGGTCCTTCATCAATGGCAGCTGACTTCGCCGGATCGCGGCCAAAAGCCTTGTCGGCCCCGGCTTTGACGCTTTCGTTCCAAGCTTTTACCCCATCAGAAAGACCTTTGGGATCAATGCCAGATAGCTTGGCAAGTTCTTCAAGCGTATCGGCTTTTTTAATAATGCCCTGCTTAATTTCTACGCTGTTGTCCTTGGACCATTTGTATCCTTCTCGGTAGCCGATCCAGCCAGTGATGCTACCGGCGCAAGGACCCTCCTTTCGCCCTTTTTCATCAAAAATCAAGAAGCAGGGAATGCGAGGATACTCGTGCTTGACCGGATCCAGAATATCGACCGCATAAATGCAAGTATGAGTATCAATGCCCTTCTCGTTGGTGAAGCGTTTGCCGTACTTGTCAACCCAAATGCCGGATTTGGGCATGCCGCTTGATGCCAAGGCCGTCTTGCCCGGAACAACAGCGCCAAGCGGGCAGGAGTATGACGTCATGTGCCAGAGTTTTGCTCCAACTGACTGAGCCATCAAAATGCCGTCGCCGGTATTGGCAGGACAACCGAGCGCATGAACCTCGGTTGCTTTGGAAAAGTTCTTGAGCATTTCCGAGTTATATTCATACCCACCAGTTGCAAGAACTACTGCACGTTTAGCACGAATCAGCAATTTGCCGGATTTGCCTTCCGCTTCAATGCCGATGACAACTCCCTTGTCAACGATGAGCCGCTTGCCGGCTGTTTCGAAGAACACAGGGATTTTTCGTTGATTCATCACAGCGTTCTTATAAAGGGCAAACAGCGCAGGCCCTGCCGAAGCGCCGTTATAGAAGAAAGTGTACTTGTCAATGGTATCGGCATGCGGCAATTTATGGCCAGCACCGCCGTAGCGGCCCATCTTGGCATCCTTGCCAAGGCCAAGCAGAAAATCGCGCTGCTGAACGATTTCATCACAGAAAATCTTCAGAAGCTCAACATCTTTATCGCTTTTGGCAAAATCATAGGTCTTCTCAAGATAAACATATGCATCTGCCTTGTTCTTCGGAATCATGATGCCGCCAGCAGATACGGACGTATTGCCGCCGCCCTCAGCCGTTTTTTCAAGCATCAGGACTTTAGCGCCGGCATCGTGAGCTTCAATAGCTGCACACGCACCGGCACCGCCGAAGCCGACAACAACGACATCCGCTTCTTCATTCCACTTGGGATTTTTGAGAGCACTAAGTTCTACGGCATAGGCTCCGCTGACTGTGGCGCTCAGCGTTCCAGCAGTCGCTGCAGCAATGAAATTTCGACGATTCATGGTCATGAGCGTTCTCCTTTGGTGAAGACAACTTTGCCCTCTCAAGATTCATTGTGAAGCCCAGAAAACAAGCTGAACAGGGGATTTACGCTGTCTATTGAAATGAGATCGGTTCCTTAGGTCGAACTTCGTCAGCCAAACAAGAATCGATCCATCCCGCTTCTGTTTCTGGGAAACTTGGTCGACGAAACGCAGCATCCCGTCATAAACAGCACACGCTACCAGCGTCTTCGAGCATTCGTTTTTTCCAAATGAGAAAACGCAGTGGATCAATTGCTGCAATCAATGCGAGCGAGATTCTTGGCGCTGAGCTCAAGCATGCCGCGAAAACATTGGTGCAGAGGGTCGAGATGAGTGCGCTCGTGCCAAAAGAGCCGTGGCGTCCACGGTTCTGCATCAGCAAGTTCAATCCACTCAAGATTTAAGGATCCTCTGAGCAAATGCCGTTTTCGGCGGCATTTGCCAGAATTGAATA
>CAJKSP010000055.1 GCA_905202595.1 uncultured Sutterella sp.
TGAAAGTAGGTCATCGCCAGGCTCCCCATTGAAGAAAGCCCCGCAGCACGTTGTGTTGCGGGGCTTTCGCGTATCTGGCGTTTGGACTTCTGCGGATAGCTGCCTTGAAAATCAGCTGCTTCGCCCCCATATCTCCGACTAGTGCAACAAAGGACGGCTGCGCGCCGTCCGCTTCATTCGGAGAAGAATCACAAAAATGGCCGCTGAAGTTCATGCCTTTCAGACCGAAGTTGCCAAGCTTTTAAAGCTCCTGGCACATTCGCTCTATTCCAACAAGGAAGTCTTCCTGCGCGAGCTGGTGTCGAACGCTTCTGACGCCATCGACAAGCTGCGCTTTCTCGCCATTACGAAGCCCGAGCTACTCAAGGACGATCCGACGCTTGAGGTCAAAATTCGTGCAGACCGCGATGCGGGCACGCTGACGATTTCCGACAACGGCATCGGCATGACGGCTTCGGAAGCCGCTGATGCGCTCGGCACGATCGCGAAGTCGGGCACGGAAGAATTCATGCAGCATCTGACGGGCGATCAGCAGAAGGACAGCCAGCTCATCGGCCAGTTCGGCGTGGGCTTCTATTCGGCGTTCATCGTGGCTGACCGCGTAGACGTCGTCTCCCGCGCTGCTTCTGCCGGTCCGGACGAGGCCGTGCGCTGGTCTTCGGACGGCAGCGGCACTTATACCTCGGAGCCCGCTCACCGCGACGGCCGCGGCACGGACGTCATCCTGCACCTCAAGGCCGACGACCGCGAATTCCTCGAGGGCTGGAAGCTTCGCGAGACGATCGCCAAGTATTCCGACCACATCGCCGTGCCGGTGATGCTCTGGACTGAAAAGACCGAAGAGAAGAAGGAAGGCGAAGAGGCCCCGAAGACGACGGGCGCCTGGGAGCAGGTGAATGATGCGAAGGCGATTTGGACGCTCGCGCCTTCCGAGGTGACGGACGACCAGTACAAGGCCTTCTACAAGCACCTCACCCACGACTATGCGGATCCGCTCTGCTGGGCGCGCAACAAGGTCGAGGGCGATCTCGAGTACACGACGCTCCTCTACTGCCCCTCGGAAGCGCCGTGGGACCTCTACAACCGCGAAGGCCAGCGCGGGCTCAAGCTCTTCGTGCAGCGCGTCTTCATCATGGACCGCGCCGAAGCGTTCCTGCCGAACTACCTGCGCTTCATCAAGGGCCTCGTCGATACGAACGACCTGCCGCTCAACGTCTCGCGCGAGATTCTGCAGGAAAGCCGCGTGACGGCCAAGCTCAAGAAGGCTGTCGCCCGCCGCGCGCTTGACATGATCAGCAAGCTCCAGGACGACAAGGACAAGTACCGCACGTTCTGGACGCAGTTCGGCCGCGTCCTCAAGGAGGGCGTCGTTGAAGATCCGGCGAACCGCGACGAGATTCTGAAGCTCCTGCGCTTCGCCACGACGAAGAGCATCGAGGACGGCTCGAACGAAGCGACGGTTTCGCTCGAGCAGTACCTCGAGCGCGCGCCGAAAGAGCAGAAGAAGATCTACTTCCTCATCGCCGGCAGCTACGAAGCCGCGAAGAATTCGCCCTACCTCGAGCAGCTCAAGAAGAAGAACGTCGAAGTGATTCTCCTTTGGGACCGCATCGACGAGTGGATGATGAACGCGGTGACCGAGTTCAAGGATCACGGCTTCGTCTCGGCAACCGCTGCCGACCTCGAGCTCGGCGATCTCAAGGGCTCCGAAGAGAAGGCCGAGGAGGAAGAGGCGCAGAAGGCGGGCGAAGGCGTCGTCGAGCGTCTGAAGAAGGCGCTCGAAGGCAAGGTGGACGACGTGCGCGTCTCCACTCGCCTCGTCGATTCGCCCTCGTGCGTCGTCGGCAAGGCCGATCAGATGCTCACGCCGCAGATGCGCCGCATGTTTGAAGCCGCCGGCCAGCCTGTGCCTGAAGAGCGCTACACGCTCGAAATCAACCCGAAGCATCCGCTCGTCGCGAAGGCGCTCGCCGAAACGGACGAGAAGCGCTTCGGCGAATGGGCCGAGCTTCTCTTCCAGCAGGCGCTCCTGGCGGATCAGGGCACGCTTGACGATCCGGCGAGCTTCGTGCGCCGCATGAACGAGCTGCTCCTGCAGTAATAAGGTCAGCCGGCGCAGCCTGACGTGAAGTCGGCGGCGCCAGGCCGTCCCGGATAAGAAAGCGGGCGGCAGAGAGCCGGCGCTTCGCCTTCAAGGGCGCGAGCGCTGCGGCTTCTCTGCCGCCCGCTTCTTTGTCTGGCGCTTCTCCGGCGCTTTGTCTCAGGCGTTCAGACGCAGGCGCTCCGCCTCGCTCGGACGCCGCTTGAGGAGCGCGAGCACGCTCGTGACGCCGAGGGCCGCCGCTGCCGCCCAGGCGATGTAGCCGATTGAAATCGCGTCCATCGAGGCGTTCTGGGCCAGGCGGCCGACGACGAAGTTCGGCACGCCCGAGCCGATGTAGGCCGTGAGGTAGAGCGCAGCGATCACGCCCGCACGCTCCTTGAGGGTCGCATCCAGAAGCAGCATCTTGAGCCCGGAGGAGCAGGTTGCGCCGGACATGGCGCCCGTGAGCGCTACGGCGGCGAGGAAGAGCATCGGATGCCCGAAGTGCAGCGCGCCGAAGGCGCAGACCACCGCCGCAAAGAAGAGCGTGATGATTGCGGGCAGCACTTTCGTCGGATTGAAGCGCCCGATGCAGAGGCCCATCGTCGCATTGGGGATGATGAGACAGAGGTAGACGAGTCCGGCGAGGAGTGTGCCCGACCCCTCGAAGACCATGCCGGCCAGACGGGCCGAAAAGCCCTGAAAGAAGCTGCCGAGCCCCCAGGTGCCGACGAAGCCGCAGGCGGCAATGAAGAAGAGCCGCATGAGGCGCTTGGGCATTGCCACCTTCGGGATGAGCACGGCGGCAAGGGACTCCGTAGCAAAGGCCATGGTTTCCGTGGAGAGCGCGCAGAGCACGGCCGCCGCGGCGAGAAGCGCCATGTAGGCATGAAAGAGCCCCTCAACCGAAAGCAGCCCGAGCTGCGGGAGAAGGCCCGCGAGGAGCGTGCCGAGCGAGAGGCCGATGTTGGGGCCGGCCGCCGTCAGCGCGGTGCCGAGCCAGGGGCGCTTCGGCGGCGCCGTATCCACGACCCAGGCCATGGCGGCTGACGAGGCGAGGCCGCAGGCCAGTCCCTGGAAGAAGCGGGCCGTGTTGAGCGCGGCGACGCTTTGGCAGTCGGCCAGGAGCCAGCAGGCCAGCGCCGCCCAGGCGAGCGTGATCCAAACCACCGGCCGTCGGCCGAGAAAGTTCGAGAGCCTCGCAAAGAAGACGAGCGTGAGGATGCAGCCCGCAAAGTACCAGACGACCGTCATGGCAATGGCGCCGTTGTCGAGACCGAGCGTTTCCGTCCAGACCGACATGAGCGGGATGGGCGCCGCCGAGGTGACGAAGCATGAAATCAGAATGGCGGCGGCGGTAAAGAAAGTGAGAGCGCGCTTCGGAATGGCGTCGCCCGACGGGGCGGCAAGCGGATGGCGCGCGAACTGCGCAGGCATGGGTGACTGATGGTTGATAGAGGGTAGGGTAGGAAGCGTCTGCCGCTGCTGCCAGCGGCGCATTGGTTTCTGCCTGCCATTATCTGCGCTTCCCAGGGAAAAGCGCGGGCCTTGGAAAAGCGCTTTTCGCCTTTTCCTGCGTTTTTTGCAAGTCGGAGATGGGCTTTCAATTTGAGCATTCTCGTCTGCTCTAGGTGAAACCGCCCACGCTGGGGGTGGCGTCTGCAGCATTCTGAGCGTAAAGTGAGAGTTAAGCGATTGGCGTCGCTTAGCCGTTGCCGGAAGCGTCCCTGATTAAGGAAAGTGCTCCGCAGCGACGGGACGTCAACCTGCTGCGGTCAATCGAGCGCCGGGATCTGTGGCGGCGCTCTTTTCCTGAAGAGGTTCATGATGACGACGTTCATCCAGCTTTCGCGCACGTACAGCACTTCGACTCGCGAAGCTCGTCATCCGTCCAATGCCGGATTCCTCCCGGCTTCTCCCGCCTGCACGCCTTTCTCCTCCAGGCTTGATCTTTTAGCCTCGCGACACCGCGAGGGCGGTGGCTTCTGAATTTCTTCCGCTCGGCCGATTCCGTCGGCTTCTGATTGAACGACGCGCGCCCCTCTGGCTTTCCGCCTGATCCGCCGTCTGCTCGCTTCTGAAGCGCCTCCGTCCCGGCCCTGATCCGACGCACCAGCGCATCGGCTTTCGCCGAAGCAGCTGTTCCGGCGCCGGATGCCTCAACGCATCGATCCCATTGAACAAACCTCCGTTGCGGCGCATGACTGATTCGCGCCGGGCGGCGCCGCAAGGGGCGCACGCTGCGCCTGCTGCGGCGAGCTAGAGAAAGGCATTCCATCATGACGCGCACCAATTCCAACAAGTTCTTCGGCTTCAAAGCTTTCGCCGCCGCTGCGGCCGCCGCCTTTGTCGGACTTTCCGGCCTTGCCGCCGACGCCTCCGCCCGTTCGATTACAGTGGGCGTGAATTCGACCTTCACGACGCTCGACACGTACAACGCCTCCGATACGCTCTCGAAGAGCGTGGCGAAGAGCTTCTACGAAGGGCTTTTCACGGTTGACAAGGACATGAAGGTGGTCCCGCAGCTCGCCGAGTCCTACACCGTGAGCAAGGACGGACTCACTTATACGCTCAAGCTGCGCCAGGGCGTGATGTTTGCTGACGGCACCGAATTCGATTCTCAGGCGGTGAAGGTCAATCTCGACCGCATGCTCGATCCGAAGAACCGCCTCTCGCGCCGCGGCCAGTACACCGTCATCAAGGAAGTCGTCCCGGTTGACAAGTACACGGTCAACATCGTTCTCGAGCGCCCGTTCGCCACGATCATCTCGCGCCTGGCCAACGGCACGGTGACGATGGTCTGCCCGAGCGCTATCAAGGAGGGCAACGGCAACATCGCCTTCGAGCCCTGCGGCACGGGCCCCTACCTTCTGAAGGAATACAACCCGAGCGAGAAGCTCGTGGTCGTGAAGAACCCGAACTACTGGCAGAAGGGCCTGCCCAAGCTTGACGGCATTACGTGGCTGCCTGTGGTTGAGAACGCGACCCGCGCCGCCATGATCCGCACGGGCGAGGCGCAGTTCATTCACACCATGCCCGTCGAGCTCATCGACCAGGTTAAGAAGGATCCCAACATCAATGTGATCGTTCGTCCCTCGATTACGATGCGCTACATGGTCATGAACATGACGAAGAAGCCGCTCGACAACATCAAGGTCCGTCAGGCGCTCAACTACGCGATCAACCGCGAAGCGCTCTGCAAGGTGGCCTTCAACGGCTATGCCGAGCCGGCGACGGGCGTCGTGCCGAGCAATCTGCCGTTTGCGAAGAAGATGGGTCCGTGGCCCTATGATCCGAAGAAGGCGCGCGAGCTGCTCGCTGAAGCGGGCTATCCGAACGGCTTCTCCACGACGCTTTGGTCGGGCTACAACAACTCCACGTCCGCCAAGGTCATTCAGGTGCTGCAGCAGCAGTTCGCTCAGGTGGGCGTCAAGGTGACGGTGCGCACGCTCGAAGCCGGCCAGCGCGTCTCGATGATCGAATCGGTTCCGACGCCAGAGGAGTCGAAGTCGAATCTCTACTACATCGGCTGGAATTCCTCGACCGATCCGGACTGGGCGCTGCGTCCGATCTATCAGTCGACCAACTGCCCGCCGGTTCTCGCCAACGAGGGCTACTACGTCAACAAGGACGTGGACCGCATGCTTGACGAAGCGCTCACTATTCAGGACGACGCGAAGCGCGCGGCCATGTACGACAAGATTCAGGAAACCGTCTGGAATGATGCGCCCTGGGCTTGGCTCGTCTTTGAAGACAATACGGCTGCGTCGAACAAGAAGCTCAAGGAATTCAACCCGATGCCCGACAGCAGCTTCGACTTCTACAACGCCTACTGGGAGGAATGACGGTCTGAAGCCGGCGCCGCTTTGGGGTCGCGGCGCCGAGCTCCCTCCTTCGGGTTTCTCCGCCATGGGCTGATTTAAATGGAAAGCCTTCCGAACGGCTTCAGGCCTTCGGAAGGCTTTTTTTCGCGTTCGGCGACTGACTGCCGTCAGGCGGCCTAGCTGGCATCAAAGTTGAAGTCGAGGAGGTCTGCCAGCTCTCGGAGGCTTTGGAAGTCAAAGCGATTCTTCTTGCTGTTTTCGAGCGTCCCGCTTTGCCCGTGAACGCCGCAGATCCGAAGCGTGCAGCCGTCCCAGCTCGTCATCGAAAATTCATTGGTTTCGGGCGAATAGATCACTTCAGTGAAAAGCCGGCTGCCGCTGCTCATCGGGTCTTCCGTTTTGATGAGCTGCTGCAGGATCATGCCGGCATCCGAGAGTTCAATGACGTCGTCCGGTTCAAGTCCGAAGCGGCGGCCGAAAGCAATGAAGTCCATCTCTTCCCATTCGCGCTCGCCGCTTTCGCGAAGGGAGACGACGGGCGAGGGGCCAAGAAGCGATACGGCGAAGGCGAATCGGCTGCCGTCGGCACGCTCGGCTTCCAGTTCTTTGCGATAGGCCATCTGCTTGATGCCGCCTTTGGCGAGCAGCACGGCGGCGAGCCAGCCCAGCGCTGTGCCGGCATGGATGCTGAAAGCGATGTCGCGGATCGCGGCGCGGGGTAAAGAGGGCGTGCGGACTTCTTTCATGAGGGCCTCCAAAGAAATCAGAGCAACTCCTGGACGCAGTCGGCGGCAGGGGAAGGCGCGCTTCTCCGTCCGTCCGGCCCAGGAGAATCAGGGTACGCCGCTATGCGTCATTCATTGACGCTATAGAGCTTGCCGGCCTCGGTTCGGCCTGCCGCTTGGGTCCGCACTGCCTAAGAGAAGACTGCCGGCGAATCGGACAGCTGAAAAAAGAAACGGCCCTGCGAGGCAGCGCCTGCAGGGCCCAAAAGGATGTTGAAGCTCATATTCTGCCTAGCTTTCATGGGCGAAAGCAATTGGGTAGTGAAAATACTAGGCGTCGTATACAACTATTTGATCAGGCCTGTCCCCAGGACAGATGCAGCGAAAGCGGCTTGAAGCGGGAAGGCGGCGCTTCCCTCGTGCATGCAGAACGGGTTTCTTCGTCTAGGAGAGGCGGAGGAGGACAGCTAATCTGTAAAGAAGGGCGATCGACCCATTGCGCCCAGTCTTGCGCAGCTGGCGCTCCGCTTCCATTTCGACCCGTCAGAGGCCATGCGGATTCTTCGCCGGGAGTCTGCGCAGGAAGAAAAGGAGAAAGTCATGCCGGCTCAAATTTCACGCCGAAGCCTTCTGAAGACTGTATCGCTTGCCGCGGCATCCGCTTCCGCCCCGAATCTCTTCGCTCAGGCGGCGCCGGGCGACGCGAATGCAGTCTGGACGGGGTATACCATCTGCGACAGCTGCAACCATGTCCCTCAGTGCGGCATTCGCTTTGATGCCAAGGGCAACACGGTCATCCGCATTGCCAATTGGCAGGAGAATCCGCAGAATCATCTCTGCTCCAAAGGACTCTCGACGCTGCAGCGCCTCTACAACCCGAACCGTCTTCTTTATCCGATGAAGCGCACCGCGCCCAAAGGGTCGGCCGATCCGGGCTGGGTCCGCATTTCCTGGGACGAGGCCTATCGGACCATCGTCGCCAAGATGCTCGAAATTCGGCAGAAGCATGGCGCCGAGGCGGTCATGTTCTATGCGGGCGATCCGAAGGAGCCGCGTCCGGCCATCTATCGTCTGGCGCGCTACTTCGGCAGCACGACTTTCGGCACGGAGTCCTCGGTCGGATGCCGTTCGGGCTGCATGATGGCCGAAGAGCTCAACTTCGGCTGTCCGAACAACGGCGGCACGCCGTCGGCTGACACGAAGGTCTACATGATCATGGCGACCAATGTCTGGGCGCAGCCGCTCACCTGGTGGAAGGCCATCATGGCGGCGAAGGCGCGCGGCTGCAAGATCATCACGATCGATTCGCGCCGCACGAAGGCCGCTGAAATTGCCGACATTCATCTGCAGCCGCGCATCGGTACCGATGCGGCGCTCGCCGCCGGACTCATCCGCGTGCTCATCAAGGAGAACCTTTACGACAAGGCGTTCTGCGAAGAATGGACGCACGGCTTTGAGGAATACAAGGCCTACTGCGAAGCCTTCACGCCCGAGCGCACCGAAGAGCTCACGGGCGTTCCCGCAAAGCTCGTCGTCGAAGCCGCTCGCCTCTGGGCGAAGGGGCCGGGCGCCTTCACGCTCACGACGCAGTCGCTTTCGCACAATTCAAACGGCGTCAACAATGCCCGCGCGCTGCTGCTCCTTCCGATCGTCATGGGCTACATCGACGCCAAGGGCGGCGCTGCGTTTCCGCAGAATCCGAAGGGGCTCGCCATGGCGGCCTACGGCCTGCATCCCTCGATGTCGGAAAACGCCTGGTTCAATAAGCCCGAACAGAAGGCCCGCCGGCTGGACCGCACCGAGGTGCCGCTTTGGCATGAGATGAAGGACCAGGTGAGTCCGAACAACTTCCCCGAATGGGTGCGGGACGGCAAGGTGCGCATGTTCTGCGGCTGGGGCTTCAACGTCAACATCTGGCCGTCGCCTGCGGTTTACCGCGATGCGGTGAAGAAGCTCGACTTTGCCTTTTCCGCCGACTACTTCTATCGTCCCGACAGCCATCAGGATCTGGACATTCTGCTGCCTGCCGCGATGAACTACGAGCGCTATGCGCCTTTCGGCTGGTACAGCAACCGCATTGCCGTCCGCCGTCCGGTGAAGCCCCTCGGCGAATGCCGCGAGGACTGGCGCATTGCGCTCGAGCTCGGCTGCCTCGTTGACAAGCCCGAGCACTTCTTTAACGGCGACCCGAAGGCCGCATGCGACTTTGTCATCAAGAATCTGCAGGGCAAGGGGTGGGACGCCTTTGAAGCGGCGCTGCCTGCGGTGTCGACGGTTCCGGCGCCCAAGCCCGGATTCCGCAAGTTTGCTGAAGGCCGCATGCGGCCTGATGGCAAGCCCGGCTTCAATACGGCAAGCGGCAAGCTCGACATCGCAAGCGACCGTGCGGCCAAGCACGGCTTCCCTGCCATTCCGGAATTCAAGCCGATGATGCCGCTCACGAAGGAATTCCCGCTGCGCTTCCTCAACGGCGCCCGCAAGCCCTACATCACGCATTCGAAGACGAGAGGCGATCAGCCGTACCTCCTCGAGCTCGAAGACCATCTCACGATCGACATCAGTCCGGAGGACGCCGCCGCCCGCGGCATCAAGGAGGGCGACATTGTCGAGATCCGCTCGCCTTTCGGCGGACCGGTCGAGGCCCGCGCTGCGGTGTCGATCATCGTGCCGCCCGGACTCATCGACGGCCAGTACGGCTGGCTCGGCAAGGAAAACACCCAGCAGCTCGTCGGCCGCAGCGTTCGCGATCCGATGAGCGGCTATCCGGCGTACTTCGAAATGCCGGTGAGCGTTGAAAAGAAGACGAAGGCCTAACAGGAAGGAAAGGAGACCAATATGAGCAAATACGGCATTCTTTTCGATGCAGACAAGTGCATCGCCTGCCAGGCCTGCTTCGTCGCCTGCAAAGAGGAAAACCAGGTGGATCCCGGCATGCAGTGGGTGCGCATCGAGCGCAGGGAGGATCCGAAGGCGCGAATCATCACGTACTTCCGCGCGTCGTGCCAGCACTGCGACGAGCCTGCCTGCCTGAAGGTCTGCCCCGCCAAGGCGATTTCGAAGGGGCGCTTCGGCGAGGTGGCGGTCGATCAGTCGAAGTGCATCGGCTGCAAGGCCTGCCTCGCTGCCTGCCCCTACGGTGCGCCGCAGTTCAACGACGCGAAGAAGACGTCCTACTTCGGCGGCAAGGCGCCGCTTGCTGTCCGGGAGCTTGAGCCCTGGCAGAAGCACGTGCCGGGGAAGGCCGAGCACTGCACGCTCTGCCCGCAGCGCCTCGGCGAGGGGCGGCTGCCCGCCTGCGTTGAAAACTGCTCGACGGGTGCGCTGACGCTTATCGACTACGATGCGCTCAAGCCCGAGGAGGCGGCGCTGCTGCAGCGTGCGCAGATGATGACCGCCAAGGCCGGCACGCAGCCCAAGGTGCGCTATCTGAGCTCGCACGTGAATTTCGCTGAGATGAGCATCAAGCGCTGAAGCGCTGCTTTCGGTGCGCCGGCGCGATGAGGAGCCGGCGCTTTCCTTTTTTTCTTGTTTTGGCAGATCTTCACCTATGGCAGATCAAGCTTGCGCATCCGAGTCTCAAGACTTCCTCAGCCGGACGGCGCCCTATCGCGCCTTTCTCTACCGCTTCTGGAGCCAGTTCTTTCTGGGGCGGCTGACGCCGGACTGGCTGGCGGCGCTGACGGACGCGGCGAAGGTCGAGGCCGTGCTCGAGGCTGGCCGCGATCTCGACGCGTCGGCGGCAGTTCCCGATCCTTTAGGTGGCGAGCGAAAAGGGGAGGAGCAGATTCTCGAGGCGCTCCAGCAGGACTTCGCCCGGCTTTTCTACGGCGTCGGCCGTTCAACGGCGCCGCTCACCATGAGCGCTTCGCAGACGACGGAAAAGCTCCTGAGCGGTCCGCTTTCTGCGCGCGTTCGCGGGGTTTATGTCGAGCACGGCCTGGTGCAGTCCCGCGAGCATGAGGCTTCTGAAGAAGGCGTCGAATGTCTTCCTGACGATCATCTCGGCATCATGCTCGGCTTTCTGGCGGAGCTTGCAGAGCGCAATGACGGCGGCGCCGAGCGGCAGTTCCTGCGCGACTGGGTGCAAAGCTGGTGGCCGCAGGCGGCGCGCGAAGCCATGGAGGCGCTAGGGGATCAAGAGAAGCCGATGCGGCGGCTTTTGGAAGCCTTCTCCCGCTTCCTTGAAGCAGAGGCGAAGTGCCTCGACGCTTCGGCAGAGGGCTGAGGGGCCTGTCGGTCGGCTCAGTTCAGTCAGGCAGAAGCTCTGCTGCGGCCGAATGCGTCATCATGTTCGGCCGCCCAAACGCGGGCAGCTTGCGGATCTGAAGCCGCATAGCTGCCGCGGCTGATGGAGTAAATCCAATCCTTCTTTTGCATGTTCGTCAGCCGGCTTTGCACCGTGGAGGCGGAGAGGGCTCTTCTGCTGCCCGTTTCTTCCGTCAGGCGCTTCAAAAAATGTGCGGCGAAAAGGGTGTTGCAGCCGCTGGGACCGGCTTTGGCCATTTCGGTGAAATGAAGCGGAGTCAGCGGATTTGCCATCAAGGGACAAAACTATTTGCCCCCGGGGGATGCGGACGTTTTGGGGAAGCGCATCGCTTGCCGCTGCATCCGCTTCCGCTCCGAGCCTCTTCGCTCAGGCGGCGCCGAGCGACGCGAATGCAGTCTCCCCATATGGCGGGAAGCTATTTCCGGCCAAATCTGTTTACATTCCGCGATAGGAATTGGGAGAGGGTGAAGCCCTGCTAATATTGACCCGCGGAGAATAGCGGGCTTTCTTGCCCGCGCCGGTTCTTTGCGAACGGTCAGGCGGATGCTGAATTTGCGGGCGTGTCCCGCAATGACGCTGTCATGTGACAGCGCCCACAAAGCAAAAAGCCCAACCGTTGCCGCGGAAGGGCTTTTTTGCTTTTCTAGTGGAGAATCGGCGATGACACAACAGAAACCCTCGCCAATCTCCGTAGAGATAGTAGCACACTGGGGACGAAAGTTCTCGGTTCGAATCCGCATAGGTCTTACGGCCGCAGCGATTCTTGTGCTCGTCTCGGCGGTTAGTAAGCTCCTCGGGTAACTGAGGATCCTGAACGAAAGGAAGCGATTTTCGGATCGCTTCCTTTCACCGTTTTTAACTTTCCCGCTGGATGCCAATTTTGGGTTGGGTCGGTTCCGGAAAAGTCAAAAAAAATAAGAAAAACAGATACGAAAAAGCCTCTCTGTCAAACGTCAGGGGTTGTGAGCCATAAAACGACAGATCTTGGATCCAACCTCCTCAGAAGATCTCAGCTGCGGCCGAATGCGTCTTCATGCTCGGCCGCCCAGACGCGGGCAGCTTGCGGATCAGAAGCCGCATAGCTGCCGTGGCTGATGGAGAAAATCCAATCCTTCTTTTGCATGTTCGTCAGCCGGCTTTGCACCGTGGAGGCGGAGATGGCTCTCTTGCTGCCCGTTTCTGCCGTCAGGCGCTTCAAAAAATGTGCGGCGAAAAGGTTGTTGCAGCCGTTGGGACCGGCCTTGGCAATTTCGGTGAAGAGGCGCTGAGTCAGCGGATCAGCTTTCCATATGGGCGTTAGAAATTCATTTGCGTCTGTCCGCGCTTGATTGGCGCAAATGGCCAGAAATGCTTCGTCAATCTCGGTGCCTGGATAGGCTTGAATCTGCGCTAGAAGCTGCCGTAGCGTCTTGGGCCTGCAGCCCAATATGACGAAGCCTTTGCTGAGGCACGCTTTCGTCGGAACCTTGGGCATTCCGGCCAGCTCTTCAAGCTGCCAGTCTGTAAGCAACTCCCCGCTGAAGCGGGAAGCTTTATTGTTACCCCAGAGGGGGCT
>CAJKSP010000056.1 GCA_905202595.1 uncultured Sutterella sp.
GCAGCGCCTTATATCCCCGTCTTGAAAGACGGGGCTTTACGGCGCGGTTGGTAAAGAAGACTACAGCAGATTTTTTGCCCGTTGCATGATTCAAGTGCATGCAGCGCCCTGCCTTGGTTGCAAGCCGCTTGCCGCACTGTCTCAGCGGGCCGTTGGGAACAACGGCGAGGTTGATACGCTTGACCGACAGCGCGACAGCACCGCCTAGTGCATTCCGCGAAGAACAGGTCATCGCGCACTCATAAACAACATCTTCCTCTTTTGGAATGTTGCTGAGGTCTTTATCTCAGAAGACTTCAGCTTCATGTTCGGTCATAGACGACAACCGCTGTGCACATACATCCATTCGCTAGCTGACAGCTCAAGCGAGCTCAAAACAATTCTGCGCGTCAGGAATAATGCGCCGATCAATCTGCACTATTCGATCTTTCATTCTATCTACTATTCAGACAATCATTCGCAGAGTCTGACAAACTATCATCAAAATCCACCTTTCCCATCTGTAGATTCATCCTCATTCTCTCGATTCTCACGCTGAACGAAGCTTCTCTTTGTTGCCCGCGCCGCACAAAACACAGCCGCACCGTCCAAAAGGATTGACGGCCTCAGATTTGATGACCTAGGATTCATTTATGATGTTTTCCAGGAAATTATCATGGATCTCACAAAACCTCCAACGCCGGCAGAGCTTGAAGAGCTGTTCACCCTCTTTCAAAACCGCTTGGATGCCTTTCTATCGCTCGGCGATCTCTGCTACTTCTCGAATGCCACCACGGCAGCGCTCGTAGAGGAGTTCAGCAACATCAAACAGAAAACGATTTGGCGGACGCTGGAGGATTGCTATCAATTCGCATTCTTTGGACGAGAACCCAAAGAATCGGACTGCAACGAATCCTGCGTCATATCCGCCGGGGAAGTTGTGGAAGCCCTGATGCCGGACTGCGAGCCGTGGCAGATTGTCGTCGCCGCAGGCAATGCGCGCTGTGCGCTCGACGGAGGATTCTCTGTGCAGGCCGGCGTACTCCCGTATCTCGCACGAGTCGACATCCGCACAGTCAAAAACGCCATCAGCGCCAAAGAACTTCTTGTAAACGACTCTTTAGGCAGCAAGCCGGTCTATGTCACCAACAGCAGCGCAAGACGCTGGCTGAGGCATCGGCGGCACTTCCACCCTGCCTGGGATCATCGAGCAGCCGAATCGCTTGAGAAAGTCAGTTCGAGCGAAGACCTAGCGGAATTCCTTCAAAAGCGCCGCGCAGATCTGGAGCTCACGTTTGACAAAAGCCTGATGCCTCGCCATCCAGCTGTCACTCAGCAGTCGCTGGAAGCGCTGGAGGACGGCATTTTCACGATGCCGCTCGATGTCGTGCCTCAATTGGCGGAGTATTACCACGTCGATGAAAAGCTGTTGCTTGACGTCGTGCTTCACTGTTTCTGCGCCGAACTGCTCAACGACATTTTTGATGTTTTGCAAAAGGAGAACCAAGAGGAAGAAAGGCACAAGGCGAACGGCGACATCGTTGTCACAGCCAATGATCTGCAGAAGCTCACCATGCCGCTGCGCCGCGACGAAGGACAGACTGAACGCTGAACTAAAGCCGCCGAAACCGCTCTATTTCTTTATCTGCTGATGCGCCGCATCGTTCGCCCCATGATGATTACAAAATCTGATGATATTGCAGACAACTATGCAAAAACACTCCCTCTTCAAGAAGATGCTTCTGCTTGCCGAACCAACAAAAATGCTTGTTTTCTACACGATGAAGCTCGTCAGATGCCAAACCGCGCCGCAGACTGCTTCAAGCCTTTCATATGCCGTCCGCTCAGGCTTTGCAGAAGCTTTTAAGCGCACAAACAGCTGAGAGCAATGAATGGCCGCGCCGCCACGCCGTCGGCGCCAGCCATCTTCCTTCTCGCTTGCAGGCAAGCCTTCCCTGGAAAACGCTTTTCAAACCACAAAACGCTTCGCGCGACAGGCAGAGGACTACGACCGCCGAGGCAGCAGCCTTCCAAAAGCTGCGCAGCGCTTGGCGCGGACGCGTCTTCAGCTTCGCTTTTTCCACCCGATTTCAAAAAGGATTCCCCCTATGCTGCTTCCCGTTTGGGTACAAGAATTCGCCGACAGCCACCGAGGGCAGCCGCTCTATCTCTGCCGCGCGTCGGATGCTCAGTTTCAAGAGCTCGGCGGCGCGCTGCGCAGCGCGCTTACCGCTCTCCACTATTCGCGCAAGCCGATCTCGCCCCAATTCGCCTTCGCCTACGTGCTTTACGGCGCTCTGTGGATTAGCCGAAACTATGAAAAAGGCGCATGGACTTGGAGCGCCATCGACCAAACCATCGGCGCCGCATTCGACCCCAAAGCGCATGAGGCGCTCGTCGAGAAAGGCGCCAGCTATTGGCTGAACGGGGCCACGATCCAAAAGAACGGCAAGCGCTTTCTCGGCTACATCATGGCGCAGGCAGGCATTCCGATGAAAGCCATTGCCAACGAATCCGGCTGGGCGGCCAAAGGACTGCGCTATCTGCTCGCCTTCCTGAAGCGCTATCCAAAGAGCCAGGCGGTTCTCGACGCACAGATCAGATCGCGCCTGCTCGATGACAAGCCGGATTCCTTTGACCCTGAGCATTATTGCGAACTTCTCAGACGAGGCGCCGTCTCGCTCGCCGCAGCCATGTCGCAGCTGCCGAGTTCGCCGAACGACACGGAAATTGAGGCGGCCTGGAAGAAGCTTTCTGATTTTCCTGCCGCCTGCCGTGTGCCGCTTGAAAGCTTCAAAGCGCTTCTGAGGCACTATGAGACGGATGCTGAAGAGCTTTCCGGCGAATGCTTCTTCGTACGGCGATTCATCCGCCTGCCGAGCGGCGCGCAACCGCAGCTCGTCTTGACGGCCAAAGTCCGCAAGACGCATGCCTCTCAGAATGAGATGGAAGCCCTCTTCCCGTCGCTCAAATCAGCTCATGCGCACACAGCCAGCCAATACAGCGCTGCCGGCACCATTTGGGCTGACAAGCGCGCCTTCGCCAGAATAAGCGCGATGAATGACGGGACCTGGCGCATCACGGCTCTGCAGAATCTCCGCCTCACCAATGCCGATGCGCTGCCGCCCGTAGCGCTTGCCGTCAAATTCGCCAATCATGCGGGAGGCACTGCCGCCGCCCCGCTCGGCGCCTCCTCCCTCTTTGATCCGCATGAGCCTGCTGTCTTCATCCCGAAGCAAAACTCTGATGAATGGCCCTTTTTAGACAGCGGAACAGTCTCTACGCCTGCGGACCGCGTGCTGATTTTGTGCCCGGTTCAGGCAGAAGTTCAGCCGCTCGCCCCTGCCGAAGACGACGAAAAAGTCCAGAAAGAAGGCGGCGATGCGCAGGCGCCATTCCGAATCGTCAGCTCCTCCTTTTTGAAGATAGGCGGCACGACGCTCCAGCTTCTCGAAGCGTATGAAAGCCTGCGCATCCGAATTCAGGAGGAGAACGAAGCGGAAGCTGCCGAATATGCCATCCGACTGCGCGGCATTCAGGAAAATCTCTCCGCATGGTTCTGCGGCGAATACTGCGGCCGTACGGAAGAAGGACTGCCGATCTACCGCGGCCTGCCCGACATTGCCGGCAAGGCGGACGACATCCGCTGGCGCGTCGGTCCCCGCGGCCACTTCAGCACCGGCAAGCCCGTCGTCTCCTCTGCTTCCGTCTGCACCGCCAGAGTCGCGAGGGGCATGGCCGTCCGCCGACTGCGCGCGCTGATTCTCCCTCATGGCGCCTCCAAGCAGTTCAGCTTCGGCTCGTCTGTCAAGCCCGGCATCATCACGCTCTCGGGCTGGGGAGCGCTCGACGCCTTGCCGAACTATTCCGCGGTGACGGCAGAAAAGCAGGGCGCCAATATCGTCCTCACCTGCGCGCCCGCTGCAGCGGAATCCGACTGCAGGCCCTTTTCCGTTTTGTTCTGCAACGCAGCAAACGGCAGTCATTTCACGCTCAGCTTCGAATATCCGCAGCGCTTTCTCGCCGTGCGCTTCGGCAAGGAAACGTCCGGCAAGCACATTGAGTGCTCGCTCGACGAAGTGCGCCGACTCACTTTCGCTGTCGTCGACCCGCAGAGCCGCGGCCAGCGCCCAGAGTACCTGATGATGGACGCCGAAACGCCGCCCAAAGAACTCCAGGATCCGAAGCGCTGCCGGCTATGGGTGCCGCTCTACCTGCAGGATGACGATCACGCCGGCCGGCTGGTGTATGAGGACTTTCGCGACGAGCTCTTCCGCCTGATGCGTCTGGATGCCGGCTCGCCGAAAGGCGTCTCGCTCAAGCTGGCAGTCGGCAACGAACAAATTTGCGTGCGAGTCCGCCGCTTCAGCGAACGCATGAAGTACGAACCGGCTGAAGATGCGATTCGGTTTGACAACTTTGCAACCTATCACACCGTCTGCCTGCAGCCGCTTGTAGCAGACAGCCGAGAATCGCAGCCCTTTATTCTGGAGGCTGGTCCCGGCGACGCCATCAATTTGACGCAGCATGCCGCGCAGCGGCGCGTCCCCTGGGTTGTCTATGCGCTGCAGGATGAACGCTGCCGCATCCGTCCGCTCGTGATTCCCCCGACCTGCTGGCGTCCGCTTTATCAAAGCGCCCATCCCAATCCCGTCGCAGCAGCGCCAGAGGGAGCAGAAGCTGCGGCGCCGACATCGGCATCCGTTTCGGATGCGCCGCTGCCTAAGCTTGATGAGGCGGCAGCTGCTGCATTTCCTCTGCTTCAGATTCGATCCATCTGGACAAAGGAAAAGCCAACGCCCCATGAAAAGGATTACGCCGAATACTGCATCCGCGACGCCCTGTTCAAGCCTCAGCAGCCGCAGCGAGCCGTCTTTGAGGCGCAGCTCCGCATGCTCGGCGCACGCGCTTTTGCCTTTCTGCCTTTTTGGGACGCGCTCAATGACGACGTCCCTCTGGCGTTTGCTTTTGCACTTTCGTTTGACCTCACCATGCCGCCGGCAGCCGACGGCCGATCGCTTGCTTTTTCCGTCGGACGCTATCACGCCTGGCGATGGGATCTGATTTCGATCCGAGAGCTCGGACGGATCCTCTCCGACCTGCAGAGCTTCCTGAAAAATCGATTGGAAATGACGGGCTGCCAAGCGTCGGCAGAGGCAGTCAATCACTGGCTGGTGCGGCTGCTTTCTCTCGATATTGCAACATTCATGCCTGTGCTTCGAGATCGGCTTCTCTGCACGCTGGTTAAAGACGGCCGGCGCGAATTTACGCCGGAACTCGGCAGAGAAATGCAGCCGCTGCCTTATTTCGCCCTGTGTGCGCAGCGCCCGGCTGATGAAAAAGCGCTGCAGGAAAAGCTCAAAGAGAGCGCCAAGACGTTCGTCCCCGAAATTCGGATTCAACAATCAGGGCAGGAAGCTTCCTTAGCGCCTGATGCACTGGCTCTCCTTGAAAAAGTCCTGAGCGAACTGGATCCGGAGGGATGGGGCATGGCGCGGCGGATTTTCCTGAACCAAACGCTCTCTCCAGCCATGCGGGAGAACCAGTACATGCTTGCCGTGCTGCTTGCGAATTTCGCTTGGGTCAGAGGCTATGACCTGAATCGTCAGGCACAGCCGGACCTGCTTCGCCGCCTGGCCGGCAAGGTGCTCTTCTTCTATACGGAAACGCTGTTCGCCGCCAACAGCCGCTGGACAGCCTTTTGCGCGAGCTTTGCTGAAGCCTGTGCTGAAGTGCTGCGCTCTGCCTCAAGCAAAGGACGGGGCATTCGGCAAAGCGCCGCCCTGCAACCGCGCTGAAGGCCCAGCCGCCGGCAGCACACTTTCATTTGAACGATCCGCAGCCGCTTTTTGGCTCTCCCGCGAGACATTGCTATGAACAACAACACTTACTGGTCCGAACTTCTTCCGCATCTGCGCCACCGAAGCGTCAACGAAGCGGTCAGCTCCGTATTCTTTCAAAACGAACCGCTGAACCGATGGCTTCGCAGAACGCTGTCCGAATCCGCTTCGAATGCCAAGACCCCTGCGGACCAGGCGCGCGCCGCAAACGCCCTCCTCGGCGATCCGCTCTTTGAGGCCGTCTTCCCCTGGAAGCAGTCCGGAAAATCCGTACCGGACATGCTGCGGGAGGGGCTCTTCAGCCAGGAGACGAACGAGAAGCTTGAGCTCGTTCCCCCTTATTCGCATCAGCTGGAAGCATTTCGGCTTCTGCTTGCCCGCGACAAGCGGAACAGCGTCGTCATTTCAAGCGGCACGGGCTCCGGCAAAACGGAATGCTTCATGCTCCCCATCATTGAGGACTTGGTTCGGGAACAGACTGCCGGAACGCTCAGGCGAAAAGGCATCCGCGCACTCTTTCTCTATCCGCTCAATGCGCTCATCAACAGCCAGCGCGATCGCCTGACAAAGTTCACGCAGCCGTTCGGCGGCAGCATCACCTACTGCCTTTACACGGGAGAACTCGAAGAAGCGCGCTCGGATCAGCTTCAGAAATATCAGCAGGATCATCCGGAGGAGCTGCCCACCCGCAAAGCCATGCGGGAAAAAGTGCCGCATCTGCTGCTCACCAATTCGTCCATGCTCGAGCGCATGCTGCTGCGTCCTAAAGATCAGCCGATGATCGAAGCGACGAAGAAGCATCACACCTTCCGCTGGATCGTTCTCGATGAAGCGCACACCTATATCGGCACCCGTGCAGCCGAAATGGCGCTCCTCCTGCGGCGCGTGCTCAACGCGTTCGACACTGACCCGTCGCAGGTTCATTTCGTCGCCACCTCCGCCACCGTCGCGTCTGACAACCGGGAAGCCCAAGAAAAGCTCCGCCGCTTTCTCGCTGATCTTTCGGGCGCCCCGCTCGACAACATCCATTTGATTCTCGGCGAACGTTCGCTTCCGAAGCCTGTTGAAGTCGAACGGCTGCACGACGACGAAGCGCTCGACGACCTGTTCGCGCTCAAGAATGTTCCGGGCGACGACGGCCTTGCCGCTCATCTGCGCCGCTCGCGAACCGCCATGCGGATTCGCAATGAATTCATTCGAGCGCCGCACTATCTCATGCTCTCAGATCTGCAGCAGCGAATCGGCCTGCAGACGCCCGAAGAGGCGCTCAAGTGGCTCGACCTGCTGACTGCCCCAGAAGGCAAGAACACCCTGCTGCCGCTGCGGCTGCAGCAGATGATGAGCACCACCGACGTCTTCAACGTCTGCCCGGATCCAAATTGCAGCGCCAAAGATGAAGAGCTCCGCGATCCGGCCTGGCGATTCGGGCAGGTCTACCTAGACGGACGGCGCACCTGCCGATGCGGCGCGCCGCTCTTCCCGCTCGCGGCCTGCCCGCACTGCAGCGCCGTTTCATTGAGAGCCGACCGGCTGCTGACAGCGGACGGCGAAGAGAAGCTCGTCCGTCCCGATGACGAAAGCGATGCGGCTGTCGGCTGGATGCGCTTTGAAAGCGAAGGCGGCTCAGACCTCGAACAGAGCGTCGCTGCGGCGCAGGAAGCGTTGGGAACACCTGACGAAGCATCAAATGCCCCGCATTCCGAGAGCGAAGAAGCGCGCATTGAAGAAATGAGTGAGCCGCTTGACGCGTCGGATTCGCTCATCGCGTCGACAGCAGATGCTGACAATGCAGAAAATGCCTCTGATGACCAACTCTATGCGATGCCGGTCTTGATTACCAATGAACCGCCTTCGCAGGAAGCCGTCGGCTTCTGTCTGTCGTGGAAAACAGAGAAAGGCGAAGAGAAGACTGCCGAACTCGCCGTGCGCGAAAGGCAAGAGGACCGCCGCATCCCCTGCCCAGCGTGCGGAGAAAGACAGGCGCCCGCGCAATACTATCTGCGCCGCATTTCAGGCCGCTATGCCAACGCTCTCATTCCGCTTCTCCTTGACTACAGCGCAGTGCCGGACAATGAGCGCGCCGGCGACCGCCCCATGTCCGGCAAAAAGCTCCTGAGCTTTACGGACTCCCGTCAGGGTACGGCCAAAACAGCCGCGCTGATCGAACGCGAAGGCGAAAGAAGCTTCGTGCTTTCGCGAGTCTCCAGAATGCTGACGCCGATGCCTATGCCGGAGACGACTCAGCAGGAGATTGAGCGATGGCGCTCGTCCTTGGGAACTGTTCCGCCAGAAGTGCGCTCCATGATCGAAACGCAGATACAAGTCTTGGCCGCGCCCTATCAAGGCGCGAAGAAGCCGTGGAGCAGCGTCCTCGAAGCAATCTCGAATGAAATTGAATCGAACAAAAGCGGCAAGCTTCGCAATCTGCTCAGTTCGCTGCGCACCAATAAGACAAACTGCTCGCCAGAAGAAGCCGCTGACATTCTGCTGCTGCGCGAATTCGGATTCCGCCCGGTCAACGGCGTCAATCTCGAAACCTGCGGCCTCGTCAAAGTGGAATACCCGGCGCTCACGAATTTGAATCCGCCGGCTCGTCTGCAAGAGCGCTTCACCCGCGAGGAGTGGCAGCGCTACCTCAAGCTCGTGCTCGACTTCTTCGTTCGCTGGCAGCACGCCATTGCCATGCCGTCCAAGTGGACGACGCTGAGCGGAAGCAGCCGCGTCTTCCAGAAGACCATTCTGCCGCCGAATTCTGAAAACAAGGCGGGCAAGCATCAGGTGCGCTGGCCGAGAGCGCAGCTCGAAAGCCAGCGCACGTCGCGCATGGTTCGCCTGACTGCGGCCATTCTCGGGATCGATTTGGAAAACGCGACCCGAGAGAAAATCGACTTGATCAATGATGTGCTCGAAGCGGCCTTCCGCGCGCTCAAGAACGAAGCCAACATTCTTGAAGCCAGCTCAGAAGCCGGCGCCGGCTATTGCCTGGATTTGAAAAAATCGGCCGTTCTCGCCGCTAATGATGCCGCCTGGCGCTTCGAGGGCTGCAATCAGCTCTTCGACACCATCGTCGGCGATCGATGCCCGGCCAATCCGGCGCTCTTCGGCGCCGTCAAAGTTGCGATACCGAAGCCGCCGGCCGTCGATTTTGAAGCCGGCGTGCTTCGTGCGCGAAACGCCGTCCGCACGTCGCTGAGCCAATCCGACGATTATCAGAAGCTCATCGACTTGGGCGTGTGGAACCGCTGCGGCACCTATGCACTGGAGCAAAACGGCTACTTTGCAGCGGCCGAGCATACCGCGCAGCTCCTGAAAGATGTGCGCCGAAGCCATGAGCGCGACTTCGAGAAAGGGTTCATCAATGTGCTGGCCAGCTCTACGACGATGGAAATGGGCATCGACCTCGGCGAAATCGGCGCCGTCATTCTTCATGGCGTGCCGCCGCATCCGGCGAACTATCTGCAGCGAATCGGCCGAGCCGGCCGCCGCAAGGAAACGCGCATCAATTCCCTCACCATCTGCCGCAGCAGAAGCCGCGACCGGGCAGTGTTCGCTGAACCCGACTGGGCGCTCGTCGAAGGGCAGCCCGAAATGAACATTTCGCTGCATTCGCCTGTCATCGTTGAACGCCACGTCGCCGCCGAGCTGCTGAGCGTCTTTCTCATGTCGGACCCCGACTCGCACGACGGCCTCGATCTCAAGACCTGGCTCAACGGCGTTCAGGATCAATTCCGCAAATGGCTCAATGAGCCGGCATCGGATCTGGAAAAGCGGCTCAAGCTGCTGGTGCGCCGATCATGCCTCGAGGGCCGCAGCTTCCGCGATTTGGTCCAACATGCGGCCGACATGATCTTCAAGGCCTCAAAGCGCGCTGCTGATCAGATCGAACAGTATCGCCGCCGCAAGGCGGAAGCGAATGCCTGCATGAAGGATCAGGCATATGCCGCCTCGCTCTCCCGTCAGGAACGGCGGCTCGAGAATCGCAATCTCCTCGAATATTTGACGGAAGAGCTTGTGCTCCCCAGCAGCATCCGTGTCGTCAATACGCTGAGCTTCGACCCGAAAATCTCGGAGGCCGAAGACGACGGCAGCAAGCCATCCAGCCGGCATCGCAATCTGCCAAGCCGCGAAAGCCGCACCGGCCTCTTTGAATATGCGCCCGGCGCCTCCGTCATCATTTCCGGCACGAACTACGTTTCGACCGGCGTGCAGATGGACTGGACGCCGCCTGCGTCGGAACAGTCGGCGCAGAAGATTCACGCGATGAAGAAGATCTTCTCGTGCCGGCATTGCGGACACCGCTTTGCCGAGCCGATTTCAGAAGCATCCGCTCGATGCCCGAACTGCGGCTGCGAGACGAGCTTCAGCACTGCAGCCGTTCTGCCGACGGGCTTTACAGTCTCGAATGATGACTGGCCGAACAAAGACCTCAATACGCACCAATACGTGCGCACTGATCCGAACATTTCGATGGATGAGCCTTGGACGCCGCTCGACTCAGCCGGACGAATTGAAGCCCGCGCGAGCGGCGAAGCCTCGTTCCTAGCGGTCAACGAAGGCTGCGAAAAAGGCCAGCGCCCCCGACGCTTTGCACTCTGCCTCGCTTGCGGCTTTGCTCAGCTGATGCCGGGCGAAGGCGAATGCCTCGACAACTGGAAGCGCCATCGTCCCATCGGCCCCACGTCGAGCCAATTCATGACCCAAGACGGCTACTGCATCGGCGGCACACAGGGTCACCAATATCTTTTTGAAGAAAATATCGCTTTCGCGGCCGAGTGGAAGACGGACTGCCTGCAAATCCGCTTCTCGCAGCTGCAGGGGCTCTTTGAAGATGATGCGGACAAGACGGATTCCAACCCCAAAGCGCAGCGCCGCATGCGATTCAAGAGCGCAGGCATCGGCATAGCGGTCAGTCTTCGGCATGCCATCGCCGCGCGGTTCCGCATTTCGGAAGATGAAATTCTCTTCACCACTACGCCGCCGCGCGAAGGAGGCTCCAAGCAGCTTGTCGTATCGCTCTTCGACCGTTCGATGGGCGGCTACTGCAGCGCAGCCGCCGATGATCTGCCCAACCTTTTCCGCGCCGCGCTGAAGCTGCTTCACTGTCCCAACCACTGTCCAGACGCCTGCTCTTCCTGCATCCTGCAGTTTGACGCCGAACGCGACGGCGTAACGCTCAACCGCCATGACGCGCTGGCCGTGCTGCAGGCAAATGGCGCCGGCAGCCTGGCTGATGCCGAAGCAGGCTTCGCCGGCAGCGAAACTGCACCGCTCGCGCGCCCATTCTCAGACAGCTTCCTTGCCTTGGCGGAATCCGCCGGCGAAGGAGAAGCGATCCTCTTCGCAGACGGCTCCAATCTTGACGGACTGGCGCCGGCAGCAACTGCCGTCGTCAGCCTTGCAGAATCGCTTGCCAAGCTGCCGGGCATTCGCACAACCATCGCCGCCGTCGGCTTTGAATGGAAAAGTCTCTCGAGCGAAGCGCAAAACGAACTGCACCGCCTCTGCAGCCTCAATGTTCGATTTGCCGCTGCAGAATCGTGCAAAGCGATCGGTGCGCTGCCTATTCGCCGCAGCGGATTCGCCCTCAGCGGAGGCAATCAGGCAGAAGCCGGCCTCGCTGTGCTTGCAGCGGCATTTGTCAGCGGCAGCAAGACGACGCCCTCCAGCGCGGCGCATGCCTTTGTGCTCTGCGGTCCTGCCGAAGAAACAGCTTCCCGGGCGGACAGCTGGCGCTACGACGGCGGCGCCGTCCGCATGCTCGAAGGCGTAACGACCGCTTCCCTGCTGCCGAAGCTGACTGATGCAGCGCCCCCTACCTACCAGGCGCCTGAAGCTGAAGTGCAGAAGCCGGCTGCCGGCATCGTGTCAAAATTCTCTGTTGAGGGATTCACTTTCCTCAACTTCGGCCCCAAGCTGCTCTCAGCCGTATGCGCAGCCATGAACGCAGACGCTTTGGAGGACATCGTCGAGTCGACGGCAGAAGAAGTGGTCTACTCAGACCGCTATCTTGAACGCGTCGGCGATGCCGCGCTTGTTCTCTCCATCTTCGAAGCCCTTCGGGCAAGCGAATGGGGTGCGCCTGAAACGCAGTTCTCCATTCGCACCTGCGTGCCCAAGAACCGGCGGTGCACTCGCTATTCCTTCCCAGAAAAGCTTTATGAAACCTGGGGATGCTCTGATTAAATCGGCCTGAAAAGGTTCATTGCACGGGCCGACGAAATTGCATAAAAATCATACATACGATAGAATC
>CAJKSP010000057.1 GCA_905202595.1 uncultured Sutterella sp.
GGCCGGCCATCCTCTTTCTCGACGAAGCGACCTCGGGCGCGGACCTCTGCGCGAGGCGCGCCTTCTGGCGCCGCATCGTCGCGCTCGCCGAAGCCGGGACGACCATCGTCGTCACGACGCACTTCATGGAGGAGGCTGAATACTGCGACCGCTTTCTCATTCAGGATGCGGGGCGCGTGCTCGTCCTCGGCAGCCCGGAAGAGGTGCGCCGCCTCGCAGGCGCAGACTCCGTCGAGGAGGCGTTCGTGCGGATCGTGACCGAAAGCCGCAGCCGAGCGGGAGGCGGATCATGACGGCGCGCTTTTCGCTCCTGCGGCTGCGGATGCTCTTCGAGAAGGAGGCGCGCCAGATGCTGAGAGATCCGTCGGTCTTCGTGATCGGACTCTTTCTGCCGGCGCTTCTTGTCATTCTCTTCGGCTACGGCCTCTCCATGGACATGTCGAAAGTGCCCGTCGCCGTCGTGCTCGGCGAGCGCACGGCGCTCACGGCTGAAGTCGCCGCCCGCTTTCAGGCGAGCCCCTACTTCGACGCCAAGCGCCTGCCGACGCGCCAGGCGGCCGAAGCGCTCATGCGGCAGCGCAGCGTCGAAGCCGTGGTCGAGATGCCTGCCGGCTTTTCGAAGGACGCGGCGCAGGGCCGCGCCGCGCTCGGACTGACGCTGCACGGCGTCGACTCGAATGCGGCGATGATGATCCGCACCTACGCCTATGCGTCCGTTGCGCTCGCGCTTGAAAAGATCAGGCTTCGCGAAGAGGCGGCTCCCGTTCTCGGAGCCGATCCTTCGGCCGCCGGCGCTCCCGGAAGCGGCATTCAAATGGTGTCCCGCTCCTGGTTCAATGAAGCCAATGCGTCGGCCTGGTACCTCGTGCCCGGTCTCATCGTCGTCGTCATGACGCTCGTCTCGAGCTTCATGGGCAGCCTCGTCGTCGCCCGGGAATGGGAGCGCGGCACGATGGAGAGCCTCTGCGCGACGCCCGCGGCGGCGCTCGAGCTTCTCCTCGCGAAGTTCGCCGCCAACTTCCTCGTCTCCGGCTGCGGCCTTGCGATCTGCTTCTTCCTTTCGCAATGGATCTTCGGCGTGCCGCTTCGCGGCAGCGGCTGGCTCTATGCGGCGACCATGCTCGCCTACAACGCCTGGGCGCTCGCCTTCGGGCTGATGCTCTCCGCCGTCACCAAGCGGCAGTTCATTGCAATTCAGATGGCGGTGATCGGGAGCTATCTCCCTGCGCTCCTGCTCTCGGGGTACCTCTTCGACCTCCGAAGCGTCCCTTGGTGGATTGCAGCCATCGGACGCCTCATGCCGCCCACCTACGCGATCGAGTCGGCGAAGATTCTCTGCCTCTCGGGCGGCCCCGTCTCGATCGTGCTCTCCAACCTCTGCATTCTCGCCGCCTGCGCGATCGGGTTCTTCGCCCTCGCGCTCGCCTCGACGCGAAAGCGCCTGGACTGACGGAGGGCCGCCCATGCATCTCGTCGACGCCATCCTCAAGCTCGCCCAAGCGCTCGCCCTGCGCCTCCAGGCCGCCGCTGACGCGCTTTATGAGCAATGCCCGGCGCTTCTGCGGCTTCGCGCGCTCGCCAAAAAGGAGACGGTGACGCTCCTTCTCGACCCGGCCGTGCGCCGCATCCTCATCGTGCCGATCATTGCGCAGTCGGTGCTTTTCGGCTATGGGGCCACCTTCAATCTCGAGCGCGTGCCCTATGCGGCCTACGACGCCTCGCATTCGCCGGCCGCCGAAGCGATCGTGCGGCGCCTTGAAGGAAGCGGAATCTTCGAGCAGGCCGGTGTTCCGAGAAGCGCAGCGGAGTTCGAGTCGCTCGTGAGCGGCGGCAAGGCGCTCATCGGCCTCTACTTTCCCGAAGACTTCGCGAGGCGCCTTGCCGACGGCGGCGCCGAGGTGCTCGTCGCCGTTGATGCGCGCAACACGACGACCGCCAACGTCGCCACGGGCTACGTGAGCGCCGTCATCCAAGAGGCGAACGCTGAAGCCGGCGCCGCCGGCCCCATCGAGATCCGCGAGCGCTACCGCTTCAACGAGAACAACATCACCCGCTACAACATCATGACGGGCCTCATCCTCGGCCTCTCGATGATTCAGGTGATGCTCCTTGCCGGCCTCGCCGTTTCGCGCGAGCGCGAGGAAGGCTCCTTCGACATGATGCTCATGACGCCGATGAGCCCGGCGGAAATCTTCCTCGGCAAAGCCGTGCCGCCGGTAGCGATCGGCGTGGCGCAGGGCTTCATGATCTTCTGCGTCTGCCGCTTCTGGTTCGAGATTCCCTTTGCGGGCTCGATCAGCATTCTCTTTGCCGTCGTGACGCTTTTCTCAGCAAGCGTCGTGGGGCTTGCGCTCGCGATCTCGGCCATGTGCTCGACGATTCAGCAGTCGATTGTGTACAACTTCCTCATTCTGCTGCCTTCGCTCGTCCTCTCCGGCCTCATGACCCCCGTGCGCGCCATGCCCGACTGGATGCAGGCGGCGACGATCCTCAACCCCGTGCGCTACGGCATTCTCGCCGTGCGCATGATCTATTTCGAAGGCGCCGGCTGGGCGGAAATCCTCCCCTACCTCTGGCCCATGGTCCTCATCACGGCCGCAACGATGCCCGGCGCCGCCTGGCTCTTCCGGCACAAGATCGCTTGAGCGTCCAAGCCGCATGTTGAATTCGGGCATGCTTTTCTGCCGGCAGGCCTGGATGCTTTGCCAATCATTCGCCGCTGGACTCTCCGAGCGCCTGCTGCACCCAAAGCCTGGCCGTCGTGGAATGCACGCCCGTCTTGTCGGCAATTCGCTTCCACGACCAGCCCGACAGGCGAAGCGCAATCACCGTCCGCTTGGCTTCCTCTGAATAGCAGTAGAGCTCCCGGCGAAGATTGGGTTCGAATTCGCCCTTCTTGTACTGCCGCGACCACCCGCGCACGGTGTTTTCGGAAAGGCCGAGCAGACTGGCGACAGTTCGGTAGCCGAAGCCCTTTTTGAAGAGCATCAGCGCCTGCTTGCGCTTTTTGTCGGGAATGGCTCTCGCCGGCCGAACTCGGGCCTGACGCACAGCTTCCACGCTGCCGGTCAAGTCCAGCGCATTCTTTTTTTCCATAACTAGGTGCCTCAAGTCCTGCTCTTTTTTTTGAAGCAGATGAAACTGCACCGGCATTCAAGCGCAGCCCTCATCCGCAGCCAGGCAGCCGCTCCGGATGTTTGAAGAGAGCGGCCGCCTGGCGTGCGGATTCAGTGCGCAGAGCTAGCGAATTTCTTACTGTCGAGAGCTGCTTCTGCGGCAGCTTCTCTGCTGCCGCGCTCAAAGCAGATGCCCTATTCGAAGGACGCGTGCATCAAGGCGCGCTGCAGGCGGCTGAGCTGCTCGAGAGCACTCATGCCGATGCACGGCGTCCCGCACGCGTCTTCCCTCATCAGCCTTCTCCCTCTAGCAGAGAGGGCCTGATCAGGTCACGAAGCAATATGGTGTTGAGATTACCTGTTTTCAAGCACAACGGAGGGTGGGGTAATTACCTACAACCTCCCTGCCATAAAAAAAAGCCTTCCGGCGGAGAACCCATCGCTTGAGACCGGAAGGCTGCGCCTCACTGAGGAGGACGGCCGGGGCAAAGCGCTACGGAGCTTCGCATCTCGGCTTGCATTTCATTCTAGGGAAGGGCCGCAGGTCCGCCTATGCACGCATCCCCGCATCAGCTTGCAGCGAATGGAAGCACAGCTTGCTCGAAATGAAAGGGCTTTTCTAAGAAGCTCCTGCAAGACCATGGACTTCTCAGCCCTGCGCTGCAGCCGCTCTCCGACTGCAGCATCTTGAATGAGCAGCTCGCCCTTGATGCAGTCAGCAGCGAGACGCGAGAGCTCCTCCGCCTGTGTTTACGCCTGTCAGTATTTTCTCTCTCCCTCGCTGAAGCATTTCCATTGGGTTCTATTTATATAATTTTTTTATCAATTTCACATATCTGCTTTCCGTCTGCGATGCATATCGCAGCAGATTTTGTGTGCGCGAAATAATAGACTCAATCTATGAATACTATGATATCGATAATTACCCCCCCCCCCCATACACTCCACGCACATCGTTTGTGATCAAGCCGCTGGCTGCCGCCTGCCTTGCGGCTGTCTTTGCGTCTGCCGCTGCGGCTGCCGATTACTCATATACGCAAGATACAGAGCTTAATTCTTCTCTACCGCAATTTTCTTCACTATATATCGCTGACAAAGTCAACCTTACGATAAATAATGGAACCCTATATGATTCAAATGTTTTTGGCGGCGAAAATAGCTCGTTGACTATCAACATTTCTAAAAATCTCACTCAAGGTACGGGCATATATCTAGCCTCAGACAATCAAAGCGACTATTCCATTAAAGTTGGAACGCTTACTCTGAATAATTTGAATTCTGAGGACGCCAACAATAATAAAGGCGTTTACGTTTATAGTCACCAACATCTGACTGTTGATGCTAATGTCATTCGAATCACAGCCTCTAACGATGGCCTTTATACGGGTGGGACAGGTAATGATGGTAACCCAACAAAAGCCTCTTTAGACTTCTTCGCCAAGGACCTCATTTATATTGAAGCATTCGGCAACGACGGTTCTGGCCTCTCGAACCATGGTAGCAGCTCGATAAATTTAATTGGAATCGGGCGCAATGAGTCTAATAATGTCTCTCCTGAGGATATAACAAATTTAGAAGAGAACGAATTAAAAAAACTCTTGACAGGCACAATTATTGTGAATGGATCTGCCATTCCTGAAGATTCAGACCTAGCCGCAGCCGTAAACAAGAGCAATCAAAATATTCTCCTTGCCGGAGAATCCATTTGGATCAATCAAATCGTAGACTTAAATACCAAAAAAATAACTGGCCAACTTAACGCGATAAATGGCTTGTATAATGATAACGATAATGGCGTCCATGATGAGAATGGCTATATCAATGGCTCAATTGAAGCAATTGCCACAAATGGCGTGAATATTTTTGGCACAAATCATGCCGTCTATTCAAGTGGAGGCTCCATTTATATAAAGGCGATCGATGGCGATAATGAGATTTCCAGCGATTCTTATGCACTATACGCCACCAATCATAAACAAGGCAACTCGGGTGTAACCGCAAATAGTACCGTTGAAATTGTTGGCAATAACAATACATTCACTGGTCTCGTAGCAGCCGACGCCTCACACAGCAGTCAACGACGCGTTGATGTATCCATCTCATCTAAACAAACTGCGACATTTTCATCTCAGACGGCTGCTAGTTCAATATCCGAAACAAACACGAAAACCAACGCCAACACGACTACCAGCGACATTTCCGCCATTTATGCCACTGGCGGCGCTTCGATCGATGTCAATGCCAGCAAGATCGTCATCGAAACGAAGCTTCCGGCAACGACAAAAGATGCCGGCACGGAATACCGTGAACGCGCCGTTTGGGCTAAACACGGCACAATCGACCTTTCAGGATCAGAACTTCACATCAGCGCGCAGAACGGCAGTCTTCTGCTTCCGAACAATCCTGGCGCAGCATTAGTCGCTGGCGCAGCTTACGACAACGCTGTCTCAGAAAACGACATCGGCACAATCAAAGCTACCGGCCTCAAGACAGGCACTCGCATTTTCGGCGACCTCGTAGCCGGTCAGCGCGGCGTGATCGATTTCGTGCTTAGCCAAGGCAACGGCACGACCGTCATGACGGAATCCGGCAACGTTGATCTTGAAGAGAGCGACGAAGACATCACCGGCAATGCCTTGGCCGCCAACGGCGGCGTGATCAACCTCACGCTCGGCAGCGGCGTCGTCTGGTCCGGCCGTGCGGACGACTATCAGGATGCAGACTCCGAGGGCTGGAACCACGATGAGATCTTCACCCCGGAATTCTCAAAAGACATTACAAAGTCTGGAGACGTCAACGTCACGCTCAATGGAGCCTATTGGAATGTCACAGGACAAAGCTGGGTGACAACGCTTTCAGGCAGCGGCGGCACGATCAATTTGATCAACAGCGATTCTGAGACGGGCGCGGCTTCGCATGCGCTGCACGTCGGAACGATTTCCGGACAGCACACTTTTGTGCTCAATCTCGATGACACCAACCATGCGCTGAGCGACATGCTCTACATCCATGCAGCGGCTGAAAGCGGCCAGACGCAAGTCATTGCGATCAACAGCCTCAAAGGCCTTGAAAGCATGAAGAACGAAGACCGCATCCGCTTTGCAACGGTCAACGTGTCAGATAGCGTGATCAATTTCATCGGCGCCGAGACCGATCAGACTGAGGGCGCAGCTGCTGCGCGAACCTTTGTGCGGGACGCCGGCTTTTTCGACGTCGGCTTCCGCATTGAAAGCGAAACGCGCAAGACCGACGCAACGGTATCGGAGAACGAAGATAAGGCGTACGACGGCGGCGACACCTTCGACGAAGACAAGTCGGGCAGCGCGTATATCGATCAATACTACGATTCTGACGACGCGCAGAACTGGTATCTCGTCCGCGACACCAGTGCCGACAAGACGTCGGACGCCGGCGAAGCCGTGCTCGCAACCGCCCGCGCCGCCTACTGGAACGCCGTTGAAATTGACCGCCTCAACAAGCGCCTCGGCGACGCGCGCCACGCCGACGGCGGCACCGAGGGCTTCTGGGTCCGCGTGCGCAACGACCGCATCGGCACCAGCGCCGGCATCGGCGACTTCCGCTCGCGCAACAACATGTACCAAATCGGCTACGACCACACGAAGCTCGAGGACGACGGCAAGCGCCTTTTCGGCGCCGCCTTCGACTACATGGACGGCGACACCTCCTACAAGAGCGTTGCGGGCACCGGCGCCACCGACCGCTTCGGCGTCACGGCTTATATGACCTGGCTCGGTCAGGACGGCTGGTACTACGACCTGGTCGGCAAGTGGGGCGTGCTCTCCAACTCGTTCCGCATCGCGAACGGCTCGGGCTCGCGCGTTGAAGCCGACTACGACAACCACGTCCTCGGCGCTTCGTTCGAATTCGGCCGCAAGCTGACGAAGGACGATTCGCTCTGGTTCCTCGAGCCGCAGGCGCAGATTCAGCACATGATGATTACGGAAGCGTCCTACGGCACGAGTCAGGACACCCGCATTGATCAGGACAAGATCAACTCGACGATCACGCGCCTCGGCTTCCGCGTCGGCCGCAACTTCGGCGAAAAAGCCAGCGGCCTCTTCTACGCGAAGGCGGACTGGCTGAAGGAATGGCACGGCCATCAGCAGATTGCGGTGACGGACATCACCACCGGCAACATGGCCGCCGACGCCTCGATCGACAACAAGGGCAGCTGGTTCGACGTCGGCCTCGGCTTCCAGTCGCCCATCACCGATGAGACGTACTTCTTTGCCGATGCCGAATACGTCTTCGGCAACGACTTCGACAACACCTGGAACTTCAACGCCGGCGTGCGCTGGATGTTCCGCTAAGCCTTAAGCGGCAAGCGAAGACCGCCGGCAGCGCGCTCTGCACTGCCGGCGTCTTCTTTTTCGAGCCTGCCGCACCGCCTCTGGGCGCGCAGAGCCTGCGCCGCTCTCTGCACCGCCTTTTGACCCAGCACCCTTCTTCTAGCCTTTTCCGCCTTTCTCGGCGCTGAGGACGCCGCACTAGAATGGATCAAGGCTGCCGGCCGTCCCGGCAGTCCGACGCCCTGGCGGCGCGCCTCGCCCCTGCCCGGGCCCAGCGTTCCATCATTGCCGACAAGGAGAGCCATGAGCCCCCGAATTCCCATGACCGCGCTTCTTTTTGCCGCCGGCTTTCTCGCCGCGGCGCTTCTTTCGGGCTGCGGCGAAGAAAAGCCGACGCCCGAAGCCTGCACGGCCGCTCACATCAAGGAAGTGGCCGACAAGGACGGCCTCGACAAGGCCAAGGCCCTGTCGAAGGCCTGCCTTGAAAAGGGCTACGACGATGCCATGGCGGGCATCAATGCCGCCGGCAATGCGCTGAAGGAAAAGCTCTTCGGCGAAAGCGAGCCTAAGAAGCCCTGACCTGCTTCAGAGAGACCGCGAGAACACCAGAGAGCGGGGGCGCGCCGACCTGGCGAGCGCCCCCGTTGCAACCATGAAGGAGATGTCACCAATGCCGTTCAACCGCGAATCCTGCCTCAAAGAGATGTTGGAGACACGACGCACGATCCACAAGCGTCCGGAAGAAGGCTGGACCGAATTTGAGACCACCTGGCTGGTGGCGAGCCGCCTGCGCGCGCTCGGCATCAAGACGCTGACGGGCAAGGCCGTCATCGACGAAAAGGCCGTGATGGGGCGCGATCCGAAGCTCGTCGCTCAGGCGATCGAGCGCGCTGAAGCGCACGGCGTGCCCGCCGCCTTCATTGAGGAGACAGGCGGCTACACCGGCTGCGTCGGCATCATCGACACGGGCCGTCCCGGTCCCGTCACGGCGCTGCGCTGCGACATGGACTGCGTGCTCGTCGACGAATCCGAGAGCTGCGAAGGCGCCGCGGGCGGCTTTCGCTCCGAGCGCCCGGGCTTCATGCACGCCTGCGGCCACGACGGCCACACGTCCGTAGGGCTCGCCGTCGCGCGCTGGCTCATGGCGGTCAAGGATGAAATCCCGCTCAAGGGCGTGATCAAGCTCATCTTCCAGCCTGCAGAGGAAGGCGTGCGCGGCGCGGGTCCGATTGCCGCATCGGGCATTCTCGACGACGTCGACCACATCATCGGCGGCCACATCGGCACCTTTGCGCACCTCGGCGAAGTCGGCCTCTGCGAAGGGGGCTTCCTTGCCTCCACGAAGCTCGACGTTCATTTCGAGGGCGTCCCGTCTCATGCGGGCTCCGATCCGCAGAAGGGCCGCAGCGCCCTCATGGCCGCCTGCGCCGCCGCCATGATGATGCAGGGCATTCCCCGCCACGGCGAAGGCGCCACGCGCATTTCGATCGGCCGCCTCAATGCGGGCGAAGGCCGCAACGTCACGCCCGTGCATGCGGACATGCAGCTCGAGGTGCGCGGCGAAACGGCAGAAATCAACCGCTACATGGTCGAGTGCGTGAAGCGCATCGTTGAAGGCACCGAAGCCTGCTACGACGTCAAGGGCACGCTCGTGAAGGCAGGCGAAGCGACGACGCTGCGGCGCTGCCCCGCGATGATCGATGCGCTTGAGGAAGCGGCCAAGTCGGTGCCGGGCGTGACGAAGGTCTTCCGCACGAGCCGCAATTCGGGCTCCGAAGACTTCACGCTGCTCCTCGAGCGCGTCTGCGAGCGCGGCGGCGACGGCGCCTTCTTCCTTTACGGCTGCAACCATCACGGCCATCACCGTGCGGACTTCGAAATCCAAGACGAGCAGAGCCTGCCGATCGGATTCGACGTCTTCTGCAGCATTGTGAAGAAGCTCAACGGCTGACCGCCGCTGATGCCGGGGGCCGGCGATCGGCCCCCGCTCCGCCGCCCGCGGCCGTGCGGGCGGCGCTGAAGCGCCCTTGTTTCTTTCCGCGGCCGATGCGCCTTCGGGCGCACAGGATCGAGGAGGACATATGGGCACGAAGACGGCGAATGCTGAGCAGGAGGCGCCTGCGGCTTCCGGCACCGATGTGCGCCGCCGCGTCTTCATTTCGCTCGCGAAGATCCTCCTTCTCTTCATCGTGCTGCATTCCTGCACGACGGGCCTTCGCTTCACGGCGACGCTCGATGCGCTCGGCCACGACGCCACGTCCTTTGAAGTGGGCTGCATGCTCGCGTGCGTGTCGCTCGTCCCGGCGCTCTGCTCCATTGCGGCGGGCCGCTGGCTTGACCGCGTCGGCCCGAGGCGCCCGCTGATGCTTGCAGCCGCCTGCGCCATGACGGCGGGCGGCGGAAAGCTCCTGCTGCCGACGTCTTTCGCGGGACTCTGGACTCTCTTTGCCGCCTGCCTCCTCGTGGGGCTCGGCTTCATGCTCATCAATACGCTCGTGCAGCGCCTTACTGGCGACGTCTCGACGCCGGAAACGCGGGCGCTCGCCTTTACGGTGCTTTCGATCGCCACTTCGGCGAGCGGCCTCGTCACGCCGGTCGCAACCGGATACGTGATCGAACATCTGGGCTACGCGGCCTACTACGCCTGGTGCCTCTGCGCGCCGCTCGCGGTCGCGGCCATTTCGCTTTTGCCCGCCTTCAGGCCCATTCTCGCCGGCGGCGGCGCCCGGCAGCGGGCCGGCGCAGCCGGTCAGAACAGCGCCGGCGGGCGCCGCAGCGCGCTCGACTTTCTGAAGATGCCGGCGCTCTCGACCGTGATCGCCGCAAGCGTCATCATTTCCGTCTCCTGGGAAGTCGGCAACCTCCTCATCCCGGTCTACTGCACGTCGGCCGGCCTCTCCCCCTCGGACGTGGGCTGGATTCTCGGAAGCTTCGCCGCGGCCACCTTCGCCGTGCGGCTCGTGATGCCGATGCTCATGAAGCACATGAAGGAATGGTGGATGATCTCGGGCGCCTTTCTCATCTCGGCGCTCGCCTTCGCAATCTTTCCCTTCTTCTCCTCCAAGCCCTCGCTCATGGCCTGCGCCTTTCTGCTCGGCCTCGGGCTCGGCGCCTCGTTCCCCAACATGATGTCGCTCGTCTACCGCCTCGCACCCAAGGGCCGCGTGGGCGAAGCCATCGGCGTGCGGCTCATGCTCGTAAACGCGTCCAAGACGGGCTTCCCTGCCGTCATGGGCGCCGTCGGCAGCCTCATCGGCGCGGGCGCCGCGCTCTGGGGCCTGGCGCTCTTTGCGGCCGGCGGCTTTGCAATGGCTGTGCGGCGCGCGCACGTCATCTTCGAAGCGCTCGCGGCGCTCCATGACGAGAAGTGAGCTCCCCTGAGGCGGAGCGGCCGCGGTCTGCTAGAGTTTCTTCCGTCCGGCCTCTCCCGAGCGGGCCTGCGCCGGCGCTGCCCGAGACCCCTAGACTGCCCGACGCCCTTCCCCCTGCCATGAATGAAGCTCTAGAAACTGCCGGCCTGCGCGCCGTACTTGATCAAGCGTCGCCTGAAGCCGCGCCGCATGCGCTGCCCGACGAAGCGGCCGCTGCGGCGGCGAACGCCCCGCAGCGCGGCGATCAGCCCGAAGAGCGCGCCGCCGTGCGGCGATTCTTCGCCTTTGCGGCTCAATTCGCCGCGCTGCGCTCGAAGCCCCTCGCCACGCTTGCCGACTGCCGGGGGCATCTTTTTCTCGACGAAATCGACGGAACGCTCCCGGGCGTGCGCCTCGGCGGCGCCGGCGCGGACATCGTGCTCGAAGTGCGCCGCACAGCGCCGCCGCCCTGTCCGATCCCGCCCGAAGCGGTGAAGCCGATGCTCGGCGCCGGCTGGGACGACCCGTCGCAGCCGCTTAAAAAGAAGCGCCGCCGATTGGCGCCTGCTGCCGGCATGAAGCCCTCCGCTCCAGAAGAAGCCGCTGAGAACGCCGCCGAGGCTTGGCAGGCCTTTGCCAAGCGCCGCGACGCCTGGGCCGAAGGCGCAAGGCGCACGGCTGCAGCCTTCGAGCTCTTTGAACGCCTCCACAGCTGGAAGAGCCGGCTTGAGAAGGCGGGCTCCGCCGAAGCGTGCTTTCTTGCCAACGGCTTCTGCGTCGGCTCGGGCTCAGGCTTTCCGCTGCTCTTCAAGCGCGCGCAGATCCGCTTTGACGAAGCGGGCGAACGGATTGCCGTCGCACTCTGCACGGCCGAGCCCATGGCGTTTCGAAGCGACGCGCTCGCGGCGCTCGACCGCACCGCTGACGCGGACGCAAGCTCGCGCGCAAAGAAGACAGCCGCAGATAAGGCGCGCTCGGATGCGGACGACGCCGAACCCTACAGCCGCGAAGCCGCAGCGGCCTTTGCCGATGCCGTCGCCGCGGCCGAACCCGATCTGCTTTCCCGCGAGGATGCAGGCGCCATGCTGCAGCGCCTCGCGATGGCGCTTTCGCCGCGATGCCGCTACGCCGAAGCGGGAGACCGCCTCGGCGCGGGAGACGAGTCGCCCGCGGGCGAAGCGCGGCGCGCGGCGGCTTTTGCCGCC
>CAJKSP010000058.1 GCA_905202595.1 uncultured Sutterella sp.
GCGAACCGGCGCGCCGCCCCTTCCTGGCCGGCGCCGCTGCGGGCAGCGCCGGATCCGCTTCGCCTTAGGCGATGCGGGAATAGCCGCCCGCGCGGTCGGATTCGCGCAGGTAGCGGTCGAACTGCATCGCCACGGCGCGCACGAAGATCTTGCCCTTGGGCGAGACCACGATGCGGTCGGGCCATAGCTCGACGAGCTCGTGCTTGACGTAGGGCTTGAGCTTCGAGAGCTCGTAGGCGAAGGTTTCGTCAAAGTTGAGGCCGAAGCGCTCCTCGACGTCCTTCTTCTTGAGTTCGAAGTTGCACATGATCTTCATGATCACGTAGCGGCGCAGCTCGTCGTCGTCGTTGAGGAGGTAGCCGCGGTTCGTCGCGAGCTTGCCCGAGTTGATCGCTGCGTACCAGTCGTCGAGCTCGCGCGGGTTGCAGGCGTAGGCGCGGCCGATCTTCGAGATGCCCGAGACGCCGAGCGCGACCATGTCGCAGTCGGCCTTCGTGGAGTAGCCCTGGAAGTTGCGCTGCAGCGTGCCTTCGCGCTGCGCGATGGAGAGCTCGTCCGTCTGCTTGGCGAAGTGGTCCATGCCGATGTAGCGGTAGCCGTTCGCGGTGAGGTGGCGGATGGCGTCGAACATGATTTCGACCTTCGTCACCGTGTCGGGAAGGTCGGCCGGCAGAATGCGGCGCTGCGCCTTGAAGTGGTTCGGCAGGTGCGCGTAGTGGTAGAGCGCGATGCGGTCAGGCGAGATCTCGAGCACCTTGTCGATCGTTTCGGCGAAGGACGCGCGGGTCTGCTTCGGCAGGCCGTAGATGAGGTCCATGTTGACCGAGTGGAAGCCGCACTCGCGCGCGGCGTCGATCGTGGCCTTCGTCATTTCAAACGGCTGAATGCGGTTGACCGCCTTCTGCACGTCCGGATTGAAGTCCTGCACGCCGCAGCTCATGCGGTTGAGGCCGATTTCGCGCAGCTTCTTCACCTTGTCGGGGCCGCACGTGCGGGGGTCGACCTCGATCGAGAATTCGCCGCCTTCCTCAAGCGGGAAGCGGCTCGTAAGAGTCTCCATGACGAGGGAGAGCTCGTCCTCGTTGAGGAAGGTCGGCGTGCCGCCGCCGAAGTGGAGCTGCTCGACCGTCTGCTTGCCCGTGAGATGCGCCTTGACGAGGTCGGCCTCGCGGCCGAGCGCCTTGATGTACTCGGCGGACTTGCCGTGATCGCGCGTCACGATCTTGTTGCAGCCGCAGTAGTAGCAGACGTCATTGCAGAACGGGATGTGCACGTAGAGCGACAGGTTGGCGGGCTCCTTCTCATCCTTGCGCCCGGCGAGCGCACGTTCGTAGTCCTCAACGCCGAAGCTCGCATTGAAGCGGTCGGCAGTGGGGTACGAGGTGTAGCGCGGGGCGGGGACGTCGAACTTGCGCAGAAGATCCATATCGGGCAGCTCAACGCCGCTCGTTTCCGGGGTCGTCATGGGATTCAGCCTCTTTGTTTTGGGAATGTATGACTTAAGTTAAGGATCCTGATATTATTCGGGAGACGGATCGGGTCTTGTTGACTGCGGTCAACGAAAAACGGAGCGGCAGACTTGGCTTTCTGCCGTTTTCCGCCCTTTCCTCTCAGACGCAGAGGATCCTGCTTGCCAGGCATTCTAGGCGGCTGAAATTATTTGTAGATTAGGACGGAGCGTCGATCCGGCGCTCCGCTTCTCTTCTGCGCCGAAGCCCCAGGCTCCGGCGCCGGGCGCTGCAGGAGCCGCGGAGGCTTCGGGCGGCTCTTCGGCGGCGGGGCGGCGAACAATATCCACTGCATGGCCCGCGTCCGCTGAAGACTCGGCGCCGACAGCTCGATCAAGCAGGCGGCAGATGCCGTGGGACGAGCGACCGAGATAGGAGAGAAGGGAGTGATCAATCTGTCTGCGCTGCGCGTGGCGTGCTCGAACTGCAATCTTCGGGAAGCCTGCCTGCCCTCGGGGCTCGGCATCAAGGAGGTCGAGCGCCTCGAAGATCTGGTGGCGACGCGCCGCCGCATCAAGCGCGGCGAAGCGCTTTTCCGAGCCGGCGACCGATTCGAAAATCTCTACGCCGTCCGCCTCGGCTTCCTGAAGAGCACCGTCATGAGCAGCGACGGCCGCGAGCAGGTGACGAACTTCTACATGGCCGGCGAGATGATCGGCTTTGACGGCATTTCGAGCGGCGTGCACTCGTGCGACATCGTGGCGCTCGAGGACACCGAAGTCTGCGTCATCCCCTACGACCGGCTCCTCGAGGTGGCGACCTCCATGAAGAGCATGGGCTCGCATGTGCTCAAAATGCTCTCTCGCGAAATCGTGCGGCAGCACGGCGTCATGCTGCTGCTCGGCTCGATGCACGCCGAAGAGCGCCTTGCCGCCTTCCTGCTGTCGCTCTCGCAGCGCTTTGAGGCGCGCGGCTATTCGCGCTCGGAGTTCGTGCTCCGCATGACGCGCGCGGAAATCGGCTCCTACCTCGGCCTCAAGCTCGAGACCGTAAGCCGCGTGCTCTCGCGCTTCTCGCACGACGGCCTCATCGAGGTCAATCAGAAGCACGTGCGGATCTTCGACGCCGAAGGGCTGCGCTCGATCGTGTCGGGCGTGCCGGTCTCGCACTTTGAGGACGACGTGCGCACGCCGGCGGCGAATCACTTCCGCCGCTAAGCCGAGCGCAGGCGCGAGAAACATAAAAGCCGGCCGCTTCCCGCAGAAGGAAGCGGCCGGCTTTTTGATGAGCGCTTCGGCGGCCGTCAGGCCGCCGGCGCATCCGCGCGGGCCTTAGAGCGAAGGCGGCACGAGGTCGAGGCGGTCCGTGCAGACGCCGTCGACGCCCCAGCGGAAGAGCTCCTTGATCTTTTCCGGATCGTTGGGCGTCCAGCAGAAGAGCCAGTAGCCCAGATCCTTCACTTCGCGCACGAATTCAGGCGTCATCCGCGCCCAGTTGGTGTGCAGCGACACGCACTTCATCTCTTCGAGCACGTCGCGCCAGTTGGCCGGAATTTCGTCGACGAGGAAGCCGCGCGGAATGTCGGGCGCCGCTTCCAGCGCGCCGCGGAGCGCTTCAGGCTTGAAGGAGCTGAAGAGCGGGCAGGCGGGATTGATCTTGCTCTGCTCGCTGCCGCCCGGGACGACGGCGTCGGCATAGAGCTTGGCCGTGAGGGCGCCGACGACGCGGCCCGTTTCGAGCTCGTGGCCGAGCGCGGGCTTGATTTCGATGTTCATCCAAATGCCGTTGGCGCGGCACCAGCGCACGCAGCGCTCAAAGGTCATGGGCGTCACGCCTGCGTAGCGCGGGCCGTACCAGCTGCCGGCGTCGAGCGCGCAGACTTCGGCGGCCGTGAGCTCCGGCACCGAGCGGGGATCCTTGATGATGCGGCCGAATTTTTCGTCATGCATGATGACAGGCACGCCGTCGGCGGCGAGCATGGCATCGGTTTCAATTGCGCGGTAGCCGTAGCGCATTGCGGCGATGAAGCCCTCAAGCGTGTTTTCGGGCGCGGTGGTGCCGCAGCCGCGGTGCGCGGCGATGCGGGCATAAGGCCAGGCAGTCTGAGCCATGGATGCGACTCCAAAAAGAGGAAACGCGGGCATTGTGGACTTTTGGGCGCGAAAGGGCAAGCGCCGCTTGGGGCGGGAGGAGCGCCGTCGGCGCGGAGTCCGGCAGGTCTGAAGGCTCCCGCTTTTCCGTGCGCCGCAGGGGGCTGCGGCAGTCTTTTCGATAAAATAATGCAATAGCCCATCAATGCGCCGCCTCCGCTGTCTGCGGCGGGCGGCGTTCAAGCCTTCAGAGCCATGACGACTACTTTTGACGAAGACATTCTGACCCGATATGCGCAGCTTAAGGCTGAGCTCGACAAGGTCAACGAGGCCTCGCGCAAGCTGCAGGACGAAATCCAGGAAGCCCGACGGGCGCCCTCTCCCGAGCGGCTTGCCGCGATAGCGGAAGTGAACAGCCTCATTGCGCAGTTCGGCCTCACCAAGCGCGAGCTCTATCCCAACGGCAGCATCGAGCGCTACATCGGCCCCTACGGCGAAGTTTGGAACGGCAAGGGCGCCATGCCCGACTGGATGCGGCGCGCGCTGCGCATGGGACGCCGCAAGGCGGACTTCCGCGTCGGCGCCTGAAGCGGGCGGGCGCAGACGGGGGCTGGGCGCATCAAAAGCGCATAAAAAAACCTCGGTGGCGTTTTCCCGTCGCCACCGAGGCTCAACCCTCAATTTTCTCAACCTAAAGTCAGGAGAAACACAGCTTAGGAGCGATTTCCTTTCGCTGTGAAAACAGAATACCTGAAGCCCTTTCGCGCTCGTGTTACCGAATTTAGGCAAGATGTAACGACCTGTTCAAAATATGACAGCCGCGGGACCCGGAAGGGTGCCGCGGCTGTCTTATTGCTTGATTTTCAAGCTCTTTTAATTTGGCCGATTTTTACAACTTGGACGATGGCCGTCAGAGGCGGCGCACGAAGCGGTCTTTGGCGTAGGCGAGGCGCTCGCGATGGATGATCTTCGCGGCGGCCGGCGCAATCTGGCCGGCCGTGAAGCCGGCCAGACAGCCTTCGGGCGAAGCGCCGTGGAGCCACACGGCGCCGAGAACCGCTTCCATCGTGTCGAAGCGCTGCGCGAGCAGCGAGGCGATCATGCCCGAGAGCACGTCGCCGCTGCCGGCGGTGGAGAGCGACGAATCGGCAAAGGGCGACAGCCAGCTGCGGGAGCTGCGCATCGAGACGAGCGTGCCCGGTCCCTTGAGGACGGTGATCGAGCCCGTGTGCAGCGCGATGTCGCGCACGGCGTCGACGCGGTTCGCATTGATCACCTTGGGATCCACGCCGAGCAGGCGGGCGCCTTCGACTTCATGCGGCGTCATGACCGTGGCGGACTTGCGGTGCAGGAGCACTTCAACGAGCGACTTGTCGGCGGCGATGAGGTTGATGGCATCGGCGTCGATGACGAGCGGCACCGGCGCTTCCAGAGCGGCGACGAGGCGCTTCTTGGCTGCTTCGCTCTGACCGAGGCCCGGGCCGATGACGACGGCCGTAAAGCGCGAGGGATCGACGGGCTCGGGGGAGAGCATGAGTTCGGGCATCACCGGATCCACCGCCGGGCTGCGCTCGGCGAGGAGCTCGACCGTCACGGTGCCTGCGCCCATGACGAGCGCGGCGCGCGCGGCGAGAAGCGCCGCGCCGACATGGCCGTCGCCGCCGCCGATCACGGCCACGTGGCCGAAGGTGCCCTTGTGGGCGTTCTTCGTGCGCGGCTCGAGCACGTGCTCGAAGTCGTCCATGCCGATGAGGCCGAGGCGCGTGAGCGGCACGGAGACATCCAGCTCGGAGAGAATCACTTCGCCCGCGGCGTCTGGGCCGTCCACCATGTAGAGGCCCGCCTTCTGCGAGAGGAAGGTGATCGTCGCGTCGGCGCGGATCCCCGGCGCGCCGCCCGCCCAGTGGCCGGTTTCGCTGTCGAGTCCGGAAGGCACGTCCAGAGCGAGCTTCCAGGCGTGGCGCTCGTTGAACCAGAGCACGGCGTCGAGATAGGGGTCGCGGATCATCTTCTTGATGCCCGTGCCGAAGAGGCCATCGACGACGGCGTCGGCTTCGTCCGTGCTGTAGGGATCTTCGACGACGGCGCCGCCCTGGGCGATCCACTCGTCGGCAAGCTGCTTGGCCAAAGGCGACTTCGGCGCGCCGCCCGGTGCGGCGACGACCACCTGGAAGCCCATCGCCTTCAGCGACGCGGCGCAGGCATAGGCGTCGCCGCCGTTGTTGCCCGGACCGGCAAGGATCGTGACGCGCTTGCCGGGCGAGCGTTCGGCGACAAGCGCCGCAGCGGCGGCGCCGGCGCGGCGCATCAGGGCGTCTTCGCCCAGGCGGTTGGCGCAGCGGACTTCGAGGTCGTGCGCCTCTTCAAGATTGAGGATGATCTGACTCATGGCAGCAGTCGATAAAAAGCCGCGCGCAGTCCGCGCCGGCATGTCATAGAAAGCGCCTCGATTGTAGCGGCGCCGCCGGCAGAAGGAATTCGCCAGCTCGGCGCCGAACGACGTGCGGCCGGCTTTTCAGCAGGCGGCCGCAGCAGCCCGGCCTCATGCAAAGCGCATGGGAGAGAAGGCGCTGCCGAAGAGGCGCTCGTCTTCCGTCGGGTCGGCGCCTAGCGCATCGCGCTCGATGGCATCTGCGGCAAGCTTCGCGCCGAGCGCGCAGAAGTCGCCGCCGTGAAGGCCGCCCGCCGTGAAGGCAAAGAGTCCCGGCAGCGCCGTTGCGCCGGCGAGGCCGAAGCCGTCGGGTGCGGCGAGGATCGACTGCGCGAGGTAGCGGCCCTTCGACCAGTGGGCGCTCTCCGGAATGAAGTGCATGGCTGCTTCCCAGAGCGCCTTGTAGGGCGCCTTGAGGTCGAGCGCATCGGCTTCGCCGAGAAGCCACGGACCGCAGATGCGGATCTCTTCGGCGACGGGAGCGGCGAGGTAGTCGCCATCAAAGAGAAGTCCTACCGGCGTGTGCGCGGCCGAATCGGCTTTCACGCCGATGAGCATCGGCCTAGTGACCGGGGCGAGCGCTGCGCCCGGGATCGCATCCGCAGGAAGGAGCGCGCCGCTGCCGAGTCCCGCCGCCACGAGCACGGCGTCTGCGGAGACAGAGCCCGCGGACGTCGCCGCGCCGATGATGCGCCCGGAGCTTGACGAGCGCAGCAGTCCCGTGGCGGTTGTGTTCGAGAGGATGTCGACGTCCGCTGCCTGCGAAAGCGCTTCTTTGGCTTCGCGGGCGAGAAGGCTTGATGAAAAGGTGTAGGCGTCCGGATTGAAGAGGGCGCCGCCGCGAAGATTCAGCGCGTCGGCGAGCATCGGCTGCGCCGCGCGCGCATAGGCTTCCGAGAGCAGCGTTTCAGCGCCCTCGGCTTCAGGCGCAGGCGATTCGGAAATCTTCAGCAGGCCGACGCTTTTTTCGAGGCTGAGGCCGCGGCGCGCAGCCATTTTGTCAAGCAGATGCGCAGAGCGCGCGGCGGCGGCCTGGGCCGCTTCGGCAAGGCGTTCTGCGCTTGCTTCGCGGCATAGCGCCGAGAGCGTCCCTACGAAGCGGCTCTGCTTCAGCGCCGCTGCGGCGTTGTAGCGAAGCGGACCGCGCTCGCAGCTGATGCGGCGCTTGAGCCGCTCTCCCAACCCCAGCGCTTCGGCCGGCATGGCCGGCGCGGCGTCGCCCGCCGCGGCTACGGCGCTGAAGCTTGCAGCGCGGCAGGGCGCCGCGCGCGCTTCAAGGATCGTGACGCGGTGGCCGCGCTCGCTGAGCAGCAGCGACGCCAGCAGGCCAGAAAGACCCGCGCCGATGACGAGGACATGCATGGGTGAAAAAGCGGAAGTCTGAACGAAGAACGCCGGCGAAATGCCGGCGCAGGCCGCCATTGTAGCGGGAGCGGGCGCTTGTGCGAGAAGCGGCGGGGCGCATCTGCCGGCGGGCGCTATAGTGAATCAGCCCAATATTCTTAAAAGGAGTCCATTCATGGAAAGCCGCTACAAGCTTCTTGCCGAGGCGCCGCGCGCTGAGCGCGAAAACGATCCCCTGGAAGAAAAGACTGTTGGAACCAAGGCGCTGCTTGACGGGAATTTCGTCAAGATCTACCGCGACGAAGTGACGCTGCCGGACGGACGTCAGTCCTTCCGCGTCTATCTCACGCATCCGGGCGCTGCGGCAATGGTGGCGCTCTACAAGGACGGCACGATTCTGCTGGAGCGGCAGTGGCGCCATCCGCTGCGCCGCAGCTTCTGGGAGATTCCCGCCGGGAAGCTCGACCCGAAGGAGTCGACCCTCGACTGCGCCAAGCGGGAGCTCCATGAAGAGTGCGGCGTTGAAGCGCAGACGTGGACGTACTTAGGCCTCATGCATACGGCCATCGGCTATTCGTCAGAAGCGATTGCCGTGTATCTCGCGGAAGACTTGTCGGAGGGCGACCAGCAGCTCGATCCGGGCGAATATCTTGAGGTGTATCGCGTTCCGGTGAAGGAAGCGCTCGCTATGGCGGCGGACGGCCGCATCACGGACGTGAAGACGATTACGGCGCTCTTCTGGCTTGAAAAGCATCTGCAAGGCCGCGGGGGCGAAGAATGACTGCTTTGACGCTGGATGCCGCAAGACGATTTCCTGCCAAGACGTTTGAGTGCGCGCCGCATGTCTTCGCGCTAGGCATCTCCGTCAAGCAGCATGGCTTGATTGCCGCTTATGTGCTGCTGGAGGTGCTCAAAACGCTGCGCTTTCCTGCAAAGGGCCGATTATTTCCGGAAGCGCTTCAGTCGCTCGCTGGTCTTCATGACATCGGCAAGGTCAATCCTCTTTTCTTAAGAAAGCTTCTCAGCGCTTTGCCTGAAACAGATCCGATCCGGTGCGACTGGGAGTCCTATCTGGCGGATCTTCCCAAAGGGCTCGTTGAAAAAGGACATTGGTACGGCAGCTATCAGACGGTGCGAAGCCTGACGAAGTCCAGAGCAGATGCAGAAATTGTCGGCCGCCATCATGACGTTTGGGTGCGCAGTCTCGTTCCTATCAACGATAGGGATGCCGCGCTAGGCGGACCTGAATGGGCGGCAGTTCGGCGCGCGCTGGCTGAGGAGATCGTCGAGCAGCTGACGGGCGGCGTCATTCCCAAGCCGACAGACGATGAAGAAGCTTTGGAAGCGCAGAAGCAGGCATGGCAGGGCCTTATTGTTTTGGCGGACTGGATTGCTTCGCAAGTGGAGCAGCCCGTTGAAGCCGGGACGGAACAAGCGATTGCGCAGCGGCTGGTCAAGGAAGCGGGCTTCCTGCCCGTTGAAATGGCGGACGACCTCAGCTTCGAGAAGGTGTTCTCCTTTGCGCCGAGACCTGCGCAAGCTTCTTTTTTAGCGCTGTATGCGGGGCCCGGCGTGTATGTGCTCGAAGCGCCGACAGGCTACGGGAAAACAGAAGCAGCGCTCGGACTGGCATGCCGTGCATTGCAAGCGGGCGACGCGAGCGGCGTCTACTTTGCGCTTCCCACGCAACTCACGAGCAATCGCATATATGACCGCTTCAGATCTTTTGTCGCCTCCATCAGTTCGCAGGGACGGGGCGTAGCGCTCATTCACAGCGGCGCTCGCCTCATGAAGGTGAAGATGGGCAAAGAGGCTGAGCCGGGCGGCACATGGTTTTCAACCAACCGGCGGGCGCTGCTCTCCCCATTTGCCGTCGGCACGGTGGATCAGGCGCTGCTTTCAGAATTGCCTGTCCGCTTCGGCTGCTTGCGGGCAGCAGGGCTTTTGGGGAAAGTGGTCATTTTTGACGAAGTGCATTCGTATGATGCCTACACGTCGACGTTGCTGGCCTCTTTGATTGAGCGGCTGAAAAACTTGGGCGCCGTTGTCGTCGTGCTCAGTGCGACGCTGACGCATGCAGCCAAGGCCAAGCTGCTCCATCTTGAGCCTGATGCGCAAGCACGAGAATCCAGCCCGATCATCTTTACGCGCATCGCCGCAGGTACGGCAGAAGCGGCTACGAGCAGCCTGCCGCTGCGAGCAGAAGATCAGCATCCAGTTCATGTGACGCTTCTGGAAAATGACGAGGCGCAGGAAGCGTTCAAGGAAGCCGTGCGCCGCGCAGAGGCCGGCCAGCAGGTCCTTTGGATCGAGAATACCGTCGATGAAGCTCAGCAAGCATTCGCAGCTTTTCAAGCGCAGGGCTGCGAAGCCGGACTGCTCCATTCGCGATTCAGATTCATCGACAGAACGAAGCTCGAGGAGCAGTGGACCTCTTGCTTTGGAAAAGCCGGGAAGGCCAAGCGTTCAGAAGCTGGACGCATTCTTGTCGGCACGCAGGTCCTGGAGCAGTCGCTCGACCTGGATGCTGACTTCCTAGTGACGCGCCTGGCGCCCATGGATTTGCTGGTGCAGAGAATGGGCCGCCTGTGGCGTCATCAGGATACGCAGCGTCCTGCAGGCTGCTCTCGAGCAGAGGCATGGGTGCTGGCGGCTCCAGAGAAGCGCAGCCGCTTCAATGCCGAAACGCCTGCAGCCAATCAATTTGGCATTAGCGGTTTGGTTTATCCGCCTTACGTTCTCTATCGAACGCTCGAAGTTCTGCGTCTTCAGATTCAAAAGTCAGCCGAGTTAGCGCTGCCTTCGGCGGTGAGAGAGCTGCTGGAAGCTGTGTACGAAGAGAGGGAAGAGTCGAATCCGGAGATCGCAAGCATGAAGACGGAGTTTGCTGATGCGGCCCAAAAGCTGAGCGATACAGCATTAGGCGCTTTGGCAAGCGCCAGTTCTGTATCCGATGATCTGGCGGAGCCTTCAACGCGCTACATGACTCGTCCGAACTATGAATCTTTGATTCTTGATGCCGAAGAGGCTCAAGCGCCTGCAGTGAAAAGCGGTGCTGAGCTGTCTATTTGGCTTGAGGAACGGCTTGTCAAATCGCCGGTGCCTTTAAAAGGCGTGTCTGATGGAAATGACGCGGCAGCGCCGCTTTGTGCCGAAATACGGAACTTTCTTGAGAAGTCCAAACGATTTAGGGCGGTGAGCTGCTTGCTGCGGCATAAGGACGGCAGTCTGCATGCGCTAGACGGCTCCGACATTTCAGCTTGGCGCTATGACGAACACCTAGGACTTTGTCGAACTGGGCTAGCGACGAATTGATTTTTATCAATAGGACGGTCGTCTGCGACATGGTTTGGCGCAGGCGGCCGTTAGGCTCAAAATCAATACATATCTGCATCCCATTGATGAGGCTGTACGCCCGAACAGTTAGTTATGTTTAGTCTTGTCGAAGATCCTTGGATAAAAACAGCATCGAACAGAAGAATAAGTCTTTTAGAGGCTTTTTCTGAAGAAAGCGAAAATTCTCTGCTCGGCGGAACGCCCGTAGAAAAATTTCTGGCGTTTCGGTTGCTTTTGGCTATCGCCCAGGCTGCTGTGCCGCTTCGAGATGAAGATGACTGGTGCACATTAAGCATCAGCAAACTGTCTAAAAAAATCCGGGACTATTTGCTGGATCATGGAAAGCAATTTATCTTGGACGACCCAGATCATCCATTTCTGCAGTTTCCTCAGCTGAAGTCCGCGAAGAAAGAGCCGCTGCAAATAGGCGGGTTGGTACTTGGCGTTTCTTCTGGCAATGCCGTCGTGCTGACTGACGGCAATATGCCTCATCCGCTTGCTGATGCGGATAAGGTTTATGTGCTGCTGCAGCAAGTCATCCTTGGATTCGGCGGCAAAAAAATTGATAAATCGCTTTGCTTGAATCCAAAGCTGAAAAAGTCGGCTTCTGCGCCGCCTTCAACCTCTTTAGGCCGAAAAGGCTATTTGCACAGTTTTGTTCTAGGGAACAGTTTGCTGCATACGGTCCTTTTAAATCTGATGACGGCATCTCAATTGAAGACCATTCCCTATTTGTCAGAGGGAGTTGGTGTTCCTCCTTGGGAAAAGATGCCGGCGGCAGAGGATGATGAAATTGCTCTGCAGCTTTCCAAAAGCTATATGGGACATTTAATCCCAATGAGCAGATTCTGCCTCATTGACGGACAGAATTTCTATATGACCTCCGGCGTGACCATGCCTACGCTTGAGACGGGCTGCGTCGATTTGTCTATGACGGTCAGCGCCGCAACGGATAAAAAAGGAGGGCGAATTTTCAAAGCCATTGGAGCAGACGTCAGCAAGCAGCCTTGGCGGCAACTGGATGCCTTGCTGGGCTTTATGGCAACTTCCAAAATTTGGGACTGCCGGCAGCTTTCGGAATGTCTGCTGCGTCAAAGCGATGAAGAGGCGCCACGCGCTGGCGTGTGGTGCGTAGGGCTTCAGGTCAGCTTCAATTCTGGAGAGCAGTTTCTTACGGATAGCGACGGCTTTGTTGAATCTGAATTTAGGATAGATCCTGATTTGGATGGCAGTCTGTTCTATAACAGATATCAAAATGAGTTAAATAGAATTAAGGATCCTCTGAGCAAATGCCGTTTTCGGCGGCATTTGCCAGAATTGAATAG
>CAJKSP010000059.1 GCA_905202595.1 uncultured Sutterella sp.
GTGAAGTCGACAAGGGACTCGTGGAAGCCGCACAGGCCATGGGGGCAACCAATCTTCAGATTGTTACGAAAGTGCTTTTGCCGGAAGCCATGCCAGGCATTCTGTCCGGCCTCACTATTGCCGTCATCAGCCTCATCGGCTTTTCGGCCATGGCCGGCGTTGTCGGCGGCGGCGGCTTAGGCGATCTCGGAATCCGCTACGGCTACCAGCGCTTCATGCCTGAAGTGATGTGGCCCGTGGTGCTCGTGCTCGTCATCCTCGTCCAAGGCATTCAGTCCATCGGGGATCGCATCGTAAAGCGCCTCTCTCACAAATGAGCGTCCTGCTGCTATAAAGCAGCCACCTCTTGGCGGCATCCTCATCGCAGGTCTGCCGCCTTTTTCGTTAAAATCCGACGCTTTCGTCGAACTCAGCTTTCCCTCGCACCATGGAAAAGAAGGAACTCACACCCGAAGAGATTGAAGCGCTCAAGCACCGCCACATTCGAAGCTTTGTCCTTCGCCGCGGCCACATCTCCAACGCGCAAAAACGCGCGCTTGACGAGACGCTTCCCCGCTACGAGGTTGCCTACGAGCCCAAGTTGCTTGACTGGCGCGCCGTCTTCGGCCGCGATGCGCCCGTCGTCTTTGAGATCGGCTGCGGCATGGGCGAAACGACTGCCGCCATTGCTGCCGCCCATCCAGAGGTGAATTTCCTTGGCTGTGAAGTCTTCGCTGCCGGCGTAGGCGCGCTCGCCAAGCGCTTGGATGAGATGGAGCTCACCAACGTCCGCATCATTCGTCATGATGCCGTTGAAGTGGTGCGGGACATGATCCCCGAAAATTCGCTTGAAGGCGTACATATTTATTTTCCGGATCCTTGGCGCAAAGCCCGCCACCACAAGCGTCGACTGGTGGCTGAACCTTTCATTGGGCACCTTGCCTCCCGCATTCGTCCTGGCGGCTACCTTCACTGCGCGACGGATTGGCAAAACTATGCTGAACAGATGCTTGAAGTGCTTGAAGGAGAGCCGCTTCTCATGAATCTCCATGGCCATGGATACAGCCCAGTCATGGCCAACCCGCTTTGCGAGCGTCCGGCAACGAAGTTCCAGAACCGCGGCGAGAAGCTCGGCCACGGCATTTGGGATTTGGTCTACATCCGCCGAGAAGCTGCCGCCGTCCCGACCGCCGCAGATCAGAGCGTCCCGCACTGATCTGCCTATCCGCGGCCGGCAGTTCCTGTTCAGTGCGCAAAAAAGCGCGCCGTCTTTCTTTTTGCAGAAGACGGCGCGCTCTTTTATTTGACAGGCTTCTCACTAAAAGTCGCTACGCCATTCAATGACGCCAGAACCGACGAGCGCGAGAATAACAATGCCGAAGATAATGCGGTACCAGCCGAAGCCGCGAAAGTCATGGCCGGACACATAGCGCAACAGCCAATGGACGACAAGCAATGCGCTCGCAAAAGAAATGACTCCGCCTACGACGATGCCGTCAAGATTGTCCAGCGTGAGCAATTCCCGAGACTTCCAAAGGTCGTAAACAGTCGCTCCGAAGATCGTTGGAATTGAAAGGAAGAAAGAGAATTCCGTCGCTGCACGCCGAGAAAGGCCAAGCACCATGCCGCCGATGATCGTAGCGCCAGACCGACTCGTGCCAGGGATCATCGCCAAACACTGCATGAAGCCGACTTTGAGCGCATCCTTCCAAGTCATGTCGTCCATCGTAAGCACTCGCGGCTCGGCGCCCGTCTTCATCTGCCAGCGCTCAACCCACAGAATGATCACTCCGCCGATGATAAGAGCCGCCGCCACTGTAACGACATTGAACAGATACGACTTGATGACGCCCGCACAGATGACGCCGATCACAGCCGCAGGCAGAAAGGCCACTATCGTGTTGACGGCCAAACGCTGCTCGACAGGCTCGCTGAAAATCCCTCTGATGATGGAAAAGATGCGCCGCCGGTAATACCAACAGACAGCCAGAATTGCACCTGCCTGAATGGCGATGACGAACGTATCGGAACCTGGCCGGTCAGCAAACCCCACAGCATCTGATGCGATGATCAGATGCCCGGTCGAGCTGATTGGGAGAAATTCCGTCAGTCCCTCGACGATGCCGAGCACGACGGTCTGGAAGAGATAAAGCCAATCCACGTCTAAGTCCTTGGTCTGCGTTGCGCACTGCACGGAGCCTGCGTCTTGAAGGCGCATTATGACGGATAGCTGCAGCGCCAGGCTGATGCGCTTCACGATCTTTTGCAAAAGCGGTTTTTGAGGTCGGCTACCCTCCGTCCGCATGCCGTTTTCCGATATGATCGCCTTCGTTTTTCTTTACCGCTTTACAAACGGCCCAGCGCCGCACCGCCATGACTCAGACAAACGATCTTCCCTTTGACGACGATGACGCTGACCGCCTTCGCGAGCTTCTCGAAAGCGAAGGCGGCGACGAGGTCATGGACCTCGGCGATCTTGACGGCTGGCTTGCCGCCATCACTATTGATCCGGAAGGCCCCTCGGACGAAGATGCACTGCCCTTCATATTCAGCGCCGACTCCGATCCGTCTCGCGTTCCGAAGAACGACGAGCTCCTAGGCCTCATTGCACGCCGGCGCCGGGAACTGCGCCGCGCACTGGCTGCTGGGCGCGGCCTAAACCCCATCATCCAGCCGCTTGTTGACGACGAAGGCCGCGTCGATCTCAAGGAAAAAACTGCCGAAGCGCTAGAGCCTTGGTGCACTGGCTTTGCTTCAGTTGCCATGAAGTGGACAGCAGATCCCAGACCAGAAGTGCGCAAGCCTCTCGGCGCCATCCTGCAGTTCGCAGCGCTTGAAGACAAAGAGCGGGCCGCGCTCTCCGGTTATCCCTTCCCTGCAGAGCCTCCACGAGATCTTGAAGCGGCCATCTTTTCGCTTATTGAGAACGTACTTCTTCTGAAAAAAGCCATCAATCCCAATGTCCCGCTTCGCCGGTCGACTGCCGCCAAAATCGGCCGCAACGATCCCTGCCCATGCGGCAGCGGCAAGAAATACAAAAACTGCTGCGGTCGCAAGGCAGGACAGGCCTAATGGCTTCAAATCTGCCCGGATCGGCCGAGCGCCTGCGCGCAGAACCGAGCCGGCGACACTGCTTTCTGCATGGACTTTGAAAGCGCTGCGGCTTCGCCCGCCATCTGCGAAGCCGCAAGCGCCGCAACTGCAAGCCCCCAAGAAGCGCCTCTCGAGCCCAAGCCGAAGACGCCCCACAGGCCTGGCAGACGCGGAATGTCCTTTTCTTCCGGCGCCCCCCGCAGCCGCCCTGCCAGCTCGCAGGTCCGAATCCAATCAACAAGCTGGCCAGCTATCGGCATCCGATCCTTGGCTACCGCTCGACAGCCCTCGTAAAACCCGGCCGCGAGAACATCAGGCCGCTCGGCGAAGAGCAGATCAAATGCGGCAAGATTTTTTGCATGTGCCTCATGTGCAGTCAGCTGCGGCCATTCTCCCGCTTCATACGTAGCGCCGATTCCCGCAAAGCCTTCAGTCTGCACCGCATAGCCGCGGCCTGTTGCTGCTCCGCTCGCCAGAAGCGGCTCGCTTCCTGCAACCAGAGAAATCCGCCCATAAAGCGGCGAAAGGCCGTACGCCCGTCGAGGCGCTCCGGCCAGTTCCGGCGATGCCAGGCCAGCGCACACGGCCGCAACCGGCGCGCTGGCAAGGAGCATGCCGTCAGAATTGCGCGCCGACCATCCCCCGTCTTCAGCGTACAGACGAACTGCAGCATGCGGCAGCACCCACGCGCCGGCTCGTTCTAACAGTCGTCGGCAAAGCGCTCCCATAGCGACGACAGCGCCCTCTGGATAATGCCAGCCCCCGAAGCGCACGAAGCGTCCGGCCGTCCTTGAAGCCGCCGCCGCTTGCATATGCAGCATGAAATGACTGGCCGCTCCAAGCGCATGCGCATGCGAACGCTGATGCGCGTCTTCCTCTTCGTCGACCGCAAGATCAAGAATGCCGTCAAGCCGAATGAGAGGAGCAAGCTCAGGCACATCTGCCCGCAACGACAAAAGCCCTTCAAAGCCAGTGCGCGTCAGCTCATAGTGCGCTGCATCGTCGGCCTGCCAATGCGGATGCGCCAGCCCTGCGGCCAGAGCCGAAGCGCCGCTCCCCGGAACCGGGCCTGCATCAAGCACAATAGGACGCACGCCGCGGCGGGCAAGCTCATAGGCCGTAAAAGCACCCGCAAGTCCTGCACCGACCACAATCGCCTCGTTCGGCCGCGCGGCAAACCGAGGCGCCGCACCTTGCACGGCCCGCCAGAGAACGAAGTTTTCGTCTTTCTCCTCGAGCTGAAAACGCCCGGAAAAACTGTCTGTCTTCTTCGATCCCGCCAGCTGATTCGAAACGCTGTCTAAAAGCACGCAACCACCTCGCGGTACACGGCAGAGCCATGGCTGAGCTTCATCCAGCGAAGGCGCAACAAGACAGTCAATCTGACGTCCTGCCAGCGCACGGCGCTGTGCCGAATGCGGCTCCACAGCAAGCGTGACCCGCACGCCGCGAAGCATTCGCTCGTGCCAGCCGCGCGTCTCCCAGAATGCGAGCGAAGGCTGACCGAACAAGTGCTCTGCCGCGAGCGCCGCAGCGTGCGCCTGCTCGCCCGGCTCTGCGAGAAAGAGGAATATGGGCCGCTTAGCCTTTTCTCCCTCCCGAAGCGCCATTGCCGCAGCGGCTCCGCGAACAGATGCGCTCGTCCCCGGAAGCACAAGACAAGTAGTCGGCATGAAAAGTGTCCCCGAAGAACGCGAGCTTGTGCGTTCATAAACTCAAAAGGCCGCTCGCAAGGACAGGCTTCGCGAAGCACGTGTGCACGAGCTTTCGCTGACGCCGATCCTTGAAGCGGCCTTCGAATATCAAGCGGTTGCGAAGAGCAGATCAGTGCTTGAGCGGCTTGAAATGCAAACGCTTCGGTCGCGCACCTTCTTCGCCAAGGCGACGACGCTTGTCTGCTTCGTACTCGTTGTAATTGCCGTTGAAGAAGACCACCTTTGAATCTCCTTCAAAGGCGAGAATATGCGTTGCAATGCGATCCAGGAACCAGCGGTCGTGCGAAGTCACCAGCGCGCAGCCCGCGAACTCAAGAAGCGCATCCTCGAGCGCACGCAGCGTCTCAACGTCCAGATCGTTCGACGGCTCGTCCAGAAGCAGCACATTGCCTCCCGCAAGCAGCGTCTTCGCCAAGTGCAGACGGCCGCGCTCGCCGCCTGACAGCGAGCCGACCAGCTTCTGCTGATCGCCGCCCTTGAAATTGAAGCGTCCGAGATAAGCGCGGCTCTGCATCTGGAACTTGCCCACCTGCAGCACATCCAGACCACCGGACACCGCCTCGAAAACCGTCTTGTCATTCGGCAGCGAATCGCGCATTTGATCCACAGCCGCCAAACGAACCGTAGGTCCAATCTTGATTTCTCCGGAATCGGGCTTTTCCCGACCTTCAATCATCTTGAAGAGCGTCGATTTGCCGGCGCCGTTCGGACCGATGACGCCGACAATGGCTCCCGGCGGAATCACGAATGAAAGATCATCGATCAGCAATCGATCGCCGAAGCCTTTGGAAACATGGCTGAATTCAATGACGTTGTTGCCCAGACGATCAGCAACGGGAATGAAGATTTCATTCGTCTCATTGCGCTGCTGATATTCGATGCTAGAAAGCTCTTCAAAGCGCGCGAGACGAGCCTTCGATTTCGCCTGACGTCCCTTCGGGTTTTGGCGCACCCACTCCAATTCATGCTTGATGGCCTTCATCCGGGCATCTTCCTGACGCTTTTCGAGCTCCAGGCGCTTCTCCTTCTGATCAAGCCAGCTTGAGTAGTTGCCCTTCCAAGGAATGCCTTGGCCGCGGTCCAGTTCAAGAATCCATTCGGCAGCGTTGTCGAGGAAGTATCGATCATGCGTCACCGCCACTACCGTGCCGGGGAAGCGATGCAGATACTGCTCAAGCCACTCCACAGATTCCGCGTCGAGGTGGTTCGTGGGCTCGTCGAGGAGCAGCATGTCGGGACGGGACAACAGCAGCCGGCAGAGCGCCACTCGGCGACGCTCGCCGCCGGAAAGCACGCCCACCTTGGCATCCCAGGGCGGCAGGCGCAGCGCATCTGCCGCAATCTCCATCTGCGTCTCCGCATTTGTTCCGGCAGCCGCGATGATCGCCTCCAGGCGCGCCTGTTCGGCGGCAAGCGCATCAAAATCGGCATCAGGCTCGGCATATGCGGCGTAAACCGCATCAAGCTTCGCTTGCGCTTGAATGACTTCGCCCATGCCTTCTTCAACAGCTTCTCGAACCGTCTGATTCGGGTCGAGCTGCGGCTCCTGCGGGAGATAGCCGATCTTGATTCCCGACATGGGAATCGCTTCTCCTTCGTGATCCTTGTCGACGCCCGCCATGATTTTGAGCAGCGTCGACTTGCCAGCTCCATTGAGACCCAGCACGCCAATCTTGGCGCCGGGGAAGAAGGAAAGCGAAATGTCCTTGAGAATCTGACGCTTGGGCGGAACAATCTTGCCCACGCGGTTCATCGTGAAAACGTACTGAGCCATAAAAGCCGGCTTCGCCGGTGAGATTGGAAGGCTGTCCGCAAAGCGGACTGCCTGCAGTGAAAGAATAGCTGCGGGCCCACGCTGCCCGTCTTAAAGCGGACTGCACGCCCAAACTGCGCCGCATCTTACCGGAGTCAACAGCAAAATGCGGCGAGCATGCTGTTTTTTCTTATTTTTTGCCTTTTTTCAGACCGAAGTAACCGCGAAAGATCCAGAAGCGGCGCACGCGGTTGATTCTCTCAAGCTCAGCTCGCCGCACCTCGCCCATCGCTTCGGGCTGATAGCGCATCCATTTTTTTAAGACGCCTGAAACATCCATGTCCTCAAGGAGCTTGCGCAGCCGCTTGGGCATCCGGTCCGTCGCGAGTGAGGACTGAAAATCGATAAGGCCCGGCGTGCCGTCGTCGCGGCACATGACATTGCCGCTACCTCGAAGATCAAGATGCACAATGCCTCGGGCATGCATGGCGTCAACAAGCCGTTCAAGCGCCTCTAGATAAGCAGGCGTAATGCGGTCCTGCGCTTGATTGACGGCTTTGCCCGGCATAAATTCGACCGCCATTGCATACTGGTCGATGCGAAAGGCATGCTGTGCAATGCCGTCTATGCCTTTGAGCCGAGCAAAAGCCGCCAGCTCGCGGCTAAGAAGGAAAGGCGCAATGAAGCGGCGCACCCACCAAGGGCGAGAGGAAAAATCTTTGACGGTCCAAGTCCGTCCTGCCAGCGTGACGCATGAAACAACCGCATTGGCAGTGCGTCCGTCGCGCAGCAACCGAGCGCCGCACGCTTCGAATTCGGCGCGAGTGAAGGCTGGCGCATCGCCTGATGTCGTCATGAACTGTCGCTCCTCAAATCGATCGAGCGGATTGGCGCTCGCTGAAGCACATCGAAGGCTGAATACACATTCAGTCTCTAGCTGCACCTCAGAATGAAAATGCAAGGCCGCTCCTCCGGAGCGCCGGCTTTGCGCGCAGCGCCCGTCGAAGCGGCTCCATCGTGAAGGACGTTGTCGCGTCTTTCGGCTACGGCATAACGAGGCCGCTGCCGCTACCCGGATCCGGCGGCGCCTGGAAGCCAGGCATGCCCGGCGTCACAATCTGACTTGCTGCTTCGCGGCGCAGCTGGCGAAGACGCTCCAGCGTATCTTCAATGCCCTTCTTCGCCGCAGCGCTGTAGTTTGCGACAGCTTCGCCAATATTGTTCCCCGGAATTTCAAAACCGATCGGCAATGCACCGACCTGCGTCATCATCTGTGCCTCGCCCGTATAAATCGTCTTGCGAGACGGATCGGGATCGCCGTTCTTTGTGATCGGCGTAAGCACACGGATGCTGCCAGCCTTCCGGTCAGTCACCACCTTCACTTCATAGAGATTGTCAGCGTCCATCTCGGCGTGAAGGCCGTCGAGTTCGGACTGCATCTGTTCTTCAGCCATGCTGTGGGCTCCTTCTGGAGAATGTCCAAAAATGCGTCGCGAATGTTAGCAAAAGGCGCAGGAAGCCAAGCGCGGCAGCGCTCCACTGAAACGGCTTGAAACAGCCCGCGCGCATGCTGCGCCGATCAACGGTAGACCATCACCGGATAGTGGGAGTGCGTCAGCACCTTCTGCGTTTCGGAGCCGAGGAGCACAGCGGCAATGCCCTTGCGTCCATGACTTGCCATAAAGATGATGTCGCAGCTGTTCTTATCTGCCGCCTCAATAATCGCTTCAGAAGGCGAAAAGCTCTTCATCATCAGCGTCTTAGTCTCCACGCCTGCGTTGTCGCAGACTTTCTTGGCCTCATTGAGACGCTCTTCAGCCTCAGCCGTAACGCGTTCGTCGTACTGCTCGATCGACTCAGGACGATACTCGGCAAGATTCGTATAGGAATACGGCTCAATTACCGTCATGATGACCAGGGTCGCACCGAGCGGCTTGGCAAACTTGGCCGCGCCTTCGATTGCCTTCATCGAACGCTCCGAGCCGTCCGTCGGCACGAGAATGCGCTTGTACATAGTTGCTGTTCCTTTTTGCTATTTGTAGAGAGGTCCGAACCGGCGGCAGCGAGGACTAAGGCTCCGGCGGGCGGTTCGCCTGCCCCACATTTTAGGACGTACGAAGCAGAAGGCAGAGTCAGCGCTGCACACCTTCTGCAATTGCATTGAGCGCCACGGAAGCAGCGCGCAGTCCCGCCGTCGCGGTGACGACCATCGCAGCGCCGAATCCGATGCGAACGCCGGGCTCTGCGCCTGCAGCTTGAACATTGGCTTCGTCAGGCTGGCGTACCGGTTCGTCGCTCACCACTGCCAGAATGCCGAACTTCTTGGCCGGCCTTCCGGCCGCTGCATTCCCAGCAGGGAAGCCGAAGCGCTTACGCAGCTGCGTGCGAAGCCGAGCAGCAAGCGGATCGCCCTTTACGCGCGCCAAATCCTCGACGACAATGCGGCCCGGATCGCGCTTTCCGCCCGCGCCACCGGAAACCACAATGGGCAGATGAAGCTTGACTGCCGCTGCGACCAACGCTGTCTTTCCGCGAAGATCGTCAATGCAGTCCAGCACCCAATCTGCATCCCGAGGCAGCAGATCAAGCGCATTTTCCTCCGTGATGAACTGCTTGACGATTTCAATGCGGCATTCCGGATTGATGAGCTGGAAGCGCTCTCGAAGCACCTCTGCCTTAGGCCGTCCATAGTTGCCATCTAGCGCCGGCAACTGCCGGTTGGTGTTCGACAGCGCCACATCGTCGCCATCGATCAGCGTCAGGCGCCCAACGCCCGACCGAACAATCGCCTCGGCTGCCCAGCTGCCGACGCCGCCTAGGCCAACAACGATCACATGTGCCGCCGCAAGCCTTCTGGCGCCAGCCTCGCCATAGACGCGAGCGACGCCGCCTAGGCGGCGAGGGTCTGAGGTGTTGCTCATGTCATCCTCTTTCGAAAAAAAAATTGATTTCCGTACAGGCCTTGCTCAAAAAGAAGATCTCATTTTTTCAACTTCGTGATGCGGCCCTTCAAAAAGTAAAAAAATCAAATTCAATTTTTGAGCATTTGTCTATCGACAAACGGAATTCTAATTTTTCGTAAACACATCAAAAGCGATGTGTCTGCCGACAGGTTTCCGTCGTAAATTGAAGTTATGGAAAGAAGCCGGCAGCTTGCCGCCAGCGATCAGAGGCAACGGCTGCCGCCTCGCGGATTCGTCGGCGCAGCTCCGGCACGCTCCGGGCGGATCCTTCCGCTAGAAAGGAGGTATATAGCATGCGCATTCTCGTTCCTGTCGACGGCAGCCCCAATTCGCTCAACGCCGTTTCCTTCATTGCTACCCGCAAGACGCTGCTCGGCAGCAACCCGAAGATCGAACTGCTCAACGTTCAGCTGCCGCTGCCCTCTCGCGCCTGCCGCCTTGTGGGGCAGGATGCTCTGACTCGCTACTATGAAGACGAAGCGGAGAAGGTTTTTGAACCTGCGCGCAGGATCCTTCAGAAAGTCGGCTTCACCGCCACGGAATCCTTCGTCGTCGGCGAAGCGCCTGAGAGCATTGCTAAGACTGCTGAAAAGCTCGGCACGGATCTGATCGTCATGGGTTCGCGCGGCCAGAGCGCTCTCAAGGGGCTTTTCTTCGGCTCCGTCTCGAACGGCGTGCTCGCTCAGTCGAAGTGCCCAGTTCTTATCATTCGCGGCAAGCTGCCTCCGCAGTCTGATGCTCTGCGCGTCGGCATTGCAGTCGACGGCTCCAAGTACGGCCGCGCAGCTGTGCGCTATGCCTTGAAGCAGATCTCGCTCTTCGGCGCTGGCGCCACGTTTTATCTCATCAATGTCGTAAGTGACTATGCAGGCGCCGTCATGCCCGACATGGCCGGCATGGCGCTGCCGGCGCTCTCTGAAGAAGAAGTGCTGCAACTCCAGAAGGACGAATTCAATGAAGCAGTCGAACCGCTGCGTCCATTCTTCTCCAAGGCGGCCATCAAAACCAAAGAAGTCTGCCTCGTCGGCAATCCAGGCGATGAAATTGCAGCGTTCGCCAAGAAGAAGAAGCTTGACATCATCGTCATGGGCTCGCACGGCTACGGCCGCTTCAAGGCGGCCATCATGGGCTCGACCGCCACGCGCATCGCAGCAACTGGCGATGTACCGCTGCTCATCATTCGTCAGGCCTGACATGCCAGCTTCTTTGAAGCAGAGACTCTGAGATTGAAAGCTCGACCGCCCTAGTGAACGGCCGAGCTTTTTTTGCCTTCGTCCTCAATCCCTCCGCCGCCGAGAACTACCATAAACATGTGATGTGCTAATATCGTTGGGCCTTCCATTAGAGCGAATGGCGAAACTTTAGAGAAAACAAGCCGCAAGCTTTCCATGCTCACGAATACTTCCAAAAGCGCTGCCGAATCTCGCATCCGCGTCTACATCGCCGCTACTGCGCAGGCGGAAACTGAACGCATTGCCGAACAGCTAGCTCGCGCTCAGGATATTGATGTCGTTGGCTCTGCCTGGGAGCGAGACGCGCTGAAGGATGCGCTTGCAGCTCTGACTCCGTCGCTTGACGTGCTCATTTCTGACGTCTCGCTGGATGGCGAAGACATTACGCCGCTCATCTCCGAAGCCAGAGCTGTCAACGACAAACTCGATGTTTTGATCTACACGACGCAGTCGCAGGACGCCACCGTGATCCGCGCCGTCTTTGCAGGGGCCATGGGCTATCTCCTCAAGGGTGATCAGGAGGATTTGGTCACAAGCATTCGCCTCATCCGCGGAGGCGGCTCTCCCGTATCGCCTACCGTTACGCGCAGCGTGCTACGCGCCATTCATTCGCGTGCCGTTGCACCTCAGACGAAGCAGCCGGTCAGTGGCGACGTCATGCCGCTTTCGCAGCGTGAATCGGAGATTCTTTCTCTCATCGCCAAAGGCATTTCGTTTTCTGAGATCGGCTCAATCCTGTCGATTTCGCCTCATACAGTCACTGCGCATATCAAGAAAATCTACCGCAAGCTTCAAGTGCATTCCCGAGGAGAAGCGGTATATGAAGCGACCTGCCTGGGCATCCTCACGCCGGAGCATCCCATCACGGCTGCACCGCCGCCTCCGCCGCCGCTATATCGTATGCCAGGCAAATGATTAGCGCTGCGCGCTAGCAATCGGATAGGGGTGAGGACTTTTGGTCCTCAGCCCCTTCCACACCACCCACCGT
>CAJKSP010000060.1 GCA_905202595.1 uncultured Sutterella sp.
ACGCACGACGACCTTCAGCCTCTCGGCCCGCGCTTTCGCCGCGCCGCCGCAGCCTCCGCCGCTTCGGCGGCGCTGCTTCTCTCCGGCTGCATGAACCTCACCGGACTCGACGCAAGCTCGACTTTTTCCTGTCCCCGATCGGACGGCGTGCCCTGCAGCTCGCTGCCGGAAACCTATGAAGCGAGCCTCGAAGAAGCACTGCCCCATCAGCAGCGCGAAGCCGAGCGGCGCCGCCAAAAAGCTGCCGCACCCGCCAAGCCCGCCGCGTCCGAATCCTCTGGCGCCGCACGAACGCCCGGCAGCCGCATCGCCGGAACGGCCAACGTCCGTTCAGACGCGGCGCCGGCGACCAGCAGAAAAGAGATGCCGGCAGCCGCTCCGCAGGAGCCCTCCGCCCCTGCGGCGCCCTTCGAGAGCCTCGCCGCCGCAGCCAGCCCCGGCCGGATTCCCGAAAAGCTTCTTCGCCTCTGGATTGCGCCCTGGACCGACGAAGACGGCGACCTGCATGATGCGAGCTACGTCTTCGTGCGCGTCGCGGAAGCGCGCTGGGCGACGGCGAAGCGCCGGGAGCCCGCGGGCGAAGCCGTGGTGCCGCTGCCTTTCGGCCGCGCGCCGCGGCCCGGCCGCGACGCACCGGAAAGCGCGCCGCAGAGTCCGCTGCCCTTCGGCGCGGGCGCAGCCGGCATGACGCAGGCCAAGGGCGCCTTTGCGCGCGAACTCTCCCGCATGAGCGAAAGCGCCGAGCGCGCGATCGCCGGCGCCGACCGCGAGGTCCGACGCGATGAGTAGCGAAGCCGCCCCCAAGTCCGCCGCCGAGCGCTTCTGCTCAGGCCTCTCGCGCTTGGCCGAGGGGCTTCGCCGCGGCTTCTCGGGGAAGTCCCTCCGGGCCAACCTGTCGGTCGACCCTGCGCTCGCCGCCTCGGGCTTTCGCCTCGGCGACGCCCTTGCCTACGACCTCCTCGGGGCCTGCCTGCCGCATGCCGCCTACGACGAGGAAGACCGGCTCTTCTATCTCGAGGGCGCCGAGCCCGGGACCTGGGAGGGCATCGGCTTCGTCATCGGCATCACGCCGCAGACGGGCGTGACGGAGGAGATGAAGTCGTCGCTTCTCACGATGATGCAGGGCATTCTCCCCGTGAAGAGCACGATTGCCGTCACGATCCTCGCCTCGCCCATCGTCGACCGGCGGGTGGCCGCGTGGCTTCTTCCCCGCGCCGAAGGCATCGCCCGCATTCCCGATGCCAGCGTGCGCGCCATGGCGATGAAGGCGGCGTCGAGCCGCGCGCGGCACATCCTGCAGGGCGCTTCGGCGCCGATCGCAGCGGGCGCGCCCCTGCCGGTGCGGGACTTCCGCGCCTGGGCCGCCGTCGTCTGCGCAGCGCCCCGCCCCTTTGAGGAAGAAGCGCGCCGGACGGCGCTCGATGCCCGGCAGTCGATCGCCTCCATCCTCTCGCAGAACCATCTCTGCGAAGGCATCTGGAGCCTGCAGGACTTCATCGACGCCGCGAGCGAAATGCTCAACCCCCAGAAGGTCCTCGCCGGGGAATTCTTTCCGCGAGCGGCCAATCCCCTGGCAGAGCCCCGGCATCAGCTGCTCGCACGCGACACGGAGGTATTCGTCGAAAAGCGGCGCATCCGCTTTTCGAGCGCCGCCCCAGAGGCGCCTGCGGCAGGCCGCACGGGCGCCGTCTCTCTCGTCGCCGCCTCGATCGAGGCCTACCACCAGCGGCTTTCGCTCGCGGCAACGAGCCTTCTTCTCGGCGAGCCCGGACGCTCCGGCGCGCAGATCCCCTGCCCCTTTGCGCTCACGATGATCGTGCAGATTCCCGACGCGCTGAAGGAAAAGGCGGCGCTCGAGATGAAGCGCGCCCGGGCGCGGCAGATGGCCGGCACGCCCATCGGCGCGCTCACGCCCTACTACCAGGAGATGCATAAGGAGTACCAGATTGCGCTCGGCAGCTTCGCGGGCGACGGCGGCGCCGCCCGCATGCTGCATCAGCTCCTGCTCTTTGCGCCCGAGGGGCGCGAAGCCGAATGCTTCCGCGCGGCGCAGTCCGTCGCGAGAAAAGCCGGGATGGACCTGCAGCCCAATGCGGCCATGCACGCGCAGGGCCTCCTCGCGTCGCTGCCGCTCGGCGCGACGCCGGGCCTCATGGACGACTGCCGCCAGATGCAGCGGTTTGCGCTGCGAACGCTCGGCGCCGCCGTCCACGGCATGCCGATCATGGCCGAATACAAGGGCACCGGGCCCCGCGCCGGCGAATCGCGGCTCACGCCCCTCCTGATGCTTCTCGGCAGAAAGGGACAGATCGAGCTCGTCGACAGCTACGCCAACCCCAACGGCAGCTACTCGATGACGATCGTGGGCAAGCCCGGCAGCGGCAAATCCGTCGTCATGAACGAACTCGCCTTCTCCGTCTTCTCCATGGGCGGACGCGTCTGGATCATCGACGTCGGCCGCTCCTACGAAAAGCTCGCCCGCCTGCTCGGCGGCGCCTTCATCGAGCTTTCCGACGACGAGGTCTGGGACCTCAATCCCTTCCGCTTCGCGCTGCCGGAGGCGCCCCACCGGAGCGCGGCCGCCGCGCTGCAGGCCGATGCGAGCGAGCGCATCGAAATGGTCGCCGGAATCATCGCCGAGCTCATGACGGCCGAAGGGCTCTCGCCTGTTGCGCAGTCGATCCTCCGCCAGGCCGCGGGCGAAGCGGCGGGGAGCGCGCTTCTCGAAGGCCGCGCGGCGACGATGGCCGACCTCAAGCGCGCGCTCGAGCGCTTTGCAGCAGAGCGGCGCGAGGCGCAGGACATGCTCGTTCTTCTCGAGCCCTACCTACCGGGGAGCCCGCTCGGCAAGTGGTTCGACGGCTCCGGACGCCCGATCGACCTCTCGAACCGCTTCATGGTGCTCGAGCTCGGCGGCCTCTCCGCCTTTCGGGAGCTTCGCGCAGGCATCCTCATGACGATTATCAGCTTCATCGAGCGCGCGATGGCTCGGGAGAGCCGCGCCGTCCCCAAGATGGTCCTCATCGACGAAGCCTGGGACCTGATGGGCGCCGGACGCGCCGGGAAGTTCATCGAAGCGGGCTACCGCCGCGCCCGAAAGCTCAACGGCGCCTTCGTCACCGCCACGCAGTCCGCCGCGGACTACTGGATGTCGGAGACGGCGCAGGCCGCCTGGCGCTGCGCCGACGCGCGGATCTTTCTCCGGCAGGACCCCGACGTGCTCGAGAGTCTGATGGCGGAGCGCAAGATGAAGGACGACCCCTGGCTCCGAGAAGCCGTGGCGTCGCTCACGACCGTCGCGCGCGCCTATTCCGAAATGGTCGTGAAGGTGGGGGACGATCCGCCTGCCATCGGCCGACTCGTGCTCGATCCCTACTCGAGCGTCGTCTATTCGACGCTTCCGGCCGAAACTGCCGCCGTCGATGCCTGGCGCCGCCGCGGCTTCAGCGTCGACCGCGCCGTGGCGGAGGTTGCCGCCGGCCGCCTCGCGCCGGGCCCTGACGACTGGCCCGCCGAACCCTCATTTCCTTTCTCTTCCCCGACCCCGGCCCCTGCCGGCAGTCCCTCCTCAGCAGAACCCCTAGAGAAGAGCACCCGCCATGACTGAACCCGCATCCGCTGACAGCGATCGCCGAAAATCGTCTTCAGCCCCTCAGGACGCCGGCCGTCCTGAAGCTTCCGCCACTCAAGCGCCCCAGGAAGCGCCGGACGAGCGCCCGCCCCAGGCGGCCGACGGCGGCTCTCCCGTGCCCCGCGTCGGCGCGCCCGGCGAAGGCGCCGAAGGCTTTGCCTTTCCGCCTGCGCCCTACAAGAACCGCCGCGCAAGAACCTCGGCCGAAAACGGCCGCGCGGCCGCTGCGCTCGATCGAGCGCTCGCGGCTGAAGGCGGCGAAGCGGAAAAGCCCAGCCCGCCGCTCCTTCTCGCCGTTGCCGACGGCGAGGCCCCTGACATGGCGGACGACAGCGCATCGCCGCAGCCCGCGCCGAAGGACCGGAAGCCGGCGAATCCGGAGAAGGCGCCGAAGGCCCAGCCGGCCCGAAAGGCCAAGAAGCCCCTCGGCGCCACCGCAGCAGATATTCCGAAGCCCGTCCGGAGCAAGGCCGCCCGCTCCCGCAGCCGCAAGGCGGCGAAGCCGAGCAAGCCTGACAAGTACACGAGCGCCAAAGGCGGCGAAATCTCTGCGGCGCTTGGCGGCGCGCTCGCGCAGGAGGCCGAGGCGCCTGAGACGGATGCGCCGATGCCGACGACGCCCGCCTCGGCTCCGAAGCCCAGCCCGAATCCGGCGTCTTCAGACGCCGGCGAGTCCCCGGCCGATGCGCCGCGCGACGAAGACGAAGCGGCTTCCCAGTGCGAACAAAAGCCGAACGCGTCCCTGAAGCCGATCGACCCGCGCGTCGAGGCGCTGCCGCCCGGCCCGCCGCTCGAAGCCTATGCCGAACCGCCGGCGCCGCCTGCGCTCGAGACCTTTCTCCCTGAAGAGTCCCCGCCGCCCGCCTACGGCATGGCGCCCGAAGAAGCGGCGGCCGCTCTGGCGGCGCCTGCGGCGCCGGCAGCCCCTTGTCGCGCCGAGCCGCACGCCCCCGCTGAAGCGCCGCTCTCGCCCGCCGAAGCCGAAGAGATCAAGCAGATCCGCGCAGCGCGGGACTTCTGGCTGCCGGAGCCCTCTCCCCATGAATCGCCTTGGTCGACAACGGGCCTCGAAGGCGCGGCGAAGCGCGAATCGCTCAGCCGCGCGGCACAGGCCGCGGCCGAGGGAGCCAAGGCGGCCGATGAGCCGGCTGACACGGCGATTCCGCCGATTCCGGCTGAAGCCGTCGACATCGCGGAGCTCGCTGTGCGCATCGCTGCGCTCGAATCGGAGACGGCCGCCCTGCTGCGCAAAGACCCGATGGACACGCGGCTTCCGTCCCGCCTGGCGGCGCTTCGCCGCCTGAAGGCGCAGGACGCCGAACGCTGCCGCGCCCGCCTCGAGCGCGCCGAAGCCTTCGAGAAGGCCGTGAAGGCGGCCGGACTCGCCGGTGCGGCGGCGCAGCTGCCGATGGAAGCCCCGGCAGGCGGCTCGGCGAGCAAAGCGGCGAAGCATGCGCCTGAAGCGCCGGAAGCCCCTGCTTCGCCCTGGCTGCCGCCCCCTCTCCGAAGCGCTGCGGCCGAGCGCTGGCTTCGCCGCGGCGCCGCCTGCTGCGCGCTGGCGCTTCTTGCCGCTGCGGGCGCAGGCGCCGTGCACTGGCTCGCCGATCGACCCTCAGCCAGGCTTGCCTTCGCCTTTGCCGACCGCCCTCGGATCGAGCGGCAGATCGCCATGCTGAGGCTCTCGCAGTCGCAGCCGGGCGCGCCGGAGCGCCCCGAGCTGCAGGCGCTTGACGGCGAGGCGATCGACCGCGCGCTCGAAAGGCTCGCCATCGCCCGTCAGGTCGTGATCCTCGACAAGGCGGCCGTCCTGGCGCTGCCGCCCGACACCGCGCCTCTAGACGCCGACCTCACGCAGGCTGCGCTTCGCGCGCTCGGCGTGAGCGCGCTCGACGAGCGCGTGATGAACGAAGCCGTCAAGGCGCATTGGTTCACGCCCGAGGAAGAGGCCGAAGCGCTTTCGGCCGCGGGGCGCCGCCGCTGACGCGCGCCCTTTCTCTCTTTCCCCTCTTATTGAATGACCGCCGGCGGCGCCAGCGCGCCGCATCAGTCCCATGACCCACAGCACCCACCTCCCGCCGACGGGCGGATCGCCCGAGCGCCTCAAGCGAACCCAGCGCGAGGCCCGCGCCGCATCCGTCCTTCGCGCCGCCCCGCTCAATCCGGAAGGCCGCGGCCAAAGCTTCCGCCGCGCAGCCGAAGCGCTCGAGCGCGGCATCTGCCCGAGCGCCGGCGCTTCAGGCGCCGCCTTTCTTTCCCTTGCCGCCCGCAGCCGGCCGGAAGCCGCTCTCGCCCGCCCCGAAGCGACTGCCGCCGATGCGCTCGAAGTGCTCCTCGAGAAGGCAGCGCTCTACGACCGCCTTGCCGAACGGTCTCAAGTCCCGCTCGAGCGCTTTGACGACGCGCGCGCCGCGCTCAAGGCCGATGAAAAGCGCCGCACGCTCGAGCGCGCAGCCGCCTGCGCCGCCGCCGACCGGCGGGGCGCCCTGAAGCGCGCTCGGGAAGCCGCTGCCGCATCGGCCATCGACCGCAGAGAGCGCCTCGGCTGGGGGCTCGCGTCGGCCGTGCCCTTTGACGCGAGGCACCACGGCGGCCCCGTCTCGAGAGAAGCCGCCTGGAAGCTCGGCCTCGTCTGCTGGGGGCATACGGTGCGCCACGCGCGCTCGTCGCAGCTCGCGAGCGCCTTTCTGCGCATCGCGGACGAAGCGGCCGGCCGAAGCGCCGCCGCCCGCATTGATTCGCTCCTCAAAGCCGCCGGCTGGGCCTGGGCGAACCGCCGGCCGCTCGTACTCATCCCCGGCGTCACGCCGCTCTCGATGAAGCTCGCCTGCGACGCGTGGCTCGCGGACCGCGAAGCGGCCGTGATCCTCTGCGGACGCCCGCACGAGGGCAATCCCTTCGAGCGCCTCGGCATTCCGTTCCTCGCCGACCCCTCCGGCGCAGCGGCTTCGCTTCTCGGCCTCGATCATCTCCCAGCGCTCGTCGAGCGGCGGCTCGGCGGCTTCGCCGTCTGGGCGGCCGGCGGACCGCCGGCGCTCGACGAGCTCGCCCGCTCGGGTCCGGGGCGCCCCGGCGCCGTGCCGCCCTGGGTGCGCACGCTCGCCCTCATCGGGCTCCTCTGGAAGCGGGACGCCGCAAGCCTCGCCGCGCTCGCAGAGAGCGGGCGGCGCCTCCCTGCGGCAAAGCGCTTCCGCTGGTACAGCGCCTTCAAGGCCCTCGCGGACTTTCCGGTCTGCGAATCCCGCGAAGGGCTTTCCGTCCCGCAGCGCGAATTCCTCACGGCCGTAAACGCCTCGGCGCTCAAAAGCCTCGAAGCCGTCCGCCGCACGCTCGCGATGGAAGCAAGCCGGGCCGAGGCGGATCTTCTGGCGTCGCGGCGCCGCCGCAGAGCGGCCGCGCGCGCCGAAAGCGAGGCCGCAGATGCTGAGGGAGGCGCCGCATGACGAAAGCGACGCGCCGATTCGGCCGCCCGCTCGCGCTCCTGGCTTGTCTGGCAGGCTTTCTGCCCCTCCCGGCAGCCGTCCCCTCGGCCGAGTGCGCGGGCCGCCTTCCCAATCCGGTGACGGACGTGTGCTGGTCGTGCCTCTTTCCTGTGAAGATCGGGAAGTCGATCCCCGTCTCCGGCTCGAACGGCCTGCCCGACCCCGATACGGATGCGAATCCCTTCTGCGCGTGCGGCGCCAATGCCAATATCGCCGCCGGCATCAACTTCAGCTTCTGGGAGCCGCTGCGCACGGCGGAAGTCGTGCGCCATCCGTGGTGCTTCCCGACGCTCGGCGGCCTCAGCGCGGGCGCTGCCGGCGAGGCGGGCATCCGCGCGCCCGCCCACGGCCGCTCGGCGCATGCCGACGGCTCGCGGCGCAACACCGCCTTCTGGCAGGTGCACTGGCACCACACGCCCTGGCTCTTCATTCTGGAAGCGCTCCTCGACAACGGCTGTCTCGAGCAGGCGCCCTGGGACCTGGCCTATCTCTCGGAGCTCGATCCGCTCTGGGACGACTCGCTCTCGTCCTTCCTCCTCGCGCCAGATGCCGCGCTCTTCACGATGGGCGCGGCCTTCGGCGCCTGCGCCGTCGACTGCATCGCCGCTTCGGCAGGCGCGTCGCTCCCGGCGCTCTACTGGTGCTCGGGCTGCCAGGGCGCGGTCTTTCCGATTTCGGGCTGGATGGCGGCCGACACGACGCACCTGCAGGCCTGGGAGCTCATGGCGCACCGCTTTGCGCTCAAGCTCTCCCGCGAAGGGCTCCTCTGGAGCGCGCACGGCAAGGACGGCCAGTGCGGCCCCTATCTGCAGCCGATTCTGCGTAAGGACGTCTGGCGCGTGCAGCTTGCCTATCCCTCTCGTGGAACGGAGAAGACGGCAGGCGCCTGCTGCGCGCCCCTCGGACGCACGACGGCCTTTCGCGCCGCCTTCAAGACGCCGCCCGTTTCGGGCGAAGACGGCGCCATTCTCCTCTGGCGCCGCCGGGACTGCTGCATGACGAAGACGCTCGATGCGCCCGCCTCGCCCGCGCCGTCGCCCGACGCCTTCCGGCGGCAGCGGCTCGAAGCGGCCGCTGCGGCCTCTGCCGCTCTCGCCGACGCGCAGGCCGCCATGAGAAAGCGAGCGCAAACGGAGGAGGCCCGCCTATGACCCGCTCCGCACCCCTTGCCCGCCGTCTCTTCGCGCTCGCCGCCGCGGGCATCCTCGCCGCCGAGGCTGCGCCGGCCGCTTGCACGCTCGGCGAAGCCGAGCCGCCCGTGGGCATCCGTCATCCGGCGCTCGGCCCCGTCTATCCCAACATCGAGCCCGACTTCATCGATGCGGCGGAAGCCGCGGCGGCCAGCGCCGTTGATGCCGGCGAATGGCGGCGCCGCTCGAGCGCCGAAGCGCGGGCGCTGGCGGCCTGGGCCGACGCGCCCGCTTCGGCCGGCCCGCTCCCGAGAGCCGTCGAAGCGCTCGAATGCCCTCTTCGGCCCGTCGCGGCCGCGCTCTTTGAGCGTCTTGGCCGGACGGAGAGTCCAGGCGGCGCCGCCCCGATCGCGGCGCTCCTCGCGAACTGGCGGCGGACGCTTCTCTTCATCGACGGCGAAGACCCGGCGCAGCTCGGCTTCGCCGAGCGATTCGGCCGGGCGGCCGCCAAGGCCGCGGGGCTCGCGTCCGAAAAGCCGTCGTCAGCGGCCGAGGCGCCAAGCGAGGACGAAGAGAGCGGCGCCCGCGCACTGATCCGGGAAGCCGAAGCGGCCGTGCGCAGCGGCGGCGCGCTGCCGACCTTCGTTCTCACGGCGGGCCGAGTCTCCGAGCTCGCCATGCGGCTTCCGCCCGCGCTCGCAAAGCGCGTGCGCTTCGACCAAGGCGGGTCGCTGCGGCGCGCGCTCGGCCTTTCGGCAGGACCCTCCATCGCGTCGCTCGAAGCGCGCCTCATTACGGTGCGCACGATCCCCATTGACGAAAGCGGCCGGCCGCTGCCCATGCCCGTGCGCCGGCTCCCTTTGAGAGATCAGCCGCTTCCCGCTGCGCTTCGCCGCGAGGCCGAAGAGGCCGTGCGCCGGCTTGCCGATGCGAAGGCGCCTTCTGCGCTTGCGGCTGACACCGCAACGTCTGCTGCAGCCGCCTCAGACGCCAGCCGCTAATAAGGCTCTCTCTTCCTTCATTTCCCTCTTGTCCTTCTTTTTGCGCTTTCTCATGCCTCTCCGACACCGCGCCTTCGTCTGCCTCGCGTCTCTATCCCGGCGGCTTCTGCCTTGGGCTGCCGTCCCGATTCTTGCGCTGCCGAACCCGCCGTCTTCTGCGGAAGAAGCCGCGAGGCTGCCCGACCTCTCGGCCGCCGCTGCGCTCGAAGCCCTCGAATCCGCCGGACGCCCGGATGCGCTGCCTCCGGGCCGGCTCGTGCGGCTCGCGCCCCCCGCGGCCAAGCAGACCTCGGCAGCTGCGGACGATTCCGGCCTTATTTCCTTCCTGCCGCGCGCCGCGGGGGAGCGTGCCGGCGCAGCCGCTTCCGAAGACGCCGACGCGGCTGACATCACGCTCTTTCTCTCGACCAGCGTGCCCGAAGCGTCGCTGCTCGCCATCGCTAAAGAGGCCGCCGCGCTCGGGATCCCCCTCGTCTTTTCAAGCCTTCCGATGAAGCCCGAGCCGCTTTGGCGCGCGAGAGAAGAGGCGATCGCCGCCGGACTGCCGTGGCGCGGCCCCTGGAAGCCGCCGGCGTCTGCGGACGCCGAAGCGGCGGCACGGCTTTTTGCGCCTCTCGTTCGGGCTGGCGCTTCGATTGAAGTCGATCCGATCCGCTGGCGACGTGCCGCCGCGGCGCTTGCGCGCGGAGAAGCCGCCGCCGGCCGCGAGCGGCCGCTGACTGAAGCGCCGCATCGCTACGACCTCATCCCGACGCCATCTCTTGTCTTCCTCTCCGACGAAGCGGTCGAAGTCTTCCCGGGCGACGTCCGCCCGCTCTATGCGCTCGCCTGGGCCGCGAAGCACGCCGAAGCACCCTCGATCCGGCGCGCTGCGGCGAAGCGCCTTGCGGAGCTCCCCTTCTCGGACGCGGCGGACCGCCTCGTGCCGTGCACGTCCGCTACTCCCTCCCTGCTGACATTGCCGAACCCCATGACTGCCTCTCCTTCTTTGTCTTCGCGAGCGGGCTCCGCGCCGCTCGGGCGTCTCGCGCCCGCCGGCCTCGTGCTGAGCCTGCTCCTGCCGCCCGTCTTCTCGGCCGAAGCCCCCGAAAGCGCCGCCGATGCCGTGCGAGACGCCTACAGCGCGTCCGTTCCCGACTACCGCGGCGTCATTCAGAACGTCCAGCCCGCTGAGATGCTCGGCGGCTTCGGCGGCGGCGATCTCTCGCTCGTCGAAAGCCAGCGCTCGCTCTACCGCAACGGCGCGGGCGAGCTCTACGGTCCCGCCGTTTCGCGCGTCAGCCGCTGCCGAAGCGCATCGGATCCCGAATGCCGGGCCGTTCAGGAGCTCGACCGCGGCTTTCCGGAGCGCCCGCCGATCAGCGACAGCGTGCTCGCCGGCCGCGACGAGATCGTGAACGCCGCCGGCGGCAGCGTCCCCGGCATCGGCTCGGAATCGGGCTGCCGGGACTTCGTTCTGGAAACGAAGCCCGTCTTCACAACCGAAGCCTGCCGCCCCGGCGGCCCATTCTCCGACTTCGTCTGCAGCACGGGCTGGCGCGATTCGGCCGTTGTGGCCTGGACGCGATGGTCGTGCGCCAAGGATTCGCCCATCGCCAAGACGCTCGCCTGCCGCATTCCCGTTTCGCTCAGCACGACGACCGAGACGACGGAGCGCTGCTTCTTCGACGAGAGCGCGCTCGCGCCGCTTAAGACCGTCATGCGCACGACCGACGCTTCGGCATCAGCCGTCTTTCCGGCGGTCTGCGAAGCGCCGCAGATGGTCGAGGAGGACTACGTCTGCGAAGAGACGCTTGCCGTCTCGCCCTTTGAGGGCTGCCGCGCGGGCGAGACCGCCGCCGCATCGGCCCGAGGCGACGATTCGCTCTTTTCGGACGGCTGCGCCTTGGGCGACACGGCCACGGTGTCGCACGACTGCGCGCGGGAGCCCGCTCTCGCGCTACGCAAGCTCCGGGTCGACGTGAACGGCTTTCCCTCCGCAACGCTTCGCGGACTCGGCGCCGGCACCGTCAAGTCGACGGCGTCTCCGGGCTGCACGGCCAACATCCGCGTGCTCTCCCACGACTGCACCGGCGACCAGGCTGCGAACTGCGTGGCGCGAGTTGAGGTTGAGATCAAAAACGGCAGCCTCGCGACGGGGAAAATCAGCGTCATGCTCGTCTACACCGGCATGGGCTCAGGCGGACTTGCCGATAGCTGGACCGACGGCTGCGCGGGACTTCGCGGAGAGGCGGCTCAGACGGTCCGCCGAGGAGGCGCTCGATGAAGCGCGCCTCGCTCTTTGCCGTCTGCACGCAGCTCACCTTCGCGGT
>CAJKSP010000061.1 GCA_905202595.1 uncultured Sutterella sp.
GAGCGCAACCTTGCCATGGTTGAGGTCGCGAGTTCGAGACTCGTCTCCCGCTCCACTGATGAATGGCGGCGCGATAGCAAAGTGGCCATGCAGCGGATTGCAAATCCGTATACGGCGGTTCGATTCCGCCTCGCGCCTCCAGACAATGCGGGAGTAGCTCAGTTGGTAGAGCGCAACCTTGCCATGGTTGAGGTCGCGAGTTCGAGACTCGTCTCCCGCTCCAAATTCAGCAGAAGAGGGGAAACGGCAGTTTCCCCTTTTTTGTAGGTTCAGCCAGCGGACCGCGAGCTGTCGCGCAGCTGGGTCTGAGAAGCTTTCGGTCCCGGGATGACGGAACTGGTAGACGTAGCGGACTTAAAATCCGCCGCCGCTTATCACGGCGTACGGGTTCGACCCCCGTTCCCGGGACCACTTGAATCCGCGAGCGCATGGCGTTCGAAGCAGAAGATCAAGCCGCAGCCGGTCAGGCAGGAAGCCTGTCGGATGCGGCTTTTTTTGTGCTGAAGCGATTTTTTCCAGTCAGCCCTTGACAGGGCTCTTGGTTCAGGTATAATTCGCATTCTTCGCAGGACATGCGGGAGTAGCTCAGTTGGTAGAGCGCAACCTTGCCATGGTTGAGGTCGCGAGTTCGAGACTCGTCTCCCGCTCCAACGATCCCTTTCGAGGGGGCGGCGATGTCCTGATGCGGGAGTAGCTCAGTTGGTAGAGCGCAACCTTGCCATGGTTGAGGTCGCGAGTTCGAGACTCGTCTCCCGCTCCAGAATTCCGAAGGGGAGGAGTTGATCCTCCCCTTTTTCTTGTCAGCGTGGCGGCATCCAAGCGAAAAAATCCGCCCCTTGCTGATGAGGATGCGCTGCAGATTTGGTAAAATCCGCGGTTCATTGCCCGAGAGGCCTGTCTTCTCGAGCCGGAATGATGATTCCAAAGCCTGCGCCCCGGCAGACCGAGTGGCCGGAGCAGGTCCGAAAGATCTTTCACTCGTTCTCATACGTGGGGTTTGCCATGGCTGTCCAGCAGAACAAGAAATCCGTCGCCCGTCGCGGCAATCGCCGTGCTCATGACTTTCTGACCAATCCGCCGACCGCGATCGAAGCGACGACGGGCGAAGTGCATCGCCGTCATCACATCTCGCCGTCGGGCTTCTATCGCGGCAAGAAGGTCATCGCGACGAAGGCTGACGAATAATTCCCGCTTGGCGTCGCCTGCGGCCTGAGCGTCCAAGGTCATGAACTTGGAAGCGCTTCGCGCTGCAGGCAGGCGGTTTAACTGAGGCCGCTGCCGCTTCGACAGTCTTCGCGCGCAGATGCACGCGCGAACCCCACGGAGAAACGATTGTTCTCGCGTGAAGGTTTTCGAAGCGAAGCCCTTCAGTCTGGGCCGCAGCCCGGAAGGGAATATAGAGAGAGGGATCCGGAAACGGGTCCCTTTCTTTTTGCCTAGGCAGGCCGCGCGCTTTGGCAGCGTTTCCGCAGAGCTAGCCAAAATGCGGATCATCCAAAATGACTCGAGCAGGCTTCGTGAAGCAGCGGCAGTCGCTGTAAGATGAGGCCACTTTTTCAACAAGAGGCCTCAGCATGTATTCACGTGTGATCGCTACAGGCTCTGCGCTCCCGCAGACGCGGGTGACGAACGACGACCTGGCCCGCCGCCTCGCTCAGGACGGCATTGAGACGAGCGACGAATGGATCCGGACTCGCACGGGCATTGAGGAGCGGCGCTTTGCCGATCCCGCCCTCGGAGAAACGACGACTTCGCTCGCCGTGGCCGCCGCACGGCAGGCGCTCGAACGCTCGGGACTGACCGCCGCCGACATTGATCTCATCATCGTGGCGACGACGACGCCCGACATGGTCTTTCCGAGCACGGCCGCGCGCGTGCAGGCTGCCATTGGCGCCAAAGGCTGCGCGGCTTTCGACGTGCAGGCTGTCTGCGCGGGATTCATCTACGGGCTCAATGCGGCCGACGCCATGCTGCGCGCCGGGCCGTACCGCGCGGCGATTGTGATCGGCGCCGAGGTGATGAGCCGCCTCCTTGACTTCAAGGACCGCTCCACCTGCGTGCTCTTCGGCGACGGCGCAGGCGCTGTCGTGCTGCAGGCGTCGTCTGATCCCGGCGTGCTTGCCGCTCGCATGTATGCCGACGGCCGCTACGACGAGAAGGTGCTCGGCGTCACCGCGCGGTTCGATCGGGGCCGCATCGAAGGCCATCCTTACCTCACGATGGACGGCCGCCAGGTCTTCAAGCTTGCCGTCGAAGGTCTGGCGAGCTCGGCCGAGGAAGTGGCCGGCCTCGCCTGCGTGAAGACCTCGGACGTGGCGCTCTTCGTGCCGCACCAGGCGAATCTCCGCATCATGACGATGGTCGCCAAGAAGCTCGGGATTCCGGAGGAGCGGATGGTGAAGACCGTCTCAGAGCACGGCAACACCTCTGCGGCGAGCGTGCCGCTCGCGCTCGACCGCGCTGTTCAGGACGGCATGGTGAAGCCGGGCGAGCTCGTGCTCCTGCAGGCGGTGGGCGCCGGCATGGCCTGGGGCAGCGCGCTTGTGCGCTGGTAGCCTCGAGCCGCTGACGCATTCAGAAACGAACTATTTAGTGACATAGAGAACAGCTCCATGCGCATCGCATTTGTTTTCCCCGGCCAGGGGAGCCAGTCTGTCGGCATGCTCAACGGCTTTGCCGGCAATCCTTCCGTTGAAGCGGCCGTCCGCACGGCCGACGAGGCGCTCGGCTCGCCGATTTCGACGCTCATCGCCGAAGGCCCGGCCGCCGATCTCGGCCTCACGGTCAACACCCAGCCGGCGCTCCTCCTTGCGAGCGCGGCGTTCTATCAGGCCTGGATCGCCGCAGGCGGCCCGAAGCCCGAAGTGATGGCCGGCCACTCGCTCGGCGAGTACTCCGCGCTCTGCTGCGCAGGCGCCTTTTCGCTTGCCGAAGGCGTGAAGCTCGTGCGCTTCCGCGCGGAGGCGATGCAGAGCGCCGTGCCGGTCGGCATGGGCGGCATGGCGGCGATCATCGGCCTCGCTGACGAGGACGTCGAGGCCGTCTGCCGCGAAGCGGCCGCGTCGGGTGCGGGCGCCGTCGAAGCCGTGAACTACAACTCGCCGGGACAGGTCGTGATCGCGGGCGAAAAGGCCGCGCTCGAGAAGGCCGTGGAGCTGGCGAAGGCCAAGGGCTGCCGCCGCGCGATTCCGCTTGCGGTGTCTGCGCCCTTCCATTCGAGCCTGCTCAAGCCGGCGGCTGAGAAGCTCGCCGCGCGTCTGGCGCAGACGCCCATTGCAGCGCCTCAGATCCCGGTGATTGCCAATGTCGACGTTGAGATTCATCGCGAGCCTGATGCCATCCGCAATGCGCTGGCGCTTCAGGCCTGCCATGCCGTGCAGTGGGTGAAGACGATCCGCCGCATGAAGGACGAAGGCGTGACGGACATCGTCGAATGCGGTCCCGGCAAGGTGCTTGCAGGCCTCATCCGCCGCATCGATCCGGAAATCCGCACGTACAACTTTGCCGACGAGGCTTCGCTCAAGGCCGCCATCGAGAAGCTCGCCGCCGCGGCGTAGCGCCCGAAGGCGCCTCGCAGCGCGCCTGCCGATCTACTTCCCATTCATCCGCCGGCCGCTTCAGGCGGCCGGCATCGATCCAGAGAGCCATCAACATGGACAAGCTTCTTTTTGCTTCCGACGCCCTTGCAGGCAAGGTCGCCCTCGTCACCGGCGCGAGCCGCGGCATCGGCGCGACGATTCTCGAGGCCTTCTGCCGCTGCGGCGCCTATGTCGTCGGCACCGCCACTTCCGAAGAGGGTGCGGCCAAGATCACCGCCCGCATGGCCGAAGCGGGCTGGCAGGGCAAGGGCATTGCGCTCAACGTCTGCGATGAGGCCGCTTCTGCTGCGGCCGTCGACGAGATCGTGAAGTCCCAGGGCCGCATCGACATCCTCGTCAACAACGCGGGCATCACGCGCGACACGCTCGTGATGCGCATGAAGGACGAACAGTGGTCGGACGTGATCGACACGGACCTCTCGGCCGCCTTCCGCCTCTGCCGAGCCGTCGTGCGTCCGATGATGCGCGCCCGCTCTGGCCGCATCATCAACATGTCGAGCGTCGTGGGCGCCATGGGCAATGCCGGCCAGGTGAACTACGCCGCCGCCAAGGCCGGCCTCATGGGCATGTCGAAGGCGCTCGCCCGCGAAATCGGCTCGCGTGGCATTACGGTCAACTGCGTGGCGCCCGGCTTCATCGACACCGACATGACGCGCGTGCTTCCTGAAGCGCAGAAGGCGGCGCTCGTCGGCCAGATTCCGCTCGGCCGCCTCGGTCAAACGGATGATATTGCGAATGCCTGCCTCTTCCTTGCATCGGATGCCGGTGCCTATGTCACAGGGCAGACGATTCATGTGAACGGCGGCATGTTTATGGGGTAGTCCCTGTGCTCGCTCGTCAAGTCCCTTAGGTTAGAATAGTCGACTATTCATACGACCCCAGGGTTGCTCGATGAGCGAAAGCGATGGACCCATCGCCGGAGCCGCCGCGGCGCACAAGAGCGCCGGAGGCGGCGCGCTTCCTGGGTTTCCAAGCTCGGCCCCAAGCGGGGCGCTCAACCTAATTGTCCGCCGGAAGAGGGCGGACTGTCCCTTGCGGAGTTACACAAAATGGACGAAATCGAAGAGAAGGTCAAGAAGATCATCGCCGAACAGCTCGGCATCAAGGAAGAGGACATCAAGAACGAGTCTTCCTTCATTGAAGACCTCGGCGCCGACAGCCTGACGACCGTTGAAATGTCCCTCGCCCTTGAGGACGCCTTCGGCATCGAAATCCCCGACACCGAGCAGGAGAACCTCCGCACGGTTCAGCAGGCCGTCGACTTCGTCAAGGCCGCTGTCGCGAAGAAGTAATCTTCGCCAGATTCGGCAGAAGCGGACGCCTCTTCATCAGCGGGCCTCCGCGCCGAACAGCCGGCCGCAAGCAGGCGGCCGTCTCTGCAGTGGGACCCCGTTCGGGTCCCATTGCCTTTTTCCGGTCCCTTGAAATACCGGCTTTCCGCTAATCCGAGCGGCGGGGCGCTCTCCGGCTAGGGAGAGCAGGCCGTCCGTGCTTTTCGCTCGGAGAATCGAATTCCTTACCTGATACGGAATCCTCATCATGACTCGTCGTGTGGTTGTGACCGGCCTCGGCATGGTCTCTCCTCTTGGCAACGATCTTTCTTCGAGCTGGCAGGCTGCGCTGCGCGGCGAAAGCGGCGTTGAAGCCGTCACCACCTTTGACGCCTCCTCGCTCGGCAGCCGCATCGCCGGCACCGTGAAGGGCTTCGATGCATCGAAGTACCTCGGCGTGAAGGAAGTGCGCCGCTTCGACCGCTTCGTGCACTTCGGCGTTGCCGCCGGCCTCATGGCGCTCGAGGATTCCGGGCTCGAGATCACCGAAGAGTTTGCGCCTGAAATCGGCGTAGCGATCGGCGCCGGCATCGGCGGCATCCCCGTCATCTGCGCAAATTACGATGCGATGAAGGAGCGCGGCCCCCGCCGCATTTCGCCCTTCATGATCCCGGGCTGCATCATCAATATGACGAGCGGCCAGCTCGCCATCATGAAGAACCTGAAGGGCCCGAACATTGCGCACGTCACGGCCTGCTCGACGGGCCTGCATTCGATCGGCGAAGCGATGCACATCATCCGCCGCGGCGATGCGACCGCCATGGTGGCGGGCGGCTGCGAGTCGACGATTCATCCCCTCGCGATGGGCGCCTTCGACGCCATGCATGCGCTCTCGCGCCGCAACGACGATCCGAAGACGGCCTCCCGTCCGTTTGACATGGACCGCGACGGCTTTGTGATGGGCGAGGGCGCCGGCGTCGTCGTTCTTGAAGAGCTCGAGCACGCCAAGGCGCGCGGCGCGAAGATCTACGCCGAAGTCGTCGGCTACGGCCTCACGGGCGACGCCTTCCACATCACGACGCCCTCGACCGACGGCCCCGCCCGCTGCATGCGCATGGCGCTTCGCAACGCCGGCCTCAATCCCGAGGACATCGACTACCTCAACGCGCACGGCACTTCCACGTCTGTGGGCGATGCCAACGAAGTGAAGGCCATCAAGGAAGTCTTCGGCGACCACGCCAAGAAGATCGTCGTCAATTCGACGAAGTCCATGACGGGCCACCTTCTCGGCGGCGCCGGTGGCGTGGAGTCCGTCTTCACGATCATGGCGGTCAAGAATCAGGTTTCGCCCCCGACGATCAACGTCTTCCATCAGGATCCGGCCTGCGACGTCGACGTCTGCGCCAACGAAGCGCGCGACATGACGATCCGTGCGGCGATGAAGAATTCGTTCGGCTTCGGCGGCACGAATTCCACCGTGATCTACAAGCGCTTCGAGGACTGATCGGCTGATCGTTCCCTCACGAAGCAGCGCGGAGCGCCGGCCTCGGGCAGCAGTCCGAAGCGGCGCTCTATTCGTATGGAGGCGGCAGAAAACTGCGGCGCGCCTGAGGCGCTTGCTAAAATGAGCGCTCCCTGCCCGACAGCCGGCCGATCCGCCGCATGCTTTCATCTGCGCGCTTGAGCCGCGTCCTGCGATGCGCTCGAGCGCTTTTGCTTGCGGGCGGACCGCATTCCGGCGCCCGCGGGCTTTGCCGCTGCTTTTGGCGCCGCAGCTTCTCCAGCAGGAGTCCCATTTCATTTCGACGATGCAGAACATCCGCAATTTTTCGATCATCGCCCATATCGACCACGGCAAGTCCACGCTTGCCGACCGCCTGATTCAGCGCTGCGGCGGCCTTTCCGAGCGCGAAATGAGCGAGCAGGTCCTCGACAGCATGGACCTCGAGCGCGAGCGCGGCATCACCATCAAGGCGCAGACCGCTGCGCTCAAGTACCGTGCCAAGGACGGCGAGCTCTACGAACTCAACCTCATCGACACCCCGGGCCATGTCGACTTCTCCTATGAAGTGAGCCGCTCGCTTTCCGCCTGCGAAGGGGCGCTCCTTGTCGTCGATGCGACGCAGGGCGTCGAGGCGCAGACGGTGGCGAACTGCTACACCGCCATCGATCTCGGCGTTGAAGTGATTCCAGTCCTGAACAAGATGGACCTGCCGAGCGCGGATCCCGTGGCGGCGGCCGAAGAGATCGAGGACGTGATCGGCATCGACGCCACGGACGCGATCGAGTGCTCGGCCAAAACGGGCCTCGGCATCGACGACATCCTCGAGCGGATCGTGAAGCAGGTGCCGCCGCCGAAGGGCGATCCGGAAGCGCCGCTGCAGGCTCTCATCATCGACAGCTGGTTTGACAACTACGTGGGCGTCGTGATGCTCGTGCGCGTCGTGAACGGCACGATCCGTCCGAAGGACAAGATCACGCTCATGGCGACGCAGGCCAATCACCTGGTCGAGCAGGTCGGCGCCTTCACGCCCAAGAGCCAGGTGCGCGAAAAGCTCCAGGCGGGCGAAGTGGGCTTCGTCGTGGCGGGCATCAAGGAGCTGAAGGATGCGCACGTGGGCGATACGGTCACGCTCACGAACCGTCCGGCCGAGAAGCCCCTGCCGGGCTTCAAGCAGATCAAGCCTCAGGTGTTCGCGGGCCTCTATCCGGTCGAGTCGAATCAGTACGACGCGCTGCGCGATGCGCTCACGAAGCTGCAGCTCAACGACGCGTCGCTGCGCTTCGAGCCGGAAGTTTCGCAAGCGCTTGGCTTCGGCTTCCGCGCAGGCTTCCTCGGCCTGCTGCACATGGACATCGTGCAGGAGCGCCTCGAGCGCGAGTACAACATGGAGCTCATTACGACGGCGCCTTCCGTCGTCTATGAGGTGCTTTTGACGAACGGCGACGTCGTGCGGGTGGAGAACCCCTCGAAGCTGCCGCCCGTCGACAAGATCGATGAGATCCGCGAGCCGATCGACACCGTGACGATCTTCGTGCCGAACGAATTCGTCGGCGCCGTGATGAAGCTCTGCCAGGAGAAGCGCGGCGTGCAGACGAATCTCGCCTACCACGGCCGTCAGGTGCATCTGACGTACGACCTGCCGCTCGCCGAGATCGTGCTCGACTTCTTCGACCGCATGAAGTCGCTCACGCGCGGCTATGCTTCGATGGACTACGAGTTCAAGGAGTACCGCGCGTCCGACGTCGTGCGCGTGGACATCCTCATCAACGGCGACCGCGTCGACCCGCTCTCGTCGATCATGCACCGCTCGAACGCGGTAGCCCGCGGGCGGGACCTCGTGCAGCGCCTGCGCACGCTCATTCCGCGCCAGATGTACGAGGTGTCGATCCAGGCTGCGATCGGCGCCAACATCATTGCGCGCGAGAACGTCAAGGCGCTGCGCAAGAACGTGCTCGCCAAGTGCTACGGCGGCGACATCACCCGCAAGCGCAAGCTGCTCGAAAAGCAGAAGGCGGGCAAGAAGCGCATGAAGCAGGTGGGCTCCGTCGAGATTCCGCAGGAAGCGTTCCTCGCCATCCTGCAGGTGGACGAAAAGAGCTAGGCGCAGTCTCAAGCGCCGAGCGACATCAAGGCGGCAGGCGCGAACGGCTTCGCGCAGCCGCCTGCAGCTGAGACAGAACATTAAGGACGCACTATGAACGTCGCGCTCATTCTCTTCATCCTCACGGTCGTCACCGGCCTCTTCTGGATTGCCGACCGCACCACCTTCAAGCCGGCGCGCCAGCGCGCGGCCGACAAGGCCGCCGCCGACTTCGAGCGCGCGAACCGCGAAGCGCTCGACCGCGGCGAGCCCTCGGTTGTCGACGAGCGCCGCGACATCTACGAAAAGGCGATGCGCCAGCCCTGGTGGCTCGAGTACACGGCGGGCCTCTTCCCCGTGATCCTCATCGTCTTCCTGCTGCGCAGCTTTCTCTTCGAGCCCTTCCGCATTCCGTCGGGCTCGATGCTGCCGACGCTGCATGTCGGCGACTTCATCCTCGTCAACAAGTTCGACTACGGCCTGCGGCTGCCCGTCACGAACACGAAGGTGATCGAAGTGGGCGCGCCCAAGCGCGGCGACGTCGTCGTCTTCCGCTACCCGGTCGACACGAGCGTCGACTTCATCAAGCGCATCGTGGGCGTGCCGGGCGACCGCGTCGAGTACCGCGACAAGGTGCTCTACATCAACGGCGTCGAGCAGAAGCAGACGAATCCGACGGACTTCGTCGATCCGACGAATCTCGTCACGCTCGAGCAGAAGGACGAGGCGCTTGGCGACGTGAATCATATGATTGCGCTCGACCACCGCCGTCCGTCGTGGGTGCCGCTTCAGGGCATCATCAAGAAGGAGCGCACGTGCGAGTACAACGACCGCGGCTTCGTCTGCACGGTGCCTGACGGCCACTATTTCGTCATGGGCGACAACCGCGACAACAGCGAGGACAGCCGCTACTGGGGCTTCGTGCCCGACGAGAACCTCGTCGGCCGCGCCGTCCTCATCTGGGCGAATTTCGGCGACATGAGCCGCATCGGCACGTTCCGCTGAGCGGGCGCCTGCTCTTGGGTTTCTGCCGCTTCAGCCCCGCTTCGGCGGGGCGCAACTCTTTGATCAAGATGCTTGACTTATCCATTCTCGAAGAGCGCATCGGCTACCGTTTCAAGGACCGAAAGCTCCTGCGGCGCGCAGTGACGCACCGCAGCTATGCCGCCGAGCACAACGAGCGGCTCGAGTTTCTCGGGGACTCCGTCCTCAACTGCGTGATCGGCTACGCGCTCTTCCTGCGCGACCAGCACTTCACCGAAGGCGAGCTCTCGCGCGTGCGCGCGAACCTCGTCTGCGAGAAGACGCTGCACGAAATCGCGCTGCGCCTCAACATTTCGGACTTCCTCTTCATGGGCGAAGGCGAGCTCAAGACCGGCGGCGCGCACCGCGCCTCGATTCTGGCCGATGCCATGGAGGCGATCTTCGGCGCAGTCTTCCGCGAAGCGGGCTTTGACGAGGCGCAGGCGGTCGTGCTGCGCGTCTACGAGCCCATCCTCACGAAGCTCACGCCGGAAACCTTCAGCAAGGATCCGAAGACGCGGCTGCAGGAGATGCTTCAGGGCGCGCATCTGCCGCGCCCCGAGTATGCGATTCTGGCGGCGACGGGCGCAGCGCACGAGCGCTCGTTCGAGTGCGAGTGCCGCATTGAGGCGCTTGACATCGCGACGACCGGCCGGGCGAGCTCGCGCCGCGCGGCCGAGCAGGCGGCGGCCGAGCTTGCCATCCCGATGGCGTCCGAGCGCATCGGCGCTGCGCACAGCTGATGTCCGTGCGCCCCATTCAATCGACGACGAGGAATCTGCGATGACCGAAGAGCTCGAGAAGAAGGCAGC
>CAJKSP010000062.1 GCA_905202595.1 uncultured Sutterella sp.
CGCCATCCAGGGGAAGGCGGCTTCGTGCCGGCGCTTGAAGGCATCGATTTCAGGCATGTCCCGCAGGGTCGACTCGAGCATGTCGAGGCCTTCGAGAATCATCGTCTGATGGCGCCGACCGATTTCAAACGTCCAGGTGCGGCCCTTCGCCGGGCCGTCCATGCAGGCGATCGTGCAGGCTGCCGCATCGATCGCAAGGCGCCGCGGCTCGTCGGCCGAGAGCGCTTCCAGGATTTCGAGGGACGCCTCGGGCGTCACCTTGGCGGCAAGGAGCCCGTTGTTGAAGCAGTTGGAATAGAAGATCTCGCCGAAGCCCGGGGCGATCACGGCGCGGATGCCGTACTGCAGAAGCCCCCAGACGGCATGCTCTCGCGAGGAGCCGCAGCCGAAGTTGGGGCCGGCGGCGATGATCTTTACGTCTTCGAAGCCGGGCTTGTTGAAGACGAAGTCCTTGTTCGGCGTGCCGTCGGGGTTCATCCTCATGTTGTAGAGGAGCCCCTTGTCGAGCCCCGACTTGTCGATGCCGCGCAGGAACTGCTTGGGCATGAGCTGGTCGGTGTCGAGATTGTCGGCAGGAATCGGGGCCGCAACTGCCTCGAGGTAAGAAAGCTTTTCCATGATTGTTGTCCAGGTCTCTAGTCCGAAGGGTCACTCGATGCGGGGCAGCTCGCTCGGGCTGCCGAGGCGTCCGAGAACGGCGCTCGCGGCAGCCGTCTCCGGGCTCACGAGGTGCGTGCAGGCGCCGCGGCCCTGACGGCCTTCGAAGTTGCGGTTCGACGTGGAGGCGCAGTGCACGCCGGCCTCCAGAATGTCGCCGTTCATCGAGAGGCAGAGCGTGCAGCCGCTCATGCGCCACTCGAAGCCGGCATCCTTGAAGATCTTGTCGAGGCCCATCGCTTCGGCTTCGCGGCGCACGGCCATGGAGCCCGGCATCACCTGGGCGCGCACGCCCGGCGCGACATGCCGGCCTTTCAGAACGGCGGCGGCATGCTCGAGATCGACGAGGCGCCCGTTCGTGCAGGAGCCGATGAAGACATGCTGGATTTTGACCTCGCTGAGCTTCATGCCGGGCCTGAGGCCCTGATAGGCGAGGCCGCGCGCGGCTGCGGCCTGCGCCACGGGATCGCTGAAGCTCTCGGGCGAGGGGATCGGCTCGTCGAGAAACGCCGCCTGGTCCGGGCTCGTGCCCCAGGTCGAGGTCGGGCGCACGGCCGATGCGTCGATCTCGACCGTCTTCGCGTACGGCGCGCCCTCGTCGGCGCGAAGCGTCGCCCAATAGGACTTTGCAGACTCAAAGAGCGCAGGATCGGCCTGGAAGTCGGGAGAATGATCCCAGACCCACTTCGCCGTCTTTTCATCCGGCGCGATGATGGCGCCGCGCGCGCCGGCTTCAACGGTCAGATTGCAGAGCGTCATGCGGCCTTCGACGGAGAGGCTCTCCACGCCTTCGCCCGTGTATTCGACGGCCATGCCGAGGGCGCCCCGCGCAGAAATCCGGCGCAGGATGCAGAGGACGAGGTCCTTGGGCGTCGCTTCGCCCTGCAGGCGGCCCGTGATGTGAATGCGCATCGAGGGGGCGAGGCGGTAGACGAGCGTCTGCGTAGCGAGGATGTGCTCGATTTCCGAGGTGCCGATGCCGAAGCCGAGGGCGCCGAGCGCCCCATGGGTCGTCGTGTGGCTGTCGCCGCAGATCACAACCATGCCCGGGCGCACGAGGCCTTTTTCGTCCATCAGAACGTGCTCGATGCCCTGATCGGGGTTGTTCGGCCCGTAGAAGGCCTCGATCCCGAAGCGGCGGCAGTTCGCTTCCAGCGTTTCGGCCTGGCGCCGGCTTGCGGCGTCGGCGATGACGCGCGGCGTCTGCGGGGTGCTCGGAATGATGTGGTCGACGACGCAGAGGTGGCTCGCGGGCGACTTGACGGCGAGGCCGCGCTCGACAAGGCCGGCAAAGGCCTGCGGGGACGTGTATTCGTTCGCGAAGTGCACGTCGCAGTAGAGAAGAACGGTCTGGGGGTCGATCGTCTTGACCGTATGGGCGTCGACGATCTTCTGATAGAGCGTGCGGGGCTTCCCGGCATCGGCAGCAGTAGGCATAGGTGCTCGATTTCTCTCTGTTTGTGGGGTTCTGGTGTTCTGATGGGTTCCGGCGCGCAGCGCTAGCTCAGGTCTTCGAGCTGGAAGTCCCAGCCGCGGACGTGAGGGCTTTCAGCGGAAATGACGCCCGACTTCGTGAAGAGGAGCGTCCGGTAGGGCGCCGCCGTCGGGCAGGCGTGGTTCGGCAGAACAAGCACGCGCGAGCCGTAGGGGAGATCGTCCGGATTAAGCGGCGTCTGGTCTGCAGCCCAGGGCGCGCGCATCAGAATGCCGTGCTCCTGATTGGTGCCCGACATGATGATCGTGCCGCCCTGAAGCGGTTCTCCGTCCAGGCCGCAGACGAGGCCGAAGCCGTAGTCGCGCGCTTGGCGCTGCGTGCCGCGGTCGCGCGACATGGCGAGAAAGCCCGCGTCCACGATCACCTGGCCCTTCTCGCGCTGGCAGCCGATGACGGTCGCAAGCACCGCGCCCGCAATTCGATCGCGCGTGCAGATGCCGAGGTTCGTCATGAAGAGATCAAAGAGGGCGTAGACGCCCGCTCGCACTTCCGTCACGCCCGTCTCGTTCTGGGCGAACCAGAGAGTCGGCGTGGAGCCGAGGCTCACGATCGGGCAGCTGTAGCCTGCTTCGCGCAGGCGCCGGGCGGCGAGGACGATGCCGTCTCGCTCCCGCTCGGCGGCCTGCCGGATCTCGTCCGCGCTGCGGCAGTCGTAGCTGCCGCCCGCATGCGTGAGGACGCCGGCAATGCCGCCGCCCTGCGAGAGCGCCGCGGCGACTTCAAGCAGAGCCGGCGAGTCGGGATGGATCCCCGAGCGGTGGCCGTCGACGTCGATTTCAATCAGCGCAGGGAGCTGCGTCTGATGCGTCCGGCTCCACTCGGCGACGGCTTGGGCCGCGGGGACGCTGTCAAGAAGAATCTTGAGGTCGCAGCCCGACTTGCGGATGCGGTCGACCGCGGCGAGCTTCTGCGGGGCAATCCCGACCGCGTAGATCAGATCCTTGACGCCGGCGGCGGCGAAAGCCTCCGCTTCAGCGATCGTCGATACGGTTGCCGGACCTTCCGGCGAGATCATTTGCTCTTTGGCGATTCTCAGGCATTTGTGCGTCTTCAGATGCGGGCGCAGCGTGATGCCGAGCGCCTTCGCCTTTGCCTTGGCTTCCTCGAGATTGCGGGCAAGCTTCTCTTCGCTGATGACGAAGGCGGGCGTGGGCAGGCGCGGGTCGTCAAGCGCCATGCCTGCAAAGCGGCCGTAGTCGGTCTTCACGATGATCTCCTTTTAGCGGATCCGAAGCGCGGGCCGTCCGATCCTTGACGGAGCGGCGGCTCGGCTGAGGTCCGACCATTGTAGAGGCGGCGTCTGCGCTCTCTCATAGGGCGCAGCATTAGTCCGCCATATGCGGGAACTTTTCGGAAATCTTATGCCCTGCGGCTCTGCTTAGGATCATGGCCGAGATCGGCCGCCCTGCGATAATGACCAAAAGAGGAGCTTCCTCTAATGGAAAAGGAGTGCAATTGCCATGACAGCCATCAGCGAAGGCAAAGGACGTCCGGCCAATCCCGGGACAGAGCCGCATTCGGCGTCCGACGACGCCTGCGAGCATGCGCATGTCTATGTGCTGCCTCCAACGCGCTTTGAGAAATTCAAGCGTCTGATCCTTTTCATTCTTTTCCTCGGCCTGCTCGCCCTGATCCTCAAATCGATGGGCTGGTGCATCGGCGGCGTCTGCCTCATCGGCATGGACAGCCTCGGCCTCTAATTCAACAGCTTAAGGAGCTTCATCGAGATGCCGGATGCTTCATCCGCGGCGGCGATGGATGCCGTCTTCGCCGCCGCAGTCTTTGCGGCTTCCAACGGCTATCTCGGCGCGCAGGTCATGCGCGTCTTCTGGCCGATTCCATTTCTGAGAGCGGCGATTCGCAAGCGGCAGCGCAAAGGCGGTCCCGAAGCCGAGGAGGCGCTTGACGTGCAGACGTGGCTCGAGCGCGTCGGCGAGCGGGAGGCGAAGGCCGCCATGCCTTTGCCGCAGTCGGTGGCGGCGCTCGTGCTGACGCCTTTGGACCGGCTGACGGATCCGCAGGAAGCGCGAAGCCGCAGACTCTGGGCCCGCAGCTGGCTCTATACATTTGCAACGCTTGCCTTCTTCTATTTGCAGCCGATGCTCTTCGGAAAGCCGTCCTTCGAGCTCGGCGTCACGCTCTTCCTCACGGAGTCGCTTGTTGCCTTTGCGCAGGCGCTTCTGGTGAAGTCCATCGCTGATTTCCGAATCCGCCGCATCGAGCGCATCGGCGCCGCCAAAGTCCGCGAAGAGCGCGAAGAGCGCGAGCGCCGCGAGACGGAAGCGGAAGAAGCGGCCAATACCGAAGAGATTCCAAGCGATGAGCACTGAAATCGAAAGAAAGTTTCTGGTGACGGAAGATGCCTACAGAGCGCTCGGTTCCGGCGTAAGGATGCGTCAGGGCTATATCAGCGCAGATCCGGACCGCACTGTGCGCGTTCGAATTGCGGGTGAGAAGGCTGCGCTCACCGTCAAAGGCCGAAACGACGGCATTGCTCGGCTCGAATTCGAATATGAGATTCCGACGGCGGATGCCGAGCTCATGCTCGACCGCATTGCGCATCGGCCGATCATTGAGAAGATCCGCTACCGCGTGCCGTTCAAAGGACGCGTATGGGAGGTGGATGAATTCTTCGGCGACAACGCCGGACTCGTCGTCGCTGAAATCGAGCTTGAATCGGTCGATGCGGCTTTCGAAAGGCCGGATTGGATTGGAAAGGAAGTATCTGATGACCCGCGATACTTCAATTCCAATCTGATGAGCTGCCCTTATTCGAAATGGGCCTCGCATTGATCTCTCCGCGCGAATGAAGAGATGCCTGTCGTTAATTGCCGGCAAGCATCAAGTGAATGTCATTTAAATCGAGGGCATTCTCTTTAAAGAATGCATGGCCTGCTTTGCTTCATGAATCAAAGCGAGGTTCAGATGCAGAACGGAGCGAATGGACGGCGCATGCCATGATCGTCAGCGCCTTGCCATTCCTGAGAAAGCCTGCGGCATGCCGGGCAGAAAGGTGCGAGGTCGGTTCCCGCAGCGTTCTCGATCCGCGGTGAAGCGGCGACTCTCCGGATGCCCGCCATGCTGGCGTCTTTCATAGCGTTCAGCGCGCCTCAAGCGTTGTCTTCTTCACTGCTCCCGCTCGCTCAGGACAACAAGCTCCCAAGCGGATGGATTGCCAATGTCGGCTTTGCGGAAGCTGAATTAAATTTCTTCCTCCTGCATGCTGCTTTGGCTGAATAAGGATCCATCCCAGTCGGCCAGCAAAGCTGAAAGAGCTTCAGCACGAGCTCTTCCACTCTGCTGGTTGACAAGAGCATCATCTGCACGAAATGATGTTGGATCTGGCGAATGAATTTTTCGGCATTCTTCTTCGCCATGTTTTAAAGTCGGCTTCAAATCGACTTTCCCAACGTCGCGACGACGCTTCAACAATCAGGCAACGGCCTCTCGTCCGCCGTGCACAAGCGCCGCGCTTCTGCCCCAGCTGACCGTTCTGTGCCTAAAGGCAAATTTGCCTGCAATTGGTGATTCTCTTAATGCATCGTTCAGTTTTGCAAGGAGCAGAATCCTAAGCAAAGTCCGTCAGCGCTTTAGTGGTCGTGAAGAGACTCGTCAAGCTTCGACGGACGATGTCTTGTATAGGAGAGAGACATCATGATGAAGTTGAAAGCTATTGGCATTTGTGCCGTTGCTGCGGCGTGCGGCTTGTCGACAGCCTGGGCTGCCGATGCTGCGAAGGCGCCGTCTTCGTTCAAGCCGGGCGTCTATACGGCGACGGTGACGGGCCACAATGCGCCGATGACGGTGCAGGTCAAGGTTTCGAAGGACCGCATTGAGTCGATTGACACCTCGAAGAATCTGGAGACGATCGGCGTCGGCCGCGTTGCGCTCAAGCTCATGACGGACAAGATCCTTCGCTATCAGTCTCTCGGCGTTGATGCAGTTACCGGCGCAACAGTTTCGAGCTCCGCGCTCTATTCCGGCGTGAAGCAGTGCCTCGAACAGGCTGGCGCCGATATGGCCGCCATGACGAAGAAGGTTGAAAAGCATCCGGCCGGCGACGCGAAGTATCAGGCTGACGTCGTCATTGTCGGCGGCGGCGGCTCCGGCCTTGCGGCAGCCATTGCTGCCAATGAAGCGGGCGCGAAGCACGTGATCGTGCTCGAGAAGCTCGGCTTCCTCGGCGGTTCGACCAACGTGTCGGAAGGCGCTCTCAACGCGGTGGATCCGCTGCGCCAGACGCGCCAGGGTATTGAGGACAGCATTCCGAAGTTCTACGAGCAGACGTTCAAGGGCGGCCACAACAAGGGCAATCCGGAGCTCATTCACTATCTGACGGACAATGCGCTTTCCGCCGTCGACTGGCTCTCGATGGACATCGGCGTTTCCTTCAAGGATGAGATCGGCACGGCAACCGGGGCGCTCTGGCAGCGCAGCCACTATCCGGCTACGCCTTCGGGCAACACCTACATCCGCAAGTTTGAAGAGGTGATCAACAGCAAGGGCGATGCCATCAAGGTGATCACCGATGCAGAAGTCACCGACCTCATCAAGGCCAACGGCCGCATCTCCGGCGTCATCGCCAAACATTTCGGTCAGAAGATCACCGTTGATGCCGGCGCTGTCGTCATTGCAACGGGCGGCTTCGGCGCGAATGTGAAGCTTCGCCAGGAAGTCAATACCGGCGTCTGGAAGTCGGTGAAGCTCGACAATTCGATCGGCTGCACGAACCTTGCCAAGGCCGCTCAGGGCCAGGGCCTGATGCTCGCTCAGAAATACGGCGCGGACGTCATCAACCTTGACGACATCCAAATTCACCCGTGCGGCACGCCGGGCACGGGATTGATGGAGAACATTCGAACGTCCGGTCGAAACCGCATCTTCGTCAATATGGAAGGCGACCGCTTTGTGAATGAAGGCGCGGCCCGCGACGTGCTGGCAGGCGCCATCTTCAAGCAGCCGAAGGGCACGTACTGGGTCGTTGTGAACAAGGTTCGCTATCCGAGCCGCGACTGGGTCGATGCCAACGGCGCGACGATTCGCGACATGGTGGCTCTTGGCGCGGTGGTCGAAGCGCCGACGCTTGACGAGCTGGCCAAGAAGACCGGCATGGATCCCGCCAAGCTCAAGGCGAGCATCAACGACTACAACCAGGTTGTTGAAGGCAAGGCTCAGGACAAGTTCGGCTTCAAGGCCGACAACAAGGCCGATACGACGCTCACCGAAGGTCCGTGGTACGCCTGCCGCAAGGTTCCGACGGTTCACCACACCATGGGCGGCATCAAGATCAACAAGATGGCCCAGGTGATCGGCACTGACGGCAAGGTGATTCCGGGCCTCTACGCTGCGGGCGAAGTGACGGGCGGCATCCATGGCGCCAACCGTCTGGGCGGCAACGCCATTGCTGACGTGATGGTCTTCGGCCGTACGGCCGGCACGTTTGCTGCGACGCTCAAGTAGTCAGCTTTCATCATGACGTGCGGCCGCATCAAGTCGCCGCACTGGCATGACGGAAAGCGTTAGACGCTGGAAAAGAGGGCGTCCTGTTCGAAAGAGCAGGGCGCCTTCATTTTCACGGCATCCAGTCAGCCATCCGCCGCTTTCCGCTGCTCGCTGATGTCATCTTTTTCAGCAGCCCTTTGGCAATGCGCTTTCCGTGAAAGGCCAGCCAGCCCCAGGCAAAGGCGGAGAGAATGAAGTCGGCAGTCATGAGAAAAGCATTGTCGCCTTCGTCCCATTCGATGAAGCTCGAGAGGCCGGCGAGCGCTGCCGGCATCTGCCAGATTTCAATCGCCGCCAGTCCCCACAGCATGAGGACAAAGCCCAGCGCTGCTCGGCTTTCTTCAGAAAGCCGAAGCGCCGGACGGCTCGCGAACAGCCGCTCAAGCTTTTTGCGCAGCCAGCCGGCAATTGCTTCGCCATGAAGACCGGCATGAAGACCGAAGAGGAGGAAGCACCAGAACGACCATTGCACATGAGCGGTGCGCATGTCCAGGCCGCCTTGCCATTCAAAAGGTATGAGGTCGATGAAGAGCGTCTGAGAGATGAGAGCGCCGGAGACCATGGACGCTGCGAAGCTCGCAAAGAGCGCTGCATCGACGACTGCAGCGGCAGCCAGGCGGATGCGGCCGTCGAGCGCTGCTCTTGCCGCAGAGCCTGTCAGGCTGCGGGGGAGCTTGCGCAGCCATTGGGCATTGAGCGCCAAATGAACCCCTAGTGCAGCCGCGACGGCCAGCCCCAGAATTTCATGCGCGGCATTGCCTGTGTAGCGGTCGAGCATGAGCAGGAGCAGAACGAGTGCAAAAGCGGCATCGACGCTGAAGCGCACATCGGCTCGGCGCACGCCTGACGGCGCGCGGCCTGTGCGGCTGCCGGAGGCTTTTTTCATTTTCGAACCTATGCTTTGATGGAGCGGCCCAGTTCATAGGCCTTCTGCGGGAACTCGGAGGTTTCCGCAGCGCCGCGCGTGCCGCATCCGATGGCAAGGATCTGCCCGGCATCGGTCCAGCCCATATAGTTGACAAGCGTTTCGTAATGATGGGCGAGTGCCGGCATCGTATCGGGGCTCGAGTTCCACGCGGTCGCGATGAGCATGGCGCGCTTCGGCACGTAAAGCTGGCTGTTGATGCCGTAGAAGCGGTCGATGATGGTTTTGATCTGTGCGGAAAACCCGAAGTAATAGAGCGGGGTGCAGAGCACGACGACATCGGCTTCAATCAAGCGGGGATTGAGCTCCAGCATGTCGTCTTTGTATACGCATGGTGCAGAACCTAGCCCGCAGTGATCGCACCCGTTGCAGGGTTGAACTCGCTTGAAGGCCGCGTCAAAGCGAAAGACATCGCAGCCAGCCTCTTCCGCGCCTTTGACGAAATTTTCTGCCAGCAGAAAAGAAGTTCCGCGCCGGCGGGGACTTCCCGTGACGATGACAACTTTGGGGCCGCTTCCGGCTGCATGAGCGGGCTTGGATCCGAGCAGAGGCGCAGCGGCGCAGGCAGCGGCAGCGCACGAAGCATTTTTCAAAAAGATTCGTCGATTGATGAGCATGCTGAACCTCCAGAAAGCGAATAGGGAGGGGCTGCGCGGCGGAGAGAAGCCGCACCCGGCTTGAGCCAACAAGAGAGGAAAGTCGTTGGATGCCGGCGCCCCTGCTGTTCATTTTCTGAATCAGGAGGGCTTCAAAAGTCCGCAATCGACTCGCAGAATTGCCTGTTTATGCTGATTTGCTCTTATTGATGAAGTGCATGCATTTAATGCATGAATAAAGCCGTCAGATTCTGCATTAATCGTCGTTGGATACAAAAAATCCTGCCTCGGCGAAGCAGTCGAGACAGGACTTGAGAGGGCGCGCAACTTGCCAGCAAGGGCAGAGCGCCAGGGCAAAGCAGCTTAGAACTTGTGGCTGATGCCGGCCGAAGCCGTCGCACGGGACGCCACCGATTTGGTCTTGCTGGTGTTGTCGAACATGCCGGTGCCGACGCCGTAGGTGCCTAGCACGTAGAGGCCGGTGCGCTTGGAGAGCGGATACGAATAGCGCACAGCGCCGACATAGCGGCTGCCCGATGTGTTCTTGGCCGTGCCGGCATCTCCCGTCCAAGAGGCATGAATCATCTTGAAGGATCCATGGAGGCGTCCGCCCCAGAGGCTGTGGTGTGCGCCGATGGAGAAGCTGTCAGCGCGGAAGCCATCTCGAGAGCCCGCTGCGTTGAATCCGAAGTCGGCGGCATTCAAGGTATTCGGCGCTCCGAGGACGCCGCGGGCGTCTTCAAGGTGCTGATAGGCGATGAGGACCCGCAGGTCGCCGAATGCCTTTGAAGCGCCGGCGAAAATGTTGTGCGTGGGCTTCGCCTTGGCTGGAATGGCCCCGACGGCCTGATTGGCTTGGTCGATCATCTGCCAAACCAGCGAAGCCGAAAAGCCGGCGCTTTTGTAAGCGGCGGCCAGTGCGTAGACGTGCTGCGTCCGCGAAAAGCCGTCGGCTTCATCGTACGTGCCTTGCGTCGGATTGTTGGAATACTGGGCGAGGACGTTGAAGCCTGCAAAGGTCCGCGATTTGAACGTAATCGTGTTGTCCATGATGGGCGAGCTTTGAAACGTGCCTGCG
>CAJKSP010000063.1 GCA_905202595.1 uncultured Sutterella sp.
AGCCCCCTCTGGGGTAACAATAAAGCTTCCCGCTTCAGCGGGGAGTTGCTTACAGCGCTGGCTAAGCGTGCGGGTGAAACCTCTTGCGGTTCCTATGAAGTACCCCTCTTCTTTTTCAGGGCACTTCGATACAATGGGCGCTGTCTGCCGCGCCTCCCTCTCTGTCGAGAGGCTATTTCCATTCTTAAATGCTTTGCGGCAGACGCAAGAGGAGACGCATTCATGTCCTGGACCATGTGGGTCGCGCTCATCATTACGATCGGCGCGATTTGGGCGCTGATCAAGCGCTATGAAACCCGCCTTGTGCTGCTCACGGCGGGCATTTTGATGGCTGTCATCTCTCTGAAGCCGATGATTGCCTTCCAGCAGTTCGACAAGTCGATGACAAACGCTTCGCTCATCATCGCCATCTGCTCGGCCATGGGCTTTGCGGGCGTTGTTTCGGCGACGAAGTGCGACGTGCATCTCGTGTCGCTTCTGACGAAGCCCCTGAAGAAGCTCGGCCTGCTGCTTCTGCCGGCCTGCATGCTTGTCGTCTCCCTCATTTCTATTGCCATTCCGTCCACGTCCGGCCTCGTTGCCGCTGTCGGTCCGACGATCATTCCGCTGATGATCCGCGCAGGCTTCCGCCCGGCGATTGCTGCGGCGACGGTTGTGGGCTCGATTACGGCGGCCTACCTGAGCCCGGGCGTTTCGCACAATGCTTTTGTGGCGAAGCTCGCCGGGATGGAAGTGATCGACTTCATTGGAAAGTGGGCTGATGTGACGGTTGTGGCCTCGCTCGCCGCCATCGTTCTCATGCTTGTCGTCTGCATTGTGTACGGCGACTTCAAGAAGGGCGGCTTCGGCGAAGAGGCTGCGCGCCGCGAAGGCGATGCCGAGCTGCCGGAGAAGCCCAATATTGCCTATGCCATTGCCCCGATGCTTCCGGTGGTCATCCTCATCATCGCCTCGATTTGGGCGCCGCAGCTCAAGATGTCGGTCGCAACCGCCATGCTGATCGGTACGATTTACGCTCTTGCTGTGACGCGCTCAAACCCTGCTGACATTACGAAGAAGTTTTTTGACGGCATGGGATCGGGTTACGCCAAGATCCTTGGCATCATCATTGCTGCCGGCGTCTTTGCGGCCGGCCTGCGCGCCTGCGGCGTAATCGACGCTTTTGTCGACTATCTCACGCATGCCAACGAAGTCGCCAAGCTCGGCGCTGCGCTCGGGCCCTATCTCATGGCGCTCGTCACGGGTTCTGGCGATGCGGCGACGTTTGCCTTCAACGAAGCGGTGACGCCTCATGCCGAACAGTTCGGCCTGTCGATTGATGCGCTCGGCTACCTTGCGGCTATTTCAGGCAACTTCGGCCGTCTGTCGTCGCCGCTTGCTGGCGGCATGATCATTGCTGCGGGCCTTGCCGGGGTTTCTCCTTTTGAGATCGTCAAGCGCACGGCGCCTGTGATGTTCGTGCTCCTAGTGGGCGTGTACATCTTCTCGTGATCCTGCGTTGTACCGGCGCAAGCGCTCCCTTCAATGCGGAGCGCTTATGCCGACAGCCTGCTTCCGCAGGCAGCTGCAATAAAGCCAGCTCAGCCAAATGGCGGGCTGGCTTTTTTGAGCAGAGAATCGCGTCGCTGGAGCCTTCAGAGAGCTGATCTGCCGATGGAAACAGCTGAATTTCTCTCTAAAGGAATACAGCAAAGCTGTTAGTTCGCTTGCCTTTAATCGATAGAGTGTGCTGAGGTTTTTGCGATTTTGCTGGGTTTTGAAGGCGGTAATCCAAGAAAAACAATGAGTAGTTGTTGCGCTACTAGCCTTTTGGATAATGGCGCGCAGGATGATCACAGCATATATTTCGATAATGCAGTTTTGCCCCCCGATCAGCTTGGCGCTAGCGTCAATCGGCCGATCGAGGCGGCGGAACAGCGTTAAAAGACGCATTGCCGATGCTTCCCTCACTTGACGCATTCGTCATGTCGGCTCTGCGTGCTTACAAAACAACCATCAGGAAGAAGCAAGAATTATGAACGGCTTAACAGTGATGCTCATCACATTGGTCGTGCTCGCCTTCGGCTACTTCGGGTATGCGAAGTGGCTTGAGAAGACATGGGGCGTCGACCCGAATCGTCCGACGCCGGCCATGCAGAAGCACGGCGGCGACTATGCACCGGCCTCCAAATGGACGGTCTTCGCGCATCAGTTCACATCCATTACAGGCGCCGGCCCTGTGACCGGCCCGATCATCGCAGCCATGTTCGGTTGGCTCCCCGCGCTCCTCTGGATGCTCGTAGGCGGCGTCTTCTTCGGCGCTGTGCAGGACTTCACCGCGCTCTATGCGTCTGTGAAGAATGGCGGCCGTTCGATTGGCTCCATCATTGAGGACTATGTCGGCCGCACGGGCCGTCAGCTTTTCCTCCTTTTCTGCTGGCTTTTCACGCTCCTCGTGATCGCAGCCTTCTGCGACATGGTGGCCAACACGTTCAACGGCTTTGCCAAGGACGGCTCGCAGATCATGCCGAACGCCGCGGCTGCGTCGATTTCGCTGCTTTACATGTTCGTTGCCGTTCTCTTCGGCCTTTTCATCAAGTACAAGAAGCCGAGCGCCGGCCTGCAGTTCATCGTGGGCGTCGTGCTCATGGTGCTGATGCTCTGGATCGGCATCGACTTCCCGGTCTATACGACTGCTGAGAACTGGCGCCTCGTCGTCTTCGCGTATCTCTTCTGCGCATCCGTGATGCCGATGTGGCTCCTCAAGCAGCCGCGCGACTATCTGTCGATGTTCCTGCTGATCGGCATGATCATCTGCGGCGTGCTCGGCGTGTTCGTCAAGAACCCGACCCTCAACATGCCTGCCTTTGCTGGCTTCACGGTCAACAATCTCGACCTCTTCCCGATTCTTTTCGTCACGATCGCCTGCGGCGCCGTGTCGGGCTTCCATTCGCTCGTGAGCTCGAACACCTCCTCGAAGATGGTTTCGAACGAAAAGGACATGCGCCTTGTGGGCTACGGCTCCATGTGCGTTGAAGTGATTCTCGGCGTTGTGTCCCTCGTGGTGGTCTGCGCTGCCGCGACGAACGGCAAGCTACCTTCGGGCACGCCTTTCCAGACGTTCTCGAGCTCGGTGGCCGGCTTCCTCACGGATCTTTTCGGCGTGCCGACTGACATCTCCGCCTGCATTCTGACGATGTGCGTTTCGGCTCTTGCCCTTACGTCTGTTGATGCGGTGGCCCGCATCGGCCGCATGTCGCTGCAGGAGCTCTTCCAGCCGCGCGAAGGCGAAGCCATGGGCCCGGTGCGCAAGCTCTTCACGAACACGGTCTTCTCAACAGTGCTGACGCTGCTTCTCGGCTATGCGCTCTGCATGGCGGGTTACATGTCCGTGTGGCCGCTTTTCGGCTCGGCCAACCAGCTCCTCTCTGCGCTCGTGCTCACGGGCCTTGCGGTCTTCCTTAAGGCAACCGGCCGCAAGGGCTGGATGCTGTACGGCCCGATGACGATCATGTTCTGCGTGACGATGACGGCTCTTGTCGAGTCGGTCATCGGCATCTTCGGCACGATCCAGAACGGCACGTTCACGTTCATGGTTCAGGGCCTGCAGCTCATCATCGCTGTGGCGCTGATCATTCTTGCGCTCCTCGTCGTCTACCATTGCGTGGGCAAGCTCCGCGAGCCGGCGAAGAACGTTCAGGCGAATGCAGCCGCCGGGCACTAAGCTCAGCGCGCGCTGTCAGCAAGAGGGGCGCTGCAGCCTGAGCGGCTGATCGGCTCCCCATCCTGCCAAATGCATGCAAGGCCGCCATCTTCGATTAAGATGGCGGCCTTTCCTTTTATTTTCTCTTTGAGCGGCGAGCCATGGGATTCATCATCAGCACGCTTCTCACGGGATTCCCCGTGATTCTTCCCGTCATCGTTCTTTTGATCGCGAGGCTTGTCGGCTACCGCTACCCTGTGCAGAAGCCGCTGATGATGGCGGCGCTAGCGTTCTATGCGCTCGGACTCATTGCCTTTGCTGTTCACGGCTGGACGACGGGTCTGGGGCCGGCTGAATTCTTCCGGGCCTACTACGGCCATCCGACAGAGCAGACGCTGGCCTGCAAGGCAGGCTATGCAGGGCAGGCGTTTGCTGTCGTAGCGCTTCTTTTTGTGGTGAATTGGAGCACTGTGAGGCTCTTTCTCATGCGCCGCGATGCCAAGAAAGCTGCGCAGGGAAAAGCGCCGGCCGGCGAAAGCCAGGGAGATGCAGCCGGGAAGTAGCCAGGCTTTTGGGGACGTTCGGGCATCGTTTCGGCTGCTTGGCGGACCAGACTGTCAGGCAGCTCCCCGGATCCTTTCGGCTGCTTTGATGCGGCGGATGATCCAGAGGATCAGCAGCAGAGAAAAGCCTATGCCGGCGAGGCACATGCCAGGGAGCGCCGCCCATTCCGCGGTCAATCCGCTTTCGATCGGCAGGCCGCCGAGCCAGGCGCCGAGCGCGTTGCCGCCGTTGAAGGCTACTTGTGCGAGCGCGGCCGCCAGAAGCTGGCCCTCTTTGGCATTTTCGAGGATAAGCACTTGCTCCGGGCCGGAAATGAAGAAGGGCGCTGTGGCGATGAGAATCGTGAGCACCACGGCAGCCGGCGCCCAATGTGCGGCAAAGAAAACGATGACGAGCGAGGCGACGAGCACGCCCTGTCCCATGCAGGCCAGAGCGGGGTTGGTAATGCGCAGCGAAAGCTTGGCGGAAAGCAGGTTGCCGAGCACCATGCCTGCGCCGGCCGCTGTGACGACGGCGCTCATGAAAGCGGCCGGAATGGCGGCAACGTCTTCAATGATGGGGTTGACGTAGGAGTAGTAGGCGAAGAAGCCGCCATTGCCGAAGCCGATGGCACCTAGAACCAGCCAGGGCTGCAGCGAGCCCAGAAACCGAAACTGCGCTGCAAAGCCTTTGTCGGGGAGCGGCGGCAGGTCTGGCACCCAGCGCTTGACTGCGAAGACGACGAAAAGACCGACGAGAGCAACAATCGCAAAGGCGCAGCGCCACGACACGGCCCAGGCAAGAAAGCTGCCGAGCGGCACGCCGACCAGATTGGCAACGGTCATGCCGGCGACGGCGAGGCAGACGTCGCGGCTGGCTTCGCCGGGCTTTGCAAGCTTGGTGCAGATGATGGAGCCGACGCCGAAGAAGGCGCCGTGCGGCAGGCCGGCCACAAAGCGCGCAGCGGTCATGAGCCAATAGTTGGGCGAGAGCGCTGCTGCGCCGTTGCCGACTGCGATGAGCGCAGCGAGCAGAAGCAGAAGCTTGGTGAGCGGGATGCGCCGCGCAAAAACCACCATCAGCAGAACGCCGGCGCAGACGCCGAGCGCGTAGGCCGAGATGAAATGGCCTGCCTGCGGGATGCTGACCTGTAGACCTTCGGCTGCGGGCGAGAGGATCGACATCATGGAGAACTCGGCAATGCCGAGCGCAAACGTGCCGAAAGCGAGCGCTAGGACGTGCTTCTGCATGGTTTTTGTAGGGAAAGTACTGATGGTCCGCCACTATACACGCTTTTGGCGTCGATTCTGCGGCAGTTTTTCCCGAGAGGAGAAGGCATTCCCGGCCTTCTGCCGAATGGCAAGGCTCACCTTGGCTGTTGCATTTTGTTTCTATTAATGCAAATGATTCTCACTTGCGAATTTTAAAAGGCTTTGGTAAAGTTCATTTCAACAACGGAACGCGGCGCCGCCGCAACAAGGAGCCAAGGGGTCGGCTCCGCGGCGGCTGACTCGGCAGACAGTAGGGGAAAGCTGTCAGCGACGCCGAGTGCGAGGAGTCTTCTCCTGCTCTTCGTCTGCGAGCCGTGGGTCTCCTCTTGGGGCGGCAGCACTGAGCTGACCGCCCTTTTTTTACGTCGATAGTCGATCCAGCTGCTTTTACCAACCAAACAGTGCCGAGCGTTTTGAATCAAAGACTAAAACGCAAGGTTCGGGTGAATCCGAGGTTGGTTCGAGGTGGGATCTTTCCGCAGTTGTGTTTTGTTGCATATTGAAAATGCTTCTCACTTGCAAAAATTTGTCTGCCTCGATAAAGTAGCCATCAACAACGGAACGCGGCGCCGCTGCAGCAAGGAGCCCAGGGGTCGGCTTCGCAGCGGTTGATTCGGCAGGCAGTAGGGGAAAGCTGCCGGCAGAGCCGAGTTCGAAGAGTTTTTCTCCTGCTCTTCGTCTGCGGTCCGTGGGGCTCCAGTGAAGGCGGTTAGCTTCAGGCTGACCGCCTTTTTTCCCTTCATGCTTCAGAGGCTGATGATGTTTGCGGCCTGGTTTGCTGCTTCAAAGAAATGCATCAGCGGTCGGGCTTCAATGCAGCAAAAAGCCCGCTTTTCCCATAGACGGAAGAGCGGGCTTGAGAAAGGCTGAGCTGTTTCCCTTTGAGCAAAGCTCATCAAGTCTCTCAACCGCACGAGGAAATCAAGGATGTTGAAAAATATTTCCTGCGCGGCTGAGAAGAAAGGGATGCAGCTCGCCTTAGAAGGTGTGGACTAGGCCCACAGCACATTCAACAGCGGACGGATCGATCTTGTATGCGTTTGCTTCTGCATTGTTCTTCGCCGGATCCATTGACGAAGTTGAGTAGCTGGCAACGCCGTAGACAGACGTGCGCTTTGAAAGGTTGTATTGATAGCCGGCCGAAACATGCCAGCGGTCGACATCAACTTCGCCGATGAGTCCTGGTTCGTTCATGTCCCAGCCATTGACCTTTTCAATGGTGCCGTCAACGTAGCCCACTGCAAATTTTCCGGTGCCGCCGAAGAGCGGAACATCAACGCCAGTCACAACGCCGAAGCCTTTCACTTGGAAATGCGTCGGGCCAGTGGAGAAGGCGCTGATGTCGATATTGTCGATTGAAGTCAGATCCGCATTGTCGAAGTACTGGGCGCCAAGGTAGAACTTGACGACATTGAAGTCGTACGAGCCGCCGAGCGTCACAGTATATGCATCATCAACTTCTTCACCCCAGTTTCCAACGCTGACTGCATTCCATTTCTTGGTGGAGAAGTTGGTGGAATCGACGATGCCGACGAGGTTGAGCGGACCGTTGGCATACGTGATGCCGATGGCATAGTAGCGGTCGACGCTCGATTTGCCTTCGGTGCCGTGCATACCCTTGCCGTCGTAGTCATCCTTCGTGTTGGTGTCGAATGAGTACTGCGCGTAGACATTGACGCCGGCGAAGTTCGGAGACTTGTACGTGATGGTGTTGTCATAGCGGTCAAAGCCCGACATGACGTTGCTCGCATTGGCGGCATAGTCGCCCCAGGTTGTCCCGAAAGGCGAAAGATTGCCGGCGAGGCCGTACGTGCCGTTGCCGCTCGTGAGTGAGCCTACGCGGCCGAAGGACACTTCGCCGAAGGCGCCGCGAACAAAAAGCTGCGATTCGCGATTGAAGAGGCGGCTGCTGTCAGCCAGCGTGCCGTCATCGCCGTTGAAGCCGTTTTCCAGTACAAAGCCGACGGTGAGGCCGTTGCCAAGTTCTTCCGTGCCCTTGAAGCCGAAGCGGGAGCCTTTGACAATGCCGGAATCCATCGTGAAGGAGTCGACGGCATCGACGCCTTCCATGTCGGCATCGACATGCTGATATTTAAGGCCGGTGTCCACAACGCCGTACAGCGTTACATCAGCAGCCATGGCTGCGCTTGCGGCAAGCGTCAGAGCGGACAGCGCAAAAATTTTGGCAGAACTCTTCATTAATTTCTCCTTAATGAACGGTGCGTTCAACAAGATCAAAGTTCATGCAAAGGAGAGTAGAGTTTTTAGTATCGGGGGGGGGGTAGGGTAACTCCTTATGTGTAAAATTATTTCTTGTGTACCACAACGCTAAAAATCAAGTTGAAGCCGAATGTTGGATGCGTGCAACAGCTTTTTATTGATGCGAGGTTAACAGCGGATTTGAACGACTCAAATCGACAAGCTTGCAAACCGCAACGAATGGAGCGTTTTGGGAAATCAGCAGCATTGGCCAGCCGCTAGGCTTGTCTAAAAAGAAGCGCCTGCCGGCAGCGGAAAAGCCGGCAAGCTTATTCCGCAAGAGGCCACACATGACATATTCACGCCGCTATTGGCTGCAGTGTGCAGCGCTTTCATCCGTCGTCGGCTGGCTTGCAGGGCTGCCTGCAGCTAGGGCAGCGCAAGCGCCAAATCCGCGCATTCTTGTCGTCTTCTATTCCCGTCAGGGGCATACAGCCAAGGCGGCCGAAGCCGTTGTTCAGGCGGCGGGCGGCCGGCTCTGGGAGATCGAGACAGATCCGCCGTACCCTAAGGACTACAGCGGCACTGTTGAAGCCAAGAAAAAAGATGAGGAAGCCGGAACGCTGCCGCACATTGCGGCGGCCTCCAAACTCCCTGACCTTTCCGGCTATGACTTCATATTCATCGGCTCGCCTATCTGGAGCGGCGATTTGGCTTATGCGGTGAAGAGCTGGCTTGCCGAGACCGACCTGTCGAATAAAAAGGTGGCGCTTTTTGTCACTCACCAAGGCTCTGGCCTTGCCAAAGCTCAGGAAAGCCTGCAGGCGCTTGCGCCGAAAAGCCAGTTTGCTTCCCCGCTCGCTATCTATTGGCCGGCAAGCGGCCTTGCCGGAACAGTAGGCGATTGGGTGCAGCAAGTGCTCGCTCGATGAGCCGAGGCTATTTCATCCAATTGATGCGGTCTGTCTCCGGCATCTGAAGCACGCGGCCGGGCTGTGCAGAGAGCCAGCGCTCCAGCGCTTCCGTTTCCAGAATGTCCTGCATCGGCAGGCGCTTGGCCGCGGCGAACATGGCGTATTTGTCGCCGCCGTTTGCCAGGAATGCCTCCATCACTATGCGGTAGGTGCGCTTCGGATCAACAGGCGTCCAGGCGCCGCCGTGCCGGCTGCGGGTTTCTGCGCGCAGGATGCGGTGCCCGGCCGGCCGCCGCGGGTCGGCGAAGTAGCGCAGGCAGGAAGGCTGCAGGAGCCGCGGTCCCACGCCCATGTCAGGATCGGAGACGCCGTTTTCGAGAGCCGCGAGCAGATCCGAGCCGGAAAGCTCAAGAAGCACGAGGCGGTTCGCAAAGGGAAGCATCTCATGCAGGTCGCCGCGGCTGATTGCGCCGAGAGGGAGCGCTGTGCGAATGGCGCCGCCGTTGATGAGCGCAATGTCGGCTTCAGCCGCGGCGGCGAGGTAGGCGTCTGCCGTCGTCATGCCGCCAAGGCAGTCGCCTGCGCGGCAGGGATCGAGTCCGTCGCTGAATCGGTTGGGATTTTCAGCAATTTTTTCGGTGCGGAATGCTTCGACTTTCTGGGCGGTTTCTTTAACGGCGGACTCTGCTTCGGGATCGCGAGGCATCTCGGGCGTCAGGCGGATCGGCGCGCCATACCAGGCGGCGGCTTGTCCGCGGCTGTTGAACGTCACGCGGAGCTTGCCGAGATATTCCGTCGAGCGCTTGGCCTGGACAATAAGAGTGCGGCTGCCGTCTGATCTCTGCACGACAGTCGGATAGGGACCTTCGCTGCCGGCGAGGCCGCCGCCTAAAAGCGAATGCGTGTGGCCGCCGATGATGACGTCGATGCCGGGAACTTCCCGCGCGAGCGCCTGATCGGCTTCGTAGCCGATGTGGGTGAGCGCAATGATGCGGTCGACGCCCTGAGCCTGCAGCGCGGCAACGGCCTGCCGCGCGGCTTCAGCTCGAGAGATGAAGCGCGTTTCCGGGCAAGCTTGAGAAACCTCTATGCCTTCGTCGTTTGCGATGCCGAATACGCCGACGCGTCCGTTCGGCAGATCAAAGATCCGCCAGGGCGCGAGCGCTTTGCCTGGGAGCGGACAGCCTTCATGCGGCTTGATGTTGGCGGCAAGAATGGGAAAGGGCGCGCGTTCAGCCTCGGCTTCAGCCTCCGCGCAGCCGCGGTCGAATTCATGGTTGCCGAGCGTCGCCGCATCCCAAGGAATGAGGCGCTCCATGCGGCTGATGAGCGCTGGGCCGCCCATGTTGAAGAAGAGCGTGCCCTGCCAGCGGTCGCCGGCGTCAAGCGCCAGGACGTCGGCGCCCGCGGCTTCGGCTGCCGCCTTTTCTCTTGACATGGCAGCGGCAAGCCGTGCATAGCCGCCGAAGCAGGCCTCGTCGCGGTCGCAGGGA
>CAJKSP010000064.1 GCA_905202595.1 uncultured Sutterella sp.
CCGGAGATCCCCCGGGGGCGCAAGATTCACCAAAAGTTCCGAAGAGCCTTTTTTTTTGCCCTGAAGCTTTTGGTTCGTTGGCACAGACTTCAAGGAGCAATGCCTTAGCAATGCAGAGTGGCTATCACCACCATTTGCGGGCTTCTTCTGCAGCGCATTTTTTTCCGCTAGACGCGTTTTCGTTTCTCATGAACATTTCATTTGGCGTCAAGCCGAAGACGGCGACTTGCAACCTGAAGCAGCGTTCTGGCGCAATGCTTAGGCAGAAAGCCGATGGCAATTTGATAGCTAATTTCTATAGCTAGTTCTGGGGGTTAACGCCGAGATATTGAAGCGCAGCCAAATAGTACTAAGGAAGCGTTCACTTTCATGCTTTTAATTTTTTTGCAGGGATTTTCAATTAAAAAACTCAAGTCTAAATCATTGAGAATGAGACTTGCTTTCATATGCGGCGTCTAGGGGTATTCATTTTATGAATAGCGATAGGGGCTGATCTCGTGTTTTTGCGGATTCTTGCGTCTTCTTGGGGTCGCAAAGATGACTTTAAGTATCCGCCGCAGCTGCCGCGAAGGCGCGCCGCCAGTGCGGCGGCGCTTTCGCGTTGGCGGATCGTCAATCGAGAGAAGGAGATGCAAATGAAGCGAACTCAAGCGGCCGGACCGGCCGTTTCCCGTCGAGCGTTTCTGGGCGCCGCAGGCGCCGCAGCAAGCGCTGGCGCTCTGGGGCTTCCATGGTCAGCCGTACAGGCAGAAGTGGAGCGGCTGAAGCAGGAGGGATGGGAGGCTCATCCTACGGCCTGCTGCATGTGCGGCGCACGCTGCGGCCTGTTGGTGATGAAGAAGAAAGGCGAGCCGCAGTCAATGCAAACTGTGAGAGTGATGCCCAATCCCAGCCATCCGCAGCGTGGCTATTGCGGACGCGGCGCCCAAGCCATTTGGGCTTGGCAGCATCCGTTGCGTCTCAAAAAGCCGCTCAAGCGCGTCGGCGAGCGCGGTGAAGGCCGATTCGAGGAAATCTCCTGGGACCAAGCGCTCAATGAAATTGCCGCCAAGGTCAAGGCGATTGCAGAACAGTACGGCGAACGAGCCGTCTGCCTTACCAGCCACAATTTCACGGCCTATCAGAATTGGTTTGCAGCGCCTTTCGGCACGCCTAATGTCATCAATCATTCAGCGACTTGCAATTCGGCGTCGACTCTGGCGCGCCGCGCCGTTTTCGGACCGACTTTCTCGGGACTTGGCCTTGTCGAGCCTGACTATGCTCATGCACGCTGCCTCCTTCTCGTCGGCCGCACAGTGCAGTGCGCTGTCGGCGTGCATGCATCGATTGCGGCAGCGCGCGATCGGGGCTGCCGCGTGATCTTCGTCGATCCTCGCATGCCGCAAGCAGGCTTTGCCAATTCGGTCTGGCTGCCGATTCGGCCAGGCACTGATGCGGCATTTCTGCATGCGCTTATCTATGTAGGCCGCCGCGAGCAGCTCATTGATTCCGCGTGGCTCATGCACTGGACGAACGCCGCTTATCTGGTGGGCGAAGATCTGATGCCAGTGACGGAAGCTGTTCTGAAGGCAGGCGGCAGCAGCCGGCGCTATGCCGTGATTGACAAGCAGACAGGCGAATTAGCGCTTCAGGGGCCGATTCTCAATGACAAAGGCCAGCCTGCAGGGTTTGATGAAGATCCGATGCGCACGCTGGACCTTGAATGGCGCGGCGAGCTCGAGGCAGCCGACGGCAGAAAAATTCGCGCCCGCACGGCCTATCTTGCCTTCTGCGAAGTGAATGACAAATATGCGCCCGAATCGGCTGCGCAGATTACGGGCATTCCGGCAGAGACGATCGTCAGAACGGCGCGGGAGTTTTTTGAGCTCGGCGGCGTTTGCGATGACGGCTGGTATTCATCTCGAAACGCCAATGACGTCGAAGCCTACATGATGATGAACATCATCAATCTCTTTACTGGGCGCTTTGACCACAAGGGCGGCCTCGTCATTACAACGGGCGGCGGCTACGGCGGCCCTGGCATTCGCGCGCAGGGCGCCAAGCGCATCGGACCTACAGGCGTAGAGTGGGAATTCAAAGGCGGCAAGCCGCTTGACAAGCAGTATTACCCTGAGGGCATCGGCACGCTCTGGAGCGTCTTTGAGGCGATGGAAGCCGGAAAGCCCTATCCGATTCGAGCGCTCTTTATGACCGGCTGCTCGATGTTCCATCGCGAGGCGAATTCCGATCGTCTCATCAAGGCATTCAAAGCGCTCGATCTCATTGTGAGTCAGGACATTCTGCCGCAGGAGTCGAATGACTGGGCGGATTACGTGCTGCCTAGCACATTCTTTATGGAGAATCACGAGTACCTCGGCGTCAATTACGCGCGTGACGGCTGGGTTCAAAAGTCGGATCCTCAGCTTGATCCGCCGCAGGGCTGCGAAGCCCGCCACGACATTTGGCAGTTCCTCGAGATTCTTCGGCGCATTGATCCTGCGCTCGCAGCTCGGGCTGGCTACGGTGCGGAAATCAAAGATCGCAAGGCCTGGCAGGACTGGTGGGATCATCAGGTCGTCGATAAGGCCTGGGCAGGCTTCATCGCCAAAAAGAATGCCGCTAAGGCTGGAGAAGGCGACCGCATTGCTCGGGAAGTCGAGGAAAAGGGCTATGCGCAGACTGCAAAGAAAACCTATGACCAAGTGCCTTATCAGCGGCCCTTCACTTCGCCGACCGGCAAGGGTGAGATTGTTTCCTTCTACTGCCTCACTGTGCCGTCTGCAAAAGGCATTCTGCCGATTCCGGATCAATACGTCACCAAGGCCTACACGCAGCCTAAGCCTCGTTCGAATGAATTCATCATTGCTTCGGGCAAGGACAGTGCAACGAATGCCGGCGTGACGCTCTTCACCTGGCCGACGAAGTTCCTTGGCGATCGCACGCTGTGGATGAATCCCGTCGACGCGGAGCGCCTCGGCATTCAAACGGGCGATGTGGTTGAAGTCGAAGGCCTCGACAACCGCGTCAAGGGACGCACGAAGGTTACCGTCACAAACCGCGTGATGGCCGGCGTGCTCTTCTCGCACGGCTTTTCAGGCGGCGTGCGCACGAAGAATCTGCCGCCTGAGTATGAATGGGTGCGGGAAGGCATCAATACGCACTGGTTCGCAACCGGCTATTCGCAAGTCGCCTGCGGCAACATGGCCAACAACGTTTCCGTGCGCATCACGCGCGTCTCGGGAGGCGAGAAGTAAATGACTGAAAGAAAGAAACAGCTCGCGCACCTTTTTGACGCGACGCAGTGCATCGGCTGCTCGGCGTGCATTCTGGCCTGTGCGCAGACGAATTATCCCGATCTTCTGTTCGGCGAAAACGCCGCCTGGGATTCGTTGCCGTCGAACATTCGTCGCGTGACGGTCGAACGCGCGCGCCGGCCGGTGCAGGTGCTCGTGCAGTGCCAGCAGTGTGCAGAAGCGCCCTGCATCAAGGTGTGTCCCTTCGGCGCCAATATGCGCGATCCGGAAACGGGGTTAGTCAAAACGGATCCAAGCCGCTGCGTCGGCTGCGGCTACTGCGTTACAGCGTGTCCTTACGATGTGCGCTGGATGCATCCGAAGACCGGATTGCCGTCCAAGTGCATGGGAGATGGCTGCGAAGCGCTTGTTCGGGCAGGCGAGCAGCCTGCCTGCGTGGCGGCCTGTCCGGTTTCTGCCCGTCTTTTCGGCGACGTCAACGATCCTGAGAGCGCCATTTCAAGAAAGCTGGCGAGCACGCGTTCGGAGACGCTCCTTCCGCATAAGGGCACCAAGCCCAACTTCTTCGTGGTGGTGCAGAAATGACCTTTGAATATCTACAACTCACCGAGCAGGCGGCTGCAAGTCACTGGGGCTGGACGATCGCGCTCTTCCTCTGGCTCGTCGGACTCTCGGGCATGAGCCTCTTCCTCAACGCCTGGCTTCGCTCGAAGCTCGTGACCTACATCGCAGCGGCTGCGGGCGTGCTCGGCACGCTGCTCGTGCTCTCGCACCTGACGCGCATCTGGAATCTTCCCATGGCGGCGATCAACGCGCTGCTCAAGGGGTCGTTCAACTTCACGAGCTGGATGTTCATCGGCATCTGCCTGCTGGCGGTGCTTTGCATCGTAACGGTGCTGCAGTCGCTCGCGCTCTATTTCTCGACGGCAAAGGGCTCGCGCTGCCCGTTTGCCGAGAGCAGTGCGCTCGCGTACTTCAATGCCGTGCTCGGCGTTGCCGCAACGATCTACTCTGGCTTCCTCCTCACGCAGGCGCAGGGCGTGCCGCTTTGGAACACGGCCGCGCTGCCGATCCTCTGGATCTGCTCGGGCCTCGCTTCGGCGATCGGCGCCGCCGAGATCCTCAAGTCGACCGGCAAGTTTGACGGACGCGGCGCGCCCTGGCTCGGCGGCGCGGCGAACGGCGTGCATGTTGCGGAAGCAATCGTGCTCTTCGCCTTCGTTGCAACCGCGCTCTCTGGCACCCCGGGCGCGCAGGCAGGCGCCGCCATGCTCCTCAAGGGCGATGCATCGATGCTCTTTTGGGGCGGCGCCGTCGTCGTCGGCATTATCGTGCCGCTTTTCGCCTCCTGGAAGCTCAAGGGGCTTGAGGGTTCCGGCACGGCGTCGGGCTTCTGCTCCATCGCAGGCGCGCTTGCGCTTCGCGCTTCCGTTCTCTTTGCCGGCTACTTCGATCCGACAATGATGCTCTGAGCGCGCGCTGACTGAGCTTCAAGCAAAAGCGCCGCAGATCCGAAAGGGGTCTGCGGCGCTTTGGCGAGATGGCTGCGGAAAGTGCGTGCGGCTGTCAACGGCTTAGTCAGCACGCCGTCCGAGCGTTACGCGGTCATTGCCGCCATAGTCCTTCTTCGTGCGCACGGCAGCAAAGCCTGCCGCATCGAGCATGGCGCGGACGTCGGCGCCCTGATCGTAGCCGTGCTCTAAAAGCAGCCAGCCGCCGGGCGCAAGCCGCTTCATGGCGCCGGCCGAAATATCGCGCAGACACTGCAGGCCGTCGATGCCGTCCGTCAACGCCCCGAGAGGCTCGTTTGTCAGTGCTGCGAGATGTTCGTCATCAGGGCGGATGTAGGGCGGGTTGCTGACGATGACGTCAAAGTGCTCGCCTTCCTTCAGAGCGTCCCACCAGATGCCGAGGCGGAAGTCGATGTCGGCGCCAAGCGCTTCGGCGTTGCGCTTGGCTACTTCCAGAGCGCCTTTCGATGAATCGGTGGCGGTGACGCGGGAGTCTGAAATTTCCAGCGCAAGCGTGATGCCGATGCAGCCGCTGCCTGTGCCAAGATCGAGAATCAAAGGACGGTCCGGCGCAACGAGAAGCGCTTGCTCGATCAGCACTTCGGTGTCTGGCCGAGGGATGAGGACGTTCTCATTGACGGTGAAGTGGCGGCCGTAGAACTCTTGGTGCCCCGTGATGTAAGGAATCGGCGTGCCGGCGACGCGCATGTTGACGAACATTTGATAGCGAAGCGCATCAGCGGGCGAAATGGCCTCGTCGTCATGTGCGATGAGAAATTCCCTGGTTTTGCCGAGCGCGTATGCCAGCAGAAGCGCAGCTTCAAAGCGGCCGACCTGCGGCGCCGCCGCGGCAAGCTGCGAGCGGATGGTGCTCGAGTCCGGCGGAAGCGTTCCCGGGACAGGTGTCCTGATGTTCTTCATCTTATTTGGTCGATTCAAGTTTGAAGTTGGCATGCGCGCCGGATTTTAGGGCGCTGTTCACTCAGGCGAGAGAGGCGAGCTCCTCGGCCTGATGCTGCGTCGTCAGCGCGGTGATGAGCTCGTCGAGGTCGCCGTCAAGCACCTGGTCGAGCTTGTAGAGCGTGAGGTTGATGCGATGATCCGTCACGCGGCCTTGAGGGAAATTGTACGTGCGGATGCGCTCTGAGCGGTCGCCCGAGCCGATGAGACTCTTGCGTTCACTCGCTTCCTTGGCCTGCTGCTCCTGAACTTGCATGGCGTAGAGGCGCGACGCGAGCACCTGCATGGCGCGGGCTTTGTTCTGCTGCTGGCTGCGCTCATCTTGGCATTCGACGACAAGGCCTGTTGGAAGGTGAGTGATGCGCACGGCCGAATCTGTCTTCTGAATGTGCTGGCCGCCGGCGCCGGAGGCGCGGAAGACGTCAATGCGAAGGTCTGCAGGATTGAGGATCACTTCTGACACTTCATCCAGTTCCGGCAGAACCGCCACGGTACAGGCCGACGTATGAATGCGGCCCTGCGACTCGGTTGCCGGCACGCGCTGAACGCGATGTCCGCCGGATTCGAACTTGAGCTTTGAATAAGCGCCGCGGCCAATGATGCGCACGATCACTTCTCGGTAGCCGCCGAGCTCGGATTCGTTCTTGGAGACGATTTCGCTCTTCCAGCCCTGCGCTTCGGCATAGCGCAGGTACATGCGTAGCAGATCACCCGCAAAGAGTGCGGATTCGTCGCCGCCGGTGCCGGCGCGGATTTCCAGAAAGATGTTGCGTTCGTCATTGGGGTCCTTCGGCAGGAGCTGCAGCTGCAGCGTCCGCTCCAGTTCGGCAAGGCGCGCTTTGGCTGCGTCGATTTCTTCCTGAGCGAAGTCCTTCATGTCCGGGTCGTCGAGCATCTCCTTCGCAGTTTCAAGATCGGCCTCAGCCTTTTCATACTGTGCAATTTCATGCGCGACGGGTTCAATTTCGCTTCGCTCGCGCGAAAGCTCGCGGAAGCGGTTCATGTCGGCGGCGATTTCAGGCGCAGCGAGCATGCGGTCGATTTCTTCAAGGCGGCGGGAGAGCGAGCCAAGCTTGGCTCGCACGGAGTCGGAAAGCATGTTGTATGGGGCAGGAAGTATGGGTGTTCGAAAAGACAGAGAATGCGCATTATCAGAAGCGCATTCTCAGGATAGCGAAAAGGGACCGCACGCGAGGGGCGGTCCCTTGAAAGCAAGGCTGCCGGCAGACTGACGCCCTAAGCGGTCCTGCTGCTGCGGCACGGCTGCGGCTAGCGGTCGTGGCGGCGGTAGAAGCGGTCGAGCAGGTGCCCGACGAGAGAGCGCTCTTCTTCAGAGAGGCCCTCTCCGTCGCGCAGCAGCACCGTCGGGTCATGCACAAGCTTGTTTGTGAGGCCATGGGCAAGCATGGCGAGTACTTCTTCGGGCTTGTCGCCGTGATGAAGATGGCGCATTGCATGAGCGAGCTCGGCGTCGCGCAGATAGTCGGCGCGTTCGCGCAGCGATTGAATGGACGGGACGGCGTCGCGGAGCTTGAGCCACGAGCTGAAGTCATTTACCCGCAGACCGATGATCGTTTCGGCTTGCGCAATTGCAGCGTGGCGGCTCTGCAAGCCTTCGCTGACAACTTTGCCGAGATCGTCGACGGTATAGACGTAGACATCGTCCAGCCGCTCAACTTCTGGCTCGACATCGCGCGGAACGGCTAGGTCGACGATGAACATCGGACGATGGCGGCGCTCGGCAATGGCACGCTCGATCATGCCGAGACCGATGATTGGCAGCGCCGATGCCGTGCAGGAGACGACAATGTCGTAGTCGGCGATGCATTTCGGCAGATCGGCAAGGCGGATAGCTTCGGCGTGCACAGTGCGCGCCAGCACCTGGCCGCGCTCAAGCGTACGATTGGCAATCGTGATGCTTTTCGGATTCTGGGCAGCAAAGTGCGCTGCGCAGAGTTCAATCATTTCGCCGGCGCCCACGAAGAGCACGCGCTCATCGTGCAGATTGCCGAAGAGGCGGAGCGCCAGGCGTACAGCCGCAGCGGCAAGACTGACGGAGTTGGCGCCAATGGCCGTGGCCGTTCGAACTTCCTTCGCGACGGTGAATGTCGACTGGAAGAGATGGTTGAGCATGACGCCGAGGCCATGGGCTTCGCGCGCCATCTTCTCGGCCTTCTTCATCTGGCCCACAATCTGCGTTTCGCCGAGCACCATCGAGTCGAGGCCGGAGGCGACGCGGAACGTATGGCGTGCGGCTTCTTCCTGCTCGAACGAATAAATGTGCGGCTCAAGTTCGTTTCTCGCGACGCCCTTCGTTTGGCAGATGTAGTCGAGAATCGCGTTCTTTGCGGCGTCAAGATTTTCCGCGGCCGCATAGAGTTCAGTACGATTGCAGGTCGACAGGACGGCCGCTTCGCGGATGCCGCCCGCCGCGCTGCCGGCAAAGCGCTCGGTCAGATGCGCGATTGTGGCGGCCACTTCTTCAGGGCCGAAGGCGACGCGCTCGCGGATGGCAAGCGGGGCCGTCGTGTGGTTGAGGCCTAAGGCTAGGAGCTGCATTCGGGTTGTAGGGGCGGCGTCAGCCCATGGGAAAAGCTGGGAGGCGCCTCCGCATAAATGGTTATTCTTTATAGGTTTGCGAATTATAAGTAGCGGAATGTTGCGTTTGGCTTAAGGAAGGTTTTGGAATCCCTGAAAGCCCAGCGCATCTAGGAAAGCGATGAATTTCTGCAAAAGCCCCGCAGCACAGGCGGCGAGCGAAGCAGCGCTCGCGCAGACAGCGGCTGGCATGCGCCGCGTTGTGCGCCGCGCGGCTGCTGCGTCGGCCGCCGCTGCTCTTTCGCCAATCCCCGGCGCAGACATTGCAGCCGATGCGGCGGCTCTCGCTTCTCTTCTTTCGCGCATCAATGCCGCTTTTTGCCTTTCTCCTGAGGACATTGCGCGGCTTTCGACAGAAGAGCGCCTTGCAACGGCTAAAGCGCTGTCGCAGATCGGCGCTCGCTTTGCCGGACGCTATGTCACTGGCGCCGCCGCGCTCTTTATTCTGAAGAGCCTTGGCCGCCGCTGGCTTTCTGCGCGCGCCGCACGCTGGATCCCCATTGCAGGGCAAGCCGCAGCGGCGGCGGTCTCCTTCTTCACCATTGAGCGGCTCGGCCGCGAGCATATTGCTGAATGCCTTGCAGTAAGAGAGCGCGCTTCAGCGCTGCTTGCTGCATCTTCGGCCGGCCGCCGCAACCAGGAACATCAAATATGACGGAATATTCGCTTCTTGCGTCCGATGCCAAAAAGCGTTCGGCGCTGGTTCTTTTTTCCGGCGGTCAGGATTCGACCACCTGCCTCGGCTGGGCGCTTGAGCGCTTCGGGCGCGTTGAGACGCTCGGCGTCAATTACGGGCAGCGGCATCAGGTCGAGCTTGAATGCCGACAGCTCATCCGCCACCTCATCGGCTCGATCCGTCCGGATTGGTCGGAGCGTCTCGGCCCCGATCACGTCATCGGTCTTGATGCGCTGGGCGAGGTGGCTGACTGTGCGCTAACGGACGACCGCAAGATCGCTTTTGAAGAATCAGGACTGCCCAATACGTTTGTGCCGGGCCGCAATCTGCTCTTCTTCACTTTCGCCGCCGCCATCGCCTACCGCCGAGGCATCGACGTTCTTGTCGGCGGCATGTGCGAAACAGACTTTTCAGGGTATCCCGACTGCCGAGACAACACAATGAAGAGCCTGCAGGTAACGCTCAGCCTCGGGCTTGATCATCCTTTCATCATCGAGACTCCGCTGATGCGGCTCACCTAAGCGGAGACGTGGTCGCTTGCCGAAGAAGTCGGCGGCGCCGACTTCGTGCGCCTCGTGCTGGAGGAAACGCATACGTGCTATATGGGCGATCACACGCATCGTCATCCGTGGGGCTGGGGCTGCGGAGAATGCCCGGCCTGCCGTCTGCGCGCTCATGGCTGGGAGTCCTGGCCCGGGAGAAGCCGCTACGAGTAGCGGCGAACGGCATGGCCGCCGGCGCTGAAGAGCAAAAAAAAGCGCGCATCGCTAAAAAGATGCGCGCTCTGAATTCTGGTGGCTAGGGACGGAATCGAACCGCCGACACGCGGATTTTCAATCCGCTGCTC
>CAJKSP010000065.1 GCA_905202595.1 uncultured Sutterella sp.
GGCTCGTCAGCCCCGTTCTCGCCAACATCATGCTCAATGAGCTCGATCATGAGCTCGAGCGCAGGGGGCACCGTTTTGTTCGGTATGCCGACGACATGATGATCTTCTGCAAGAGCAGAAAGGCGGCGGAGCGAACTCTCAAGCACCTCAAGCCCTACGTGGAAAGGAAGCTGTTTCTAAAGCTCAACGAACAGAAGACAAAGATCTGCCTCGTAACAGCCCTTGATCTAAAGTGCTTAGTCTTAGGGTTCGGCTTCTGGAGAACGCGAGGCGGAGTGAAAGCACGCATCAGAAGTCCACGGCCAAATGCAGACAGCGGCTAAAGGCTATCACCTCATGCAGTCGAGGCCAGAGTCTCGATGCGTACAGGATGGAGCTTCAAGCCTTCGTCCTCGGCTGGGTCAACTACTTCGCGGCGTCATCGATGAAGAAATTCGTCAGAGACACCGACGAATGGCTGCGCAGGCGCATCCGGAGATCTACTGGAAACAGTGGAAGAAGATCCGGACGAAGTTTGCGGCGCTCAGGAAGCTGGTCGTAGCCAAAGGAGAAGCTTGGAAGTGGGCCAACACCCGCAAGTCGAACTGGCATACGGCAAACAGCTGGGTGCTTTCGACGACACTGACAAATGTCAAGCTCCGAAAATTGGAATGGACGTGCCTGGGGGACATCTACAAATAGGATGCCTTCTGAGGTTATTGATAACCGCCCACTGCGGATCCACACGGTGGGTGGTGTGGATATGGGTGAGGACCAAAAGTCCTCACCCATATCCGATTGCATTCAGAGTTCGGAAGGCGCCTTGCGCTGTCCAGAACGGTTGAGCGCCCGCCAGCCCGAGCGCGCGACGACGCGCAGGGCATTCCCGGCGTAGTTGGCAAACCATTCGGCGAAGGCGCGCAGCCGAGGCGAGCGCTGTTCATCTTCAGTGCGCGTGACGAGCGCCATATGCCATGGCGTGCGCTCCCAGCCGGGAAGAACCGGCACGATGCGTCGGGCCTGAATATCTTCCACTACATGGCCGAGGAAGAGATCGAGCGCAATGCCTTGGTGCTCGAGCACCAGGCGCTTGAGCACGAGCTGATCGCTTGCGAGAAGCGTGCGCTTCCAGCGAATGGGCGGTGAAGGATGTCCGTTTTGGTAAAGAATGGCTGTCGGCACGTTGTTGGGCGAATCCTGCAGAAGACCATTGTGAGCAGCCAGATCCTCGATTGTCTTCGGCACGCCGCGGCGCTTAAGGTATTCCGGAGAGGCCAGCGGCACAGTTGCTGATGCATTGAAATGCCGTAGCACCAGGCCCGACTCATCGTCGGGTCGGTGGTTGATGACAGCGACATCCACCGGCGCGGCGTGCATTTGCTCGGGACTGATTTCAGAGAGCAGTGAAAAAGAGATCTCCGGATGCTGCTCTGAGTAGGTGCAGAGATAGCTCGCGAAGAAGTCGCTCATCAGCTCGTTAGGGGCCGCGAAGCGAATGACGAGCGTCTCTTCGGCCGGCTTTTCTTCTGAGAGAAGCTTGCGAAAGCCGTCCACGAGCGGCTCGACCTGGCGCACGAGCTCGATGCAGGGTGCCGTCGGCCGCATCGGGCGGCGGCTCTTATCAAAGAGCGAAAAGCCGAGCGCGGCTTCAAGGTCGGCAAGGAGTCTGGAGACGCGCGTGAGCTCCATGTCGAGCACAAGAGCTGTCCTGGAGATGCTGCCTGTTTTGGTGGCGACGACGAGCGCTTTCCAGGCGGTGAGGTTGTCTTTCGGATTCATGGTCGTTCTTCTTGGACGCCTGCTGCAGAAAGCCGGCGGCATGCGCGGCGCTTCTCAATGCTACTCGGCGCGCAGCTGATGCGGTCAAAGGAGCGATGCTGCACAAGGAAAGGCGGCGAGGCGGAAAAGCGCGCGTGGAGAATGTTGGCCGGTCATTTTCGGCTGTTTTCCAGTCTTTTTCCGGCTTGTCATTGACGCGAGCCAACCGGCCTTGGTCGAGCCGCCTAGGCGCCGGCGCGATTCGTCTCTGCAACGGGTTAGGCTCGAAGTGAGAGGGGGCGCCATCGGCCGATGGATCGGCCAGCAGCCGCCTCTGCGGTTCTTGCAGGCCGTCAGACATCCGGTGCCCTCGGAAGCTTCGGATGCATCAGAAAAGGCGGACGCGAACGAGCCCATTCATCAGCTGCACGCTGCAGGCTGAAGCGCACAGCGCCTTCGGCCTCATCAAGGAGGATCAGTCATGTTTCATCTTCTGAAGAAATTCCGGCCAGCGCTTCTTGCTTCGCTCTGCCTGGCGGCCGCAGGCGCCGCCTTTGCGCCAGCCGGCGCTGAAGCGCGCACGATCACGGTGGCCATTCCGTCCACCTTCACGACGCTCGATCCGTACGACGCGAACGATGCGATGTCGCGCAACGCCGTGAAGTCCATCTACGAGGGGCTCTTTGTCTTCAACAAGGACCTCAAGCCCGTCCCGCAGCTTGCAGAATCCTATGAAGTGAGCGACGGCGGCCGCGTCTACACGATCAAGCTCAAGAAGGGCGTCAAGTTCCACGACGGCACGGAATTCACGAGCGAGGCGGTGAAGCTCAACTTCGAGCGTCTGCTCGACAAGAAGAATGCGCTCTCGCGCTATACCTTCTTCAGCTTCATCAAGAAGGTCGACGCGGTTGATCCCTACACGGTCCGCTTCACGCTCGAGTCGCCCATGTCGGCCTTCATTCCGAGGCTCGCCAACGGCACGGGCCAGATGATCTGCCCGAGCTACCTGAAGAAGTACACGGGCGACGAGCTCGCCTTCCACGCCTGCGGCACGGGGCCCTACATGCTCAAGGACTACAACCCGAGCGAGCGCCTCATTGTCGTGAAGAATCCGAACTACCGCGTGCCGGGCCTGCCGAAGCTCGACGGCATCAACTGGATTCCGGTGCCTGAAAACAGCACCCGCGCGCAGATGGTGATGACGGGTGAGGCGGCCTACGTCCACCAGATGCCGCCCGAACTTATGGATCGCGCCTCGAAGAATCCGAACGTGCAGGTCTTCGACGTGCCGGCGGTTCTGATGCGCTACATGCAGATCAACACGATGCAGAAGCCTTTCGACGACGTGCGCGTCCGCCGCGCGATGGCCTACGCCATCAACAAGGAGGCGTTCTGCAAGGTGGTCTACAACGGCTATGCGCGTCCGGCAACGGGCGTGCAGCCGACTGAAATCCCTGGCGGCCTCAAGCTCGGTCCCTGGCCCTATGACCCGAAGAAGGCCCGCGAGCTCCTGAAGGAGGCGGGCTATCCGAACGGCTTCAAGACCACCCTCTGGTCGGCCTTCAACACGTCGACGAACGCCAAGGCCGTGCAGTTCCTGCAGCAGCAGCTGCGCCAGGTGGGCATCGATGTCGAGACGCGCCAGCTTGAAAGCGGCCAGCGCGTACAGCTCGTCGAAGGCCACGCCGATCCGAAGACCGCGCCGGTGCGCCTCTATCTGATCGGCTGGACGAACCCGACGGGCGAGCCGGACTGGGGCATCCGCCCGCTCTTCGACTCGCGCTCGATGCCGCCGGTTCTCTCGAACATGGCCTACTACGCGAACCCCAAGGTCGATGCGGCGCTCGACCGCGGCCTGGCGGAGACGGATGCCGCCAAGCGCGCGGCCGACTACGGCGAAGCGCAGAAGATCATTTGGGAGGACGTCCCGGCGGTCTTCCTCTCCTACGAGGACAACATCGCTGCGGCGAACAAGCACCTGAAGAACTTCTTCCCGAAGCCTGACTCCTCCTTCGAGTTCTACGAAGCCTATTGGGAAGAGTAGGCGAAGGAGAGACTCGAAGGCGGCCGTTCAAGCCGCCTGGGGGCCGGGGCGCATGCGCTGCCCGCAGAAAGGCCGTCCGGACGACATCCGGGCGGCCTTTCTGCGTCGGCCTTTCGCAGGGGGGCGGCTCAGCGAAAGGCGGAGCCTCACCCGCGTCGGAAGAGCACTCCCACCTCCGTCAACTTGCGGATAGTCCCAATCTCATCTCCACACTGAAGCCGTAGATGCAGGGCGCCGCGCGTTGCTACATTGCAGACATCGGCCGAAAACCATCAACGAAATCAATTAGATAGGGGACCAGCATGTCTGCAAAAACTTCTCGGCGCCATCTTCTCGGCGCATTCGCAGCCGCCGCGCCTGCGGCGCTTCTTCCTGCCGCTGCTTCGCACGCTGCGCCGCTCACGCCGGCGCCTCAGAAATGGGACCGCACGGTGGACTTTCTTGTCGTCGGCACGGGCTTTGCCGGCCTCGCCGCAGCACTCGAAGCGCACTATGCGGGCATCAAGGACGTGCTCGTTCTCGAGAAGATGCCGAGCGCCGGCGGCAATTCGATCATCAACGGCGGCGGCATCGCCGCGTCCGGCACCGACATGCAGAAGGAGCGCGGCATTGAGGATTCGCCCGACCTCTTCTTCAAGGACATCCTGAAGGCGGGCGGCTACATCAACCATCCGGATCTCGCCCGCCGCATTGCCGACGAATCCGTGTCGACCTTCGAGTGGCTGCGCGGCGAAATCGGCGTGAAGTTCGCCGACGTCTACTATCACGGCGGCCATTCCGTGAAGCGCAGCCATACGGTCGTCGAAAAGTCGGGCGCGGGCTTCATCAACCCGATGCTCGCCAAGTGCCGCGAATTCGGCATCCCCGTCGAGCTGCGCACGAAGGTCGAGCACCTGATCGAGGATGAGAAGGGACGCGTGATCGGCGCGCAGGTCCGCCGCAGCTGGCGCTTCGGCCGCGAAGGCTCCGGACGGCTCGAGGCCATCCGCGCCCGCATGGGCATTCTCCTCGCCTCGGGCGGCTTCTCGCAGAACGTCGTCATGCGCATGAGCCATGATCCGCGCCTCACGGAAGCCTTCGGCTCGACCAATCATCCGGGCGCGACGGGCGAAATGATCCAGGAAGCCCAGATGCACGGGGCCAACACACTTCAAATGGACTGGATCCAGCTGGGTCCGTGGACGTCGCCCGACGAGAAGGGCTTCGGCCTGGCGCCGCAGTTCGTCGAATCGATCGTCGGCTACGGCTGCATGGTCGACATTGCGACGGGCAAGCGCTTCTTCAAGGAGACGGGCAACCGCAAGGAGCGCGCCGACGCGATCATTGCCATCGGCCATCCGGCGCTCATCTACGCGTCCGAAAAGAATGTGCAGGCGCAGACGCCCAAGGCCATGAAGAAGGAGACCTTCGAGGCGGCGCTGAAGCAGGGCGTCATCCGCCGCTTCGATACGCTCGACGAGCTGGCTGCCTTCTACAAGATCCCGGCCGATGCGCTCAAGGCGCAGAATGAGCGCATGAACGGCTTCCTCAAGGCGAAGAAGGATCCGGATCTCGGCTGCATGTTCTTTGAGGATTCGCAGCCCAACGACGCCGGTCCCTTCTATGCGGCCCGCCTCTGGCCGCGCGTCCATCATACGATGGGCGGCCTTGAAATCAACAACCGTGCGCAGGTCTACAACGCGCGCCACGAGGTGATTCCGGGCCTCTATGCCGCCGGCGAAGTGACGGGCGGCGTGCACGGCATGGTTCGCCTCGGCACGGTGGCTGTGGCAGACTGCATCATCTTCGGGCGCACGGCGGCGCGTAGCGCGCTCGCTGATTCGAAGAGCGCTGCGGCTTAAGCGGCGGCAGGATGGGCGAAGCGCTGCGCACGCGTGATGCGCAGCCGCTTCGCGCTGAGAAAGCCGCCGGCATCAGCCGAAAAGAGCCGACAGGAGGCGCGCCCGGTTTCGGGCGCGCTTTGCTTTTGAAGGAGCTGCGGGACAGCATGGCCAAATATTCCAAGCGCTGGCACGAGTCGATCCTCCGGAGCCGGAATCATTCAACGGGACTTTCTGTCCTCGAGTCGCCTTTCCCGATCATGCCATGGCTCACGCATGCGCTCGACCCCAAGCTCGAGACGCTCATGCTGCGCCTCGGCGAAAGGCGCCGGCTCCGTGCGGGCGAGCGCCTCTTCGGACCGGGCGAGCCCATTGACCGCATTGCGATGGTCTGCAGCGGCGTGACGGCGAGAAGCCTCGGCAACAGCGACGGACAGGCGATCGGGCTCGCGCTTCCCGGCCGCATTGCGGCGGGAAATTTGAACTTCTTCTCGGGGCGGCACGCCATCGGCCGGTATTTTGCGCTCTCGGACTGCGAGCTCTGCTTCTGCCCGCAGCCGCTGCTGCTCTCAGTGCTCTGCGCCGATCCGGCGCTCTTTCATTCCTGCGCGGCGCAGTTTGAATGCGCGGCGCTTTCGGACCGGCTGGCCTTTGCGTGCCTGTCGCTCCTTGGCGGCGAGGACCGCCTCAAGGCCTTCACGGCCGCCTGGGCGGCGAGCTACGGCGAGCTTCTTGCCGACGGCTGGATACGGATGCCGTCGCCCATGAGCCTGCAGGTGAGAAGCCAGGTCATCAATGCGACGCCCAACTGGGTCGACCGCATTTCGCGGCGCTGGCGGGAAGCGGCGCTCTGGCGGCGCGAAGGCGAATGGACCTTCGCGCGCCCGGCGCTGCTTCAGGAGGCGTACGCCTGGATGCGCGGGCTCGAAGAGGCGGACAACCGCTTCAGCTATCCCGCGCGGTTTGAAGCGCTGTTTGATCCGCCGGCGCGCTGAGAGGCCGAAGGGCCCCGCCCGCCGGCGGCCGCTGTCGCTTACTCCTCCCAGGAGGCGTTGTAGAACTCGAAGGTCGAGTCGACAAGCGGATGGAAGTTCTTGAGGTGCTTGTTCGCGGCGGCGATGTTGTTCACCCAGACGAGGAAGACGGCCGGCGCTTCATTCCAAATGATGTCCTGCGCCTCTCCGTAAGCGGCAAAGCGCTTCGCCTGATCGGTTTCAGCCATGCCGCGGTCGAGCGCCGCATCCACCTTGGGGTTGCTGTAGTAGCTGTAGTTGCCGAGGACAGGCGGCATTTCGCGCGAATCGAAGAGCGGACGGATGCCCCAGTCCGGTTCGGCCGTGGAATTGGACCAGCTGATGTAAAGAAGCCGCACGGGCACCGTAGCCGGGTCCTCATGATTGTCGACGAGCGAGACGCACTGAGCGGCATCAAGCGGACGAACCTCGGCCGAGATGCCGACCTGGCGGAGCTGCTGCTGCAGGAACTGCAGCGCCTTGATGTCCGTCGAGGTGTTGAAGCCTGACCAGAGCTCCGTCTTGAAGCCGTTCGGATAGCCTGCTTCCTTCAGAAGCTCGCGCGCCTTCTTCGGGTCGTAGGGCCAGACGCCGAAGCGCTTGGCGCCCGGGATGTTCGAGGGAATGACGCCTTCGGCCGGACGGGCATAGCCGCCGAAGACCACCTTGGCGAAGGCGTCCTTGTTGACGGCGTAGGCGAGCGCCTGGCGCACGCGCACGTCGTTGAAGGGCTTCTTCGAGGTGTTGATCGAAAAATAGCGCTCGGAAATCGACGGCGTGTTGAAGACGCTGACGTTCTTGTCGGCCGTCGTGCGCGCGGCAAGCTCCGGCGCGAGGTTGTGAACGTAGTCGGCTTCTCCCGTGAGGATCATGGAGGCGCGAGTGCTGTTCTCAGGCACCGTCAGCCAGTTGATGCTGTCAAGCTTCGGGAGTCCCGCAACGCGGTAGGCGGGATTCTTTTCAACAAGAAGCCGATCGCCGGGCTTGAATTCCTTGAAGACGTAGGGGCCCGTGCCGCAGGCCTTGAAGGCGAGGCCTTTCGAGCCTTCCTTCTTGATGGCGCTCGGACAGATCATCTGCGCCGTGCCGTTCGCCAGTCGGGCGATGACGGCCGACATCGGGTGCTTCAGCACGAAGCGGACGGTATAGGGGCCGTCGGGCTCGACGCGGTCGATGAAGTTGAGGAAGGTGCGGCGGTGCAGGGCGTTTGCCGGATCGAGCACGCGCTCGATGTTGAGCTTCACCGCTTCGCTGGTGAATTCTGTGCCGTCGTGGAACTTCACGCCCTGGCGGAGCTTGAAGGTGTAGACGAGGCCGTCCGGGCTCACTTCATAGGATTCGGCGAGCTGCGGCTGCGGCACAAGGTCCTTGTCAAAGGCGAAGAGGCCTTCGTACATGCTCTTGATGACGCTCTTGGAGAGCGAATCTGTGGCATCGTAAGGATCGAGCGTCGTGACGGCGCTGCTGAGCGCAACGGTGATGCCGCGCGCAGCGGCTTCGGTCGGGAGGGCTGAGCCGGCGAAAAGAAGCGATGCTGCAAGTGCAGCGGCGCCGGCAGAAAGAGAGAGTTTGGAAAGACTGTTGTATTTCATGGTTGGGCCTTTTGAAGGCGAGCAGGACAGCCGGCGGCTCGATCTTTTCATGCGCCGAGCTCTTCATAGGGCTGTCTGCGGGTGAACGGCTTCATCGGCGCGCTCGCGGGGACCGAGGTACAGAAAAGCCAGTTTCCAAAAAGGGTACGGCTTTGCTTCGAAGGTTCAAGCGCCGCTGAGCAGAATCTCTTAGGTGATCGAGGAAGATTGACGGCGGTCTGCATCAAGAAAAAGATAAAAAAAGGCTTGAATGGCGAGCGGTCTGCCGGACGCTTGCCATTCAAGCCTTGAATTGCTGCTTCTAAGCTGCTTGGGGCTCGCTGCCGTCAGCAGGCGGCGGTTGAATCCGCTTCTTCGTCGAGCGGATGCTCGACTTCCTTTTTCCGCTTCTTTTCCATCCATCGGCGGCAGGTCGTCACGTTGACGCCCGTAGCTTCGCTCACGGCGCGCCAGGTCATGCCGGCTTCGCGCAGCTCAATCACGCGCGCCCGGAGGGCGTCGCTGTAGCGGAACTGGTTCTGGCTCAGCATCACGTTGAAGCGTCCGGCCTTGTATTCGCGAAGCCAGTCGCGCACGGTGCTGAGGGGCACGTCGAGCGCTGCGGCAACGCTGCGGTAGCCGAGGCCCGCAGCAAACATGACGGCGGCGGCTCGGCGCTTGGCCGTCGAGGCGAACTTCGGTCTGACGCGGCAGGGCTGGGCGTCGGCGCAGACGCGGTCTTCCCGTGAGGTCATCTTCGGAATCCTTGCCTTGAAGGCGCCGGCAGAGCGGGGCCTCAGAGGGCGAACGAGATGAATGGAGGTGAAAAAAAAAAGCCCGCCAGCCGTCTTCAAACGGGAAGCGGGCAGCTGCATTCGGCTTAAGCCGGGCGGAAGAGTCGGAGAATGCCGGCTCCTCCGCCCCCGGCGCGCAGCGAAGCGGCGGCGCGCCGGAAGCCTTCTTCATTTCAGGCTTTTCTTCCGGCCGGGAGGCCGGAAGACAAAGGCGGGAAATTAGAAGGTGTAGCGGGCGTTGGCGTTGAGCGAGTTGTTCAGACGATCATCGCCGCCAGCCGTGAGGCGGTAGTTGATGCCGAACGTCCAGGCGTCAACCTGAGCATTCAGGCCGAGGGTGGCCTGGATCGGGTTGGTGTCGACGACGCGGACGGTATCCGTGATGCG
>CAJKSP010000066.1 GCA_905202595.1 uncultured Sutterella sp.
ATCGGGCGCAGCTCGACCGGTCAGCACATGTCAGGAACGCGGACGGTAAATTTTTGATTTTGAGTCATGATGCAGCTTCTACTGTGCGGCCGGGGACGCCAGAGCGCGCTTCAACAGGCGCCGGGCAGCCGCGCTTCCTTTTCGAATAAGGCCATTGAACACCTTGAAGCGGTTACAGGGTCAAGCAATTTCGCACATAATTTGCACAGGCGCTCGGACGCAGGGCGATCAAGCGCCGATTTTTCTGCTTTGAGAGGGCAAAAGCCATGCGAATCAGCGAACTTGCCAAGCTCACCGGCCATACGCCCGAGACGCTTCGCTATTACGAAAAGATCGGCCTCCTGCAGCCGGCCGATCGGGAAGCGGGGAACAACTACCGCACCTACGGTCCCCGCCACGTGGCGAGGCTCGACTTCATCAAGCACTGCCGCAATCTCGACATCGGCCTGTCGGAAATCGAGGCGCTTCTTTCGGCTTTGGACGAAGGCAACCCGGAAGCGGCCGCACGAGCGCACGACCTCATCGGCAAGCATTTGGCTGAAGTCGATGCGCGCATTGCAGATCTGCAGGAGCTTCGCTGCCACCTGCAGGCGCTTGCCGCGCACTGCCGCGGCGAGCACAAAGACGGCGAAGTCTGCGGCATCATTGCGGAGCTGCAGTCGCCTGAAAACGCTGCTGCGCCGCTGAAGGCGCTCTCAGAGCGGTGAGCCTGCCTCGGCGCTTTTTTAATCATTACGCCGCCATCTTTTCTAAGGATCGGTCAGCCATGTTTGATCACTTCAGCATTGTCTTTACGGGCACGGGGCTTCTCACAGCCGTCGCCGCTCCGCTAGCCATCACCTTCTTTCTCTGGGTCATTGCGAAGAGCGCGCCGCCCGCCGCCCGGATTCCGGGCATATCGGCCGGCGTCGGCGGCTTCATGCTTGTCATTCTCTTCGGACTTGCCGCTGATGCGACGATCCAGCTTTTTGAGCTTGGAAAGGGCGCAGGAGAAGTGGCGCGCATCATTTCGATGGACTCGAGCTATGCCTGGCCGGCCATCAAAACCATCATTCCGGGCGCTCTTTCCGCCATCGGCGTTCTGCTCGCCCTGGCGCTGCTGACGCTCGGGCGCTCGACTGCAGCGCTCGCGCTTGCCATTCTCTTCATGTGGGCCGCTGGGCCGCTGGCCGATCTCCTCAAGGCGGCGGTTCTCGGCATTCCCTTCGATCCGGGCCGGGGCTTCTTCGGCATTTCGTTCTTCCTCATCATTGCCACCATCTATCTGCTTTTCTCCAACCGAGCAGCGTTCACCTACGGGCTCTCGAGCGCGCGGCGCATGGAGGCGCGCTGGCGCGCCGGACAAGGCGAGGAGGGCCGCTAGCCGATGCCGAGCAGCGAAACGGAGCTCTTCGGGCTCATCGCCTTCATTGGGTTTCTCGCGCTTGCACTGCATTCGCTTTGGCAGATGTCGAAGAAGCGCGAGCCGGCGACAAGCCGGCTGCCTTCGGGCGTCGACGGCCTTCTGCTCGCGGCGGCGTCTCTCGGCTTTGTGGGCGGCATTTATGATGCGGCGGCGTCAGGCCTGGCCTTTGCTGCAGCCGATGCAGCGGGCGCAGGCCTTTGGAGCGGCCCGGGCGCAGAGGGCTTTGCCAACGGGCTCGCAGCGCTCTCGTTCTTCTGGGCGTCCGGCCGCATCTTCTTCGGGCGGAGTCCGCGAGTGAGAAAGGAGGCTGCACTCTGCTTCATTCTGGCGGGGCCGGTGCTCGAAGCCGTTACGGCCTGGGTCATTCCGGCTGCGGCCGCAGGCAGCTCCGGACTGCCTTCGCCAGGCGTCGACGGCCTGGCCTGGTACTTCGTCGCGAGCGCCGCTTGTCTTTACGCCGCTTGGACGGTCTGGGCAAGCGAAGCAAGCCGAAATACCTTCGGCCCGTAGAGGCCGACGCGGCCGCACGGGCTTCGACCTAGAATTTCTACCTTCAGGATCCTCAAGCCTGCCGCAGTCCCGGCAGGCTTTTCCCAAGGAGCATATCAGCCATGCAGAAGCCGATTCTCATCAAGAATGCGGACGTGTACGCGCCCGAGCATCTCGGACGGCGCGACATCCTTGTCGCCGCCGGCAAGATCATCGCCATGGGCGAGAGCCTCTCGCCCAATCTGCCCGACATGGAGACTGTAGATGCGCGCGGCCGCATTGCAGCGCCGGGCCTCATCGATCAGCACATCCATGTGACGGGCGGCGGCGGAGAAGGCGGCTGGAACAGCCGCTGTCCGGAAATCAACTTCTCCGAGCTTGTGAAGGCCGGCGTGACGACCTTCCTCGGCGTGTCGGGCACGGACTCAATGTCGCGCTCGATTTCAAATCTGCTCGCCAAGGTGCGCGGCCTCACGCTTGAGGGCGCAACGGGCTGGATGTGGACGAGCAACTATGCCTATCCGCCCACGGCCGTCACGCAGGACGTCAGGACGGATCTCTTTGCCATTCCGGAGTGCCTCGGCGTCAAGATTGCCATGGGCGATCACCGCAGCTCCTTCCCGACGGCCGCGGAAGTGCTCCGCCTTCTCTCCGTCATCCGCGTCGCGGGCATGCTCACCGGCAAGACCGGCTTCCTGCATGTGCACTGCGGCGACTGGGCGGACGACATCTTCCCGATCTTCGACGAGTGCAACAAGCACGGCATTCCTTACAAGCATATGCGCCCGACGCACGTCGGCCGCCATCCGGAGGTCTTCCGCCAAGCCTGCGAGTTCGCCAAGAAGGGCGGCTTCATCGACGTGACGACCGGCGGCGGCAGCTATATGGGCAGCGCGGCCGACATCGTGCGCGCAGCGGTCGATGCCGGCGTCGAGCTCTCGCACATCACGCTCTCCTCGGACGGCCAGGGCTCGATGCCTCGCTTCAATGACAAGGGCGAAATGGTGGGCTTCGGCGTCGGCAGCATCATGGCCGACATTGAAACGATCCGCGAGCTGGCCAAAGTCTGGGGGCTCGAAAAGGCGCTCTTGCCGATGACGCGCACCATTGCATCGGCGCTCTGCCTGCCGGGCAAGGGCGCGCTGGAGGTCGGCGCAGATGCCGACATTCTGATTTTCAATCAGGATCTGGGCTTCGACTGGGTCTTCATGCGCGGCCGCCCCTGCATGCGCGAGGGCGAGATTGCCGTGAAGGGCGCATTCGAGCTTTGATCCGAGCGGCCTGAAGCTGATTCGGCGCGGGTCGAATCGGTCTGAAGAAAGAGCCGAAGAGCGGCGCATCTCCAGCGCGGGGATGCGCCGCTTCTTTGTTTTCCGAGCCGGCGCCGCCGGTACAATGAATTCGTCAAGGCGCCGGACCGGCCGGCGCATTCTGCTGCCAAGAAAGAGAGGAGCGCTCTCGGCATTCGGCCTTCGCAGCGCTTCCAGGAGCTTCATGTTCAAGTTCAGCCGACCCAAAGCGATTCTCGGCGAGCCGCGCACGCATCGCTTCTTCGATCTCTGCCGCACGCTCTGTCGATTTGCCATTTCGCGCATGCGCGATGCGCAGCTTCAGGAAGTGGCGAGCTCGATGACGCTCACATCGCTCCTGTCGATCGTGCCGCTGCTCGCCGTGTCGCTTGCCGCCTTTGCGGCCTTTCCGAGCTTTGCCCACACGCGTCAGGCGCTGGAGAGCGCCGTCTTCAACAGCTTCCTGCCTCCGCAGTACAGCGAGGAGATTGTGCGCTATCTGCGGGAGTTCACCGCGCATGCTTCGGGCTTCGGCGCTTTCGGCCTGGCGGGCCTCGCGCTCACGGGGCTTCTCATGATCGACAAGTTCTTCGTGACGGTGAACCGCATCTTCAAGGTGAGGAGCCTTCGTCCCTGGCCGCAGCGTGCCCTCATCTACTGGGCAATGCTCACGCTCGGGCCTGTCGTGATCGCACTTTCCATCACCATGTCGACGCAGGCGATTCGCATGGCTGTGGGCGCGACGACCGGCAGCATGCCCGGCTGGCTGCTGACGCTTGCGCAGATTGTGCTCCAGAGCGTCGGCTACGCCGTGCTTTTCAAATTTGTTCCCAATTGCCGGGTGCCTTTTGCGCACGCTTTTGCCGGCGGCCTTTTTGTGGCCGTCGCCGGGCAGATCGTCAAGGCAGGCTTCGAAATCTATGTGACGGCCGGCACGCTGACGTCGATTTACGGCGCTTTTGTGGCGTTTCCCGTCTTTCTGCTGTGGCTTTATCTGGCGTGGTTCCTTGTTTTCTCAGGCGCGGCGGTCACGGCGACCATTCCTCTCCTCACGTCCGGCCGATTCGCGGACAGCTACCGCATCGGCAATGACTTTCTGACGGGTGTGGCGCTGCTGCGCGTGCTCGCTGCTGCGCGCCTTTCGGGCGAGGAAAGCGTGCCGGCCCACGAGCTTGCGGCCGCTGTCGACAGTTGGCCGCAGGCCGTTGAGCGCATTCTCATGAAGCTCTCCGATGCGGGCTACTGCGGGGAGATCCGGCCTGTGCACAAGCGCGAGGAGGCCGCTTGGACGCTGCTCTGCGATCCGCGCCGAAAAACGCTTCGCGAAGCGGTCTATGCGCTTCTGATCGATCCCTCCATCACGCTCATTTCGCCCGAGCGCCGCTTCGTGCGCCGGGAAGAGGGGCAGCTCCACGGCTGGTTCCGCGAGCTGGTCGCCAGCTCTTTGGTCGATCGGCCGATTGCCTCGCTCGTTGAAGAGGAGAAGCCCGCGCCGGAGGACGCCTCGCAGCATGCTGCGGAATCTGCGCCGAAAGCGTGACCTCTTGCGGGAAGAGCCGGCGTCTGAGCTGAGGCTTGCTTGGCCTTAAGGTTCTTCTGCTAGCCTCTTCGCACACACTCTGCCGGCGCCCCCTTCTCACTCTGGAGCAGGGCGCTGCGGTTCACGATTTCTGACAACATCGAGAGGAGGGCGCGCCTGGCTCTCTTGCGGCGGCTTTGACAGCGGGCCGCGGAGGCTCGGGCGCTGCAAACGTTTTCATGAAGCGCATTTGGATTCAGACAGCGGCTGCGTTCGCCATGGCGGCTGCCGTCGGAAGCGCTGCCGCCAGCACGGCGAGCGCCATTCGAGACTACCAGAAAGGCGACTATGAAGCGGCTCTTGCCGAGTTTCAGGCGCAGTCTCAAAAGGACGACCCGCAGGCCATCTTCTATGTCGCCCTCATGTATATGAACGGGCAGGGCTGCGTCCGCCAGCCGATGGAGGCGACCCGCCTCTTTCAGAAGGCCGCTTATCTCGGCAGCCCTGAAGCGGCTGTGGCGCTTGCCGGCGCCTTCCGGGAAGGACTCGGCGTGAAGCGCGACTACGCCCAGGCGCTCATCTGGGAGCGCGAAGCCGCCAAGGCGGGCAGCGCGCAGGCGCTGAAGAATATCGGCGACTACTACCTCAACGGCTGGTCTGTCAGGCCTGATGCTGCGGAGGCCGCCAAGTGGTACTGGCGCTCGGCAGCCCAGGGCGACGTCTCGGGCCTCATGGCGCTCGCGGGCCTCGCCAAGGCGGGGGCTGACGGCGTCAAGGCGGATCCAGCGGCAGCCTACGTGCTCATGAATGCAGCGGCAAAGCCTGCCGGCGGACAGAAGCCCGACCGCAACGCAGCGGCCGATGCGAGAAATCTGAGCCATAAGCTCACGGCTGACGAGGCAGAGCGTGCGAAGTCGATGTCGCTCGACGATGCGATTGCTGCGCTCTCCTATCTTGATCCGGAGGCCAAGAAATAGAGGCGCAAAGCCTGCCGCTTCGTCGGAAGAGCCGCTCTAGATGCTGCACAAAGGCTGGAGCGGCTTTCTATTGCTCGAAGATCATCAAAAAAATCGCCGGCAGAACTGCTTCTGCCGGCGACGGAAGATGATGTTGGGCTGGTTACTGCACCTTGGCCTTCTTCACGACCTCCTGGAAGTGCTGCTGCACGCGGCGGTTGGCGAGCGCGTTGCGAATCACAGGCTTCTGGCTTTCGTAAGAGGGATAAAGCTCTGCGGGACGCTTGGCTTCAAGCTTCACGACGTGGAAGCCGAATTCCGTGCGGATCGGAGCCTGAGCCACTTCGCCCGGCTTGAGGGACGTGAAGGACGCGCCGAAGGCCGGCACAAAAGAGCGGGGAACCACCCAGCCGAGCAGGCCGCCCTGCGCCTTGTTGCCCGTATCTTCAGAGAACTCCTGCGCGAGCTTGCCGAAGTCGGCGCCCTTGTTGAGGCGCTGAATGAGGTTCTTGGCCTGATCCTCGGTCTTCACGAGAATGTGGCGGACCTGGTATTCCGTATCGCCGTAGGCCTTCTTGTCAGCGTCGTACGCCTTCTTCATGTCGGCTTCGGAGACCGGGTTCTGGCGAGCCCAGTCCTGGGCGAGGCCCTGAATGAGAATGTTGTTGCGGGCGTTGTTGATGGCCTGCTTGACTTCAGCCTTGTCGGCAATCTTGGCCTTCTTCGCTTCCTGGAGCAGAACCGTCTGCTGGATGAGAAGGTTCTTCACCTGACGCTCGAGTTCGGCGCCCGCGGGCTGGCCCTGCGCCACGGCACGGTCATAGATGGCCTTCTGTTCGGCAACCGAGACGGTCTCGCCGTTGACTTTGAAGCTCTTCAGTTCAGCGCTGGCGGTGCCGGCGGCAAGTACGGCAGCAAGGCCGAGAACAAAAATCTTCTTCTGCATTTTGCTTCTATGAATATCCGATGAAACCGAGCGCAAGGAGTCAAAAAATCCCTTGGCCTGCGTAAAAGTGGGCTCAATTCTGACGCTCGACAGCGTGCTTTGTCATCCACACCGCAATGCCAATTGTAAAAATCATTGTCAAGGCAATCAGGCCGAAAAGCTTGAAGTTGACCCAGACATCGGTCGGAAAAGAATAAGCGACGGCGAGGTTGATGAAGCCCACGACGACGAAGAATCCGATCCAGAGATGCTGCAGCTTGCGCCAGGCCGTCTCCTCGAGTTCGATCTGCCCCTTCATGAGCGTGCGGATGAAGTTTCGGCCTGTGAAGCTGCCGTAGAGCAGGATGGCGGCAAAGATCCAATAGAGGATCGTCGGCTTCCATTTGATGAACATTTCGTTCTTAAGCCAGAGCGTGAGTCCGCCGAAGACGCAGATGACGGCAAGGCTGATCCAGAGCATCGGCTCAATGCGGCGGCCGCGGATCTTGAGCCAGAGGAGCTGCACGAAGGTTGCGGCGATGCCCGTAATGGTCGCGAGGAAGACGGGCGCCGTGAGGGGCGTCACGCCTGAGCCGAGAACGCTCTGCGCGAGCGCAAGCGATTCGCTCGAGAAGTGCTCCGCCCCCTTGAAGGCGGCAAAGAAGAGGATGACGGGGAAGAGATCGAAAAGAAGCTTCATGGAATTTCGCAGGCAAAGTCTGCGCTGCGCCGTCCGGCGGTGTGTCTTGAGGCTGGCGCGCTGCGGAGGATCCGCCTGCGCGCGAGCGCCAAGAATAATGCATGAGGGAAAGAGAAAGCGGCCTGAGGCGCAGCTTTGCGCTCAAAGAGGAGCCTAGTGAAGGGGCCGGAAGCGCCGCCGCTTGCTAACATCCGGAAACGCATGCGCCGCGCTGCAGGCCCGCAGACGGGCCGCGCGCGTCGTAACGTACGCTTCGCAACATCGATTCAGTCGACGGCGGATGTCAGGCCAGGGCTGCGCCCTGCGCACCGAGGATGCGCGGAGCTCCTCAGCAGTGCGGCGGCGCCCTTCTGCGTCCGTCCGTCTTAACAAGACAGAGATCCTAGCGATGCACGGAATCCAAAAAATCACAGCGGCCGCGCTCGCGGCCGCACTGGCCGGCGGGGCTTCGGGCCTTGCCGCAGGAGAGCAAAGCATGAATGACGCGCTGCCGCAGCCGACGGCTACAGTCGAAGGCATTTCCGAGTACCGCCTGCCCAATGGGCTCAAGGTGGTGCTCTATCCGGACGCGAGCAAGCCTACCGCCACCGTCAACATGACCTACATGGTCGGGTCCCGCCAGGAAAACTACGGCGAGACGGGCATGGCGCACCTTCTCGAGCACCTGATGTTCAAGGGCTCGAAGAACTACCCCAATCCGACGGCGGAATTCACAAAGCGCGGCTTTCGCATGAACGGCTCGACGTGGCTCGACCGCACGAACTACTTCGTGAGCTTCACGGCGACCGACGACAATATGAAGTGGGCTCTCGGCTGGCAGGCCGATGCGATGGTGAATTCGAACATTGCCCGTTCGGACCTCGACACGGAAATGACCGTCGTGAGAAACGAGTACGAAATGGGCGAGAACAAGCCCATCTCCGTCATGCTCAAGCGCATGCAGAGCGTGCTCTTTGACTGGCAGAGCTATGGACGCTCCACGATCGGCGCCAGAAGCGACATCGAAAACGTCGAAATCCCGAATCTGCGCGCCTTCTACCGGACGTACTACCAGCCTGACAATGCCGTGCTTACGGTGTCGGGCAAGTTTGATCCCAAGGAAGTGCTCGGCTGGATCGTGAAGGACTTCGGCTCGATTCCGAAGCCGGAGCGCGCGCTGCCGAAGGAATGGACGGTGGAGCCGACTGCCGACGGCGAGCGCGAGTTCGTCATCCGCAGAAAGGGCGAAACGCAGCTCGTTGCTGTGGGCTACCGCATTCCGTCGGCGCTCGCCGACGACTATGCTGCGGTGGCGATGGCCGCTCAGATCCTCGGCGACACGCCGACGGGACGCCTCTACAAGTCCCTCGTGGAAACCGGCATGGCGACGCAGGTCTTCGGCTGGCCGATGGCGACTGCGAAGCCTGGCTTCGTCATGTTCGGCGCCATGGTGAAGAAGGGCGACGACATCGAGCCGGTGAAGAAGAAGCTCGTTGAAGAGATCGAAAACGCCTTCGCTCAGACGCCGGCGTCGGCCGAGG
>CAJKSP010000067.1 GCA_905202595.1 uncultured Sutterella sp.
AGTGGGTTGTATTTCCTGTGAAAGTAGGTCATCGCCAGGCTCCCCATTGAAGAAAACCCCACGACACGTTGTGCCGTGGGGTTTTCGCATATTTGGCGTCTCGAAGTGCCGGCTGCTGTTTTCAAGACAGTGTGCATAGGCGCGGCAGAGCTGCTCGACTACAATCGAAAAACTATCCTTCGCCCAATACGCAGCACGCGCAGGACGGCTTGCAGCTAAGCGAGCCTGCCTTGCGCTCGCAAGCCTCTTCGGACGATATCCCGATCGGTTGGCTTGAGCGTCGGCTGTTTGGGCTTGATTTCTGCCGACTCGCCATGATTTTCAAGCGTTCGCTGGTTAATGAACTCGCCAATAGCGTTGGCGGGGTCTTCACCGTCCTTTTCACCATTGTGATTGCGGTCGGCATGGTTCGCATTCTGAGCCTTGCTGCCGGCGGGCGCATCGACAATGCCGCCGTATTGCAGATGGTGCTCTACAACGCGCTCGTGAATCTGCCGCCGCTTCTCGCGGTGTCGCTTTTCATCGCAGTGCTCATGACGATGATGCGCTGGTGGCAGGACAACGAAATGGTTGTCTGGTTCTCGTCGGGTGGCCGCTCTCTATTCTCTTGGGTGGGGCCGACCATGCGCTTTGCACTGCCGATCATTGCTGGCGTGGCGCTGCTGTCTATGGTTATTTCGCCCTGGGCGCGCGCGCAGTCAGAGATGATTCGAGAGCAGTTCAAACAGCGCGACGAAGTAAATGCCATTGCTCCGGGCCGCTTTATTGAATCGATGGGCGGCAAGCGCATCTTCTTCATAGAGTCTGTTGACGAGCATTCAAACGAGGTCGGCCGCGTCTTCATGGCTGAAAACGGTCGCGATAAGGAATCAGTCGTCACCGCGCAGGCCGGGCGAATCGAGCTCAACGATCAGGGCGATCGCTATGTCGTGCTGCAGAACGGCCGCCGCTACGAAACGGCAAGCAATTCAGCAGAGACTCGCCTCATCGAATTCGACAGGTATGGCGTGCGCCTCGACATCAAGGTCGATCAGCCTTTCCGTGCGAGCAGGACTGCTTCGCAGCCGCTCACATTCCTTTTTGCCAACCGCACGCCGGAGAATGCAGCAGAGCTTGTCTGGCGATTCTCCTGGCCGTTGGCTGCGTTCAATCTTGCGCTGCTGGCGATACCGCTTTCATGCACTTCGCCGCGTGCCGGCCGCAGTCTCAATCTCATTGTGGCGGCGCTGATCTTCGTGCTCTATCTCAACGGCATATCTATTGCTGAGACCTATGTCGAGCAGCAGAAGCTTTCGCTTCTCGGCGCAGTAGTCGGACTTAATGGCATCGTGCTGCTTATTGCTGTACTGCTTTTTGTCCGGCAGGTCTATCTGCAGCGCTGGCTTCCAGTGTGGCTCACGCCCTGGCATCTGAAGCAGAAGCTTGAAGCGCGCAAGGCCGCTCGCAGCGGAAAGGGGGACGCGGCATGAAGGTCATCACCCGGCAGTTTGCGAAGGACGTGCTCTTCTCGAGCGCTTTTGTCCTCGTGGCGCTTGTGGCGCTTTTTGCTTTCTTTGAGCTCATCAATAATCTTGATGACGTCGGCGAAAACTTCACGCTGGGGACGGCATTCCTGCTGACCGCGCTGACGATGCCTTCCCGCATCTATGAAGTGATGCCGCTTGCAGTGCTGCTGGCGAGCGTTTATACGATGTCGCGCTGGGCATCGACTTCGGAATTCACTGTGCTGCGCGTCGCCGGCATGTCGCCCATGATGCTTGCAAAGGCGCTGGTCATCCCGGGCATCCTGATGGTGGCCTTGACCTACTTTTTCGGCGAGGTGGTGGCGCCAGCCGCCGCGCGCTATGAAGTGGCGGTAAAGTCGGGCGAAGATTCTTCCGTTTCTGCCCGCGGCTATGCTTCAGGCGTCTGGGTGCGCGACGTCACGACCAATGAGGCCGGCAAGTCTGTCGACCGCTACATCAATGTGAAGAACCTTTCGGCCTCGAACATCCGAAGCACGGGGGCATGGCGCATGTTTGAGTTTGACGCTCAGGGCCGGATGCTGCGTTTTGTGCGCGCCGAGTCTGCGATGTTCGAACCAGGTCGCGGCTGGCTGCTGAAGCACGCCATCGTCGTCAGCTATCCTGACATCGATCCGAGCAACAATGCTCCGACCGCAAAGCGCATCGAGACAGAGAAGGCTGACGAGCTTTTCTTTTCATCCACAATCGTGCCGGAAATTCTGGGCGTCATGACGACGAAGCCCGACGACATGTCCATGCGCGACCTGAAGCGCTACCTCGATCACCTGGCAGCTACGCATCAGTCCGCGGGGAATTACGAAGTCGTCTTCTGGACGAAGGTCTTCTATCCGCTCGCCGTGATTGTGATGCTTGCGCTGTCGATGCCGTTTGCGTATCTCAATGCGCGCTCAGGCGGCGTAGCGCTCAAGATATTCGGCGGTGTGATGATCGGCGTAGCGTTCTATGCGCTCAACAACCTCTTCAGCTACCTAGGCATCGTCAACACCTGGTCGCCTGCGATTACTGCTTTGATGCCTTCAGCGGCGATGCTCCTCATTGCCGCTTGGGCGCTCTATTGGGTGGAGCGCCGCTGAGAGGGATGGAGAGGAGGAGTCGCCGCCGCCTCCTCCTGCTCTGATTGAACTATGGAGCCGCTTTGTCGGCCGTTTTGCGCTTGAGCGCCTTTGGCGCTTTGGCAGGCTTGTGCGTTTTAAGGAACGCTCTGAGCGCACGTCCTGTTTCCGTTGCGCAGGCAGCAACTGCAGCGGGCGTGCCCGCTGCAACGATGTGCCCGCCGCCGGAGCCGCCCTCTGGTCCAAGATCGATCACCCAATCGGCGTCAGCGACGACATCAAGATTGTGTTCGATCACAACGGCGGTGTTGCCTGCGGCAACGAGGCGCTTGAGCACGCCGGTCAGCTTGGCGACATCCGTCATGTGAAGGCCGACGGTCGGCTCATCGAGTACGTACAGCGTATGCGGCGAGCGGCCTCTAGAGCCGTCCTCCTTCACTTTTGCGAGCTCCGTGACGAGCTTGATGCGCTGCGCTTCGCCGCCGGAGAGCGTCGGCGAGGGCTGGCCGAGCGTGAGGTAGCCGAGCCCCACTTCCTGCATGAGCCGCAGCGGATGCGCAATCAGGGGCATGCTGGCGAAGAAATCGACCGCTTCATCGACTTCCATCTGCAGCACCTCGCCGATGCTTTTGCCCTTCCATGTAACGGCAAGCGTTTCTGGGTTGAATCGCATGCCGCGGCATGTTTCGCAGAGCACCTTGACGTCGGGGAGAAATGCCATTTCGATGGTTCGCATGCCTCGGCCGCCGCAGTCCGGACAGCTTCCGTCTTCGTTGTTAAATGAGAAGCGGCCGGCGCCGTAGCCGCGCGCCTGCGCTTCAGCCGTGCCGGCGTAGAGCTCGCGGATGCGGTCGAAAAATCCGATGTAGGTGGCAGGGCATGAACGAGGCGTCTTGCCGATGGGGGTTTGGTCTACTTCCAGCACGCGCCGGATGGGGCTGAAGCCTTCGATGGCGCTGCAGCCATCAAAGGCTAGCGGCGTCTTCGCTTTGACGGCGCGCAGGAGATTTTCGTACAGCACCTCTCGAGCGAAAGTAGATTTGCCCGAGCCCGAGACGCCGGTGATGACCGTCAGGCGGCCGATAGGAATGCGCGCTTCCGCAATGTCGAGATTGTTCTTGGAAGCATTGCGCACGATGATGGCCGGATCGTTGTTCGGATCGAAGGCGCGGTCTGGAATGCCAGTATGCGGGAGCGGGTTGCGCAGCATCGCGCCTGTAACAGAGTCAGGCGAATCCATGATGTCCTCAACCGTGCCTTCTGCTGTGACGCGGCCGCCGCGCACGCCTGCTCCGGGGCCGATGTCGATGACGTGATCGGCTCGGCGGATCGTTTCTTCATCATGTTCGACGACAAGCAGCGTATTGCCCTTTTTGGCGAGCGCTGCAATGGCCGAGAGAAGCATGCCGTTGTCTCGCGGATGCAGTCCGATCGTAGGCTCGTCCAGAATGTAGCAGACGCCTCGCAGATTGGTGCCGAGCTGCGCGGCGAGTCGGATGCGCTGGGATTCTCCGCCGGAAAGCGTCGGCGCGCTGCGGTCAAGCGCGAGGTAGCCGAGGCCAACCTGCTTCATGAAGGCAAGGCGGGAGCGGATTTCAGCGAGCGCGTCGCGTCCGAGCGCCGATTCGCGCACGGTGAGCTTGTATGCGCCAAGCGTTCGCGCCGCTTCCGAGACCGGCATCGCGCAGAGTTCGCTGATGCTGCGTCCTTTCCAGAGCACATGACGCGCAATGTCATTTAAGCGGGCGCCGCCGCAGGCAGGGCATGTCACCCAGCGGGCATCCTTCGGATCGGGATCCGTCTCAGTCATCGGCTGAACGACGCGCTCCCCTCCCTTCGCTTGAGCGCGGGCAGCGGCGAGCGCCGCCTTGCGCTCTCGCTCGCGAAGGAAGGCAGGATGGTTGGCGTCAACGACGCCGTAGCCCATGCATTCGGGGCATTGTCCGACGGAGTTGTAGCTGAAGAGCCTGCTGTCGAGCGGCGGGAAGCTTTCGCCGCAGACTGGGCATGCGCGCTCTTCACTGTAGAAATGCAGTTCGCCTGCCGGCGCTGTGCCCTCAAAGCCGTCTTCCGGAATGGCATCGGTTGCGCAGAACGCTTTGGCGCCGGCGGCGAGCGCAAGAGCGGCTTTGCGCGTCGTTTCGGCCAAAGGCTCGCCCGGCTCCATTACGGCGATCGGCGCTTCGATGTCGTGCAGCTTCAGACGGTTCAATGTCGGCACGCCGGAAAGCAGGCTGTGGTATTCGCCGTCGATTCTCAGGTAGGCGGTGCCTTGAGCGGCAAGCGCAGCGATTTCTTTTGCAAAGGCGCCTTTGCGATGCTGCACGATGGGGGCGAGGAGAAGCGCCCGCCGGCCTTTGAAGTCGCGCCTGAGCGCAGAGACGATCTGATCTGCTGTCTGCGCTTTGACGGGCACGCCGCATTTGGGACAGTGCTGCGTGCCGAGATTGACGTAGAGAAGGCGCAGGAAGCTGTAGATCTCGGTCATGGTGCCGACAGTGGAGCGCATGCCGCCGCGGCTCGTCCGCTGTTCGATGGCAACGGTGGGCGGAATGCCCTGCACGCTGTCGACGTCTGGAATGGGCGGCGGCTGCACCATTGATCGTGCATAAGCGTTGAGGCTTTCAAGGTAGCGGCGCTGTCCTTCGGCGAAGACGATGTCGAAAGCGAGCGTCGATTTGCCCGAGCCCGAAGGCCCTGTCAGCACCGTGAAGCGATCGCGAGGAATATCGACGGAAATGTTTTTGAGGTTGTGTTCGCGCGCGCCCTCGACGACGATTGATGAGCGGGCGCGCCGCTCGAGGAGCAGCGTCTGCATGGAGCGGCCCCGGGGCAGTTGGGCTTTGTCAAGCTCATTCGCGGTGTCTGTTCCAGCAGCTTCTTCAGCAGCGGCTTGCGAGCCCGGAAGGCTGAAGAATTCGGCTCGGCTCGGATCGCCCGCCTGCGCGAGGCGCCAGGCGGCGAGCGCGCGGCCGGTGAGCGTCCCCGCCTGCGACATGACTTCCGGAGTGCCTTCAAAGACGAGGCGTCCGCCGGCGGCGCCGCCTTCAGGCCCGAGTTCAAGCACCCAGTCGGCCGCGCCGATGACGTCGAGATTGTGTTCGATGACGAGCACGCTGTGTCCTCGGGCAATAAGCTGATCGAAGACGCGGACAAGCCGTTCGATGTCGGCGAAGTGCAGGCCTGTCGTCGGCTCGTCAAAGACGAAGAGCGCAGGATGGAGCTTGGCCGAGAGAGGACTTTCGCGGCTGATGCGCTCGGCAAGCTTGAGGCGCTGCCGCTCGCCGCCGGAGAGCGTCGTCAGAGGCTGGCCCAGCGTGAGATACCCGAGGCCTACGTCAACGAGCACTTGCAGCGGGTCCGTCACGGTGCGTTCTCCCGCAAAGGCAGCGAGCGCGTGCTCGACTGTTAGGTCAAGAACGTCGGCAATGCTGCGTACAGCGCCGTCGGCCATAGGGAAGCGCAGGGCAAGAATTTCATCGCGGTAATGCCGTCCGTTGCAGACAGGGCAGGGGAGGTAGACGTCGGAGAGGAACTGCATCTCGACATGTTCATAGCCGGCGCCTTCACAGTAGGGGCAGCGCCCTTTGCCGGCATTGAACGAGAAGTCTGCATCTGTAAAGCCTGCAGCGACTGTGGCGGGCTGACGTCCGAACCAGCGGCGAATGGCAGGAAAGGCGCCGACGTAGCTTGCCGGGTTGCCTCGGGTCGTGCGTCCGAGCGGGCTTTGATCTGCAAAAACGACATCCAGCTTTTCGGGAGAGGCGCCTGCTTCGCCATGCGGTCCTCGCATTCGGTTTTCGAGGAGCGGCACGATTGTGTCGGCGACGAGCGTCGACTTGCCGGCGCCGGAAACGCCGGCGACAGCGACAAGGCGGTGAAGCGGAATGGAGACGGAAAGGTTCTGGAGGTTGTTTTGGCAGCAGCCGGAGACGACGAGCCTGGGCGTCGCATCGTCAACAGCGATGCGCTTGCGCTCGATGCGCTTGCGTCCTGAAAGATAGCGGCCTGTTTCCGTTTCCGCGTCTAGCACGCCGGCGGCGCTGCCGCGGTAGATCACTTCTCCGCCTTCGCGTCCTGCGCGCGGGCCCATGTCGATCAGGTCGTCTGCGGCGAGCATCACCTGCGGGTCATGTTCGACGACGACCAGCGTGTTGCCTGCGGCAGTGAGGCGGCGAAGAATTCGGTTGACGCGGCCCATGTCGCGGGGATGGAGCCCGACTGAGGGCTCGTCAAGCACGAAGAGCGTATTGACGAGCCGCGTGCCGAGCGCCGTCGTGAGATTGACGCGCTGCACCTCGCCGCCCGAGAGCGTGCGGCCCTGGCGGTCAAGCGTGAGATAGCCGAGGCCTACGTCTGTCAGATAGCGGAGCCGTGCGCAGATTTCGCTCAGGATGAGCTCCTCGCCGGGATCGGCTGAACGGGCGAGCATGCGCTCGAATATCGTCCTGAGGATGCCGATCGGCAGAAGCATGAGCTCATGAAAGCAGAAGCCAGGGAGCGCATTCCACGCCTCGCGGGAGAGCTTGGCTCCGACAGGCAGAAAGCTTTCCGGATAGGCAGGGCCAGCCAGCTGGCGCGCAAGCGCGCGGTCCTCGCTCGTGCCAATGCGCCAAGCCAGCGAATCGAGCTTCAGATGCGAGCCGCCGCAGGCGCGGCACGTCCGGTAGGACCGGTAGCGCGAGAGCATCACGCGCACGTGCATCTTGTAGGTTTTGGTTTCGAGATAGCTGAAAAAGCGCTGAATGCCGTACCAGTCGTGATCCCAATCCCCTTGAAAGCTTGGGTCGCCTTCGAAAACATAGCGGCGGTCTGCATCGCTGAGGTCCTCCCAGGGCGTGTTCGTGCTGATGCCTTGGCGACGGCATGCGCGAAGCATGTCCTCTTCACACGAGCGCCAGGTCGGCGTGGAGAAGGGCTTCACCGCATGTTCGGCAAGCGTCTTGGTCGGATCAGGAATGATGAGAGCCGGGTCGATTTCAATCGTGCGCCCAAAGCCGCGGCAGACAGGGCAAGCGCCGAGCGGCGAATTGAAGCTGAAAAGATTGGGCGCTGGATCAGGGAAGCGTCGGCCGCAGCGAGGGCAGGCGCGGCCTCGGCGCCAGCGCCCGAGAAGAATGAGGCTGGCTTCGCCAGGGACTTCAAGAAGCGCGGCAGCTTCGCCCGCTCCTTTTTGGAGCGCTGTTTCAACGGCTTCAATGCCGCGGCTGCGCTCATCCGCTGCGCGGCCGAGCTTGAAGCGGTCGGCGTCGACGGTGAGAATCGTGCCTGGTGCGGAGGGAGAGGCCTTTCTTGTCTTGGCGCCGGCCTTCGCCTGAGCGGACTTTTCAGCTTTGGCAGCTGCGCTTGGCGCTGTACGGCGTTCAAGAATGCGCGTGAAGCCTTGGGCAGAAAGTCCTGCTTCTGCCGTGGCCATGGGGAGCGCTGCCGGTACTTCAATGTCGAAGGCAATGTGCAGCCTCGCCCGCTCCGCTGCCTCTGGACCGAGAGAGCGCGCTTGCCTGCCGGCTGCTTCAAGCGCTGCATCCCAAATGGCCGCAGGCGAAAAATCGAGAATCTCCTCGCCGTCGTCCGGGCAGAAGATGCGGCCATGATGCGCAAAGAGGAGCTTCAAATGGTCATTCAGCTCCGTCATGGTTCCGACGGTGGATCGCGAGGTGCGGATGGCGCCCTGCTGATCGATCGCAATCGCGGGCGGCACGCCGTCAATCGAATCGGCATGCGGCCGATCCATGCGGTCAAGGAACTGTCGCGCATAGGGGCTGAAGGTCTCGACGTAGCGGCGCTGTCCTTCGGCGTACAGCGTGTCGAAGACGAGCGAGCTTTTGCCCGAGCCGGAAAGTCCGGTGACGACGGTGAACTTTCCGATGCGGAAGTCGGCGTCAATGTGCTTCAGATTGTTCTGCGATGCGCCGCGGATGCGGATGGCCGGTTCGGCATTCTGACCCGGCTCGGCGGGATGGGTTTTGTCTGTCATACGCTCGAAGAAAGGCTGGGCTGAAGCGCCAAGCCTAGCGCAAGCGCCTTCTGGCGGCGTAGCCGTCAGGCATTCGTCAGCTTAAATGAAACAAAATGTAAAATCAGAAGATGTTGTTGCGAAAGCTCTTGCCATGACGAGAGCTTTGGGGCATAATGACTTTTCTCAGATTTCGGGGGATTAGCTCAGCTGGGAGAGCGCTTGCATGGCATGCAAGAGGTCAGCGG
>CAJKSP010000068.1 GCA_905202595.1 uncultured Sutterella sp.
ACTATTCAATTCTGGCAAATGCCGCCGAAAACGGCATTTGCTCAGAGGATCCCTAGGCTTCTTTTTGCTGGAACAGGCTTCGGCAGTGCAGGGCGAATTCGCGGGCGAGCGCACTGTGCGGGCCTTCCGACGGGACGGCGAAGGCGAGGCGGCGCTCGGCCCAGGGATCGACTAGGCGGATGGCGCGCACGCCGACCGAGTCCTTGAGGGAGGAAACGGGCACGACGGCGAGGCCGGCGCCGGCAGCGACGATGCGGATGAGAAGCGCAAATGACGGCAGCTGCACGATGGGAGAGTAGACATGTCCGAGGGCTTCGGCGCGGGAGGCCATCGCCCGCGTGAAAGGCTGGCCGTCGAGGGTGGCGACGTACGGGTATTCAAGCGTTTCTGCGTACGAGATTTCCGTTCTGGAAGCGAGGGGGTGTGCTTCGGGAACGATGACGACGTGTCGGTCGCTGCAGAACGGGATCACTTCAAGAAGCGGTTCCTTCAGGCGAAAGACGGCCTCTAGGCCGAGCGCGAGATCGCACGCGCCTGACAGGGCGTCTGAAGCGCCTTCGCTGGAGCGCCGCTCATGGAAGCTCAAGCGGATGTTGCGCCCGGAGAGAAAGCTCGGCGCCGCCGGGGCGAGGAAGTTTTCGAGGCCGGCGCTGTTGGAGGCGATGCGAAGCAGCGTGCGCTCCGCCTTTTGATATCCCGCCATGGCCGTTTCAAGAATGGAGGCCTGTCCGAGCACGGCCTGCGCATGGCGCTTGAGCGCTTCGCCCGCCGGCGTGAGCGCCAGGCCGCGGGACTGTCTTAGAAAGAGCGGCACGCCGAGCGCGCCCTCGAGCTTCTTGAGCCTCAGCGAGAGCGCCGAAGCGGTGAAGGGAAGCTCTTCGGCTGCAGCGGTGAGCGAGCGCGTTTTGGCAAGCGTCAGAAAGACGGTGAGGTCGATGAGGTCGTAATGCGGAAGCGCCATCGCAGGGAAGCGTCAAAAGGTGCTGAGAAAATGCTCAGCGCGAAGAGGAGCCGTCGGCGTCGGAGCCGGCTCGGAGCGCCGCAGGCTCTCGCGTCTTGCGCTCAGGCAGCTGCGCCATGACGACGGCCGCCGCCATGATGATGCAGCCGGCGAGCTCGCGTCCCGAAAGCACTTCACCCAGGACGACCCAGCCGGCAAGCACCGAGAAGACGCTTTCGAGCGACATGATGAGGCTTGCAGCCGTGTCGTTCATGCCGCGCTGGCCCACGATCTGCAGCGTGTAGGCGATGCCGTTGCTCATGATGCCGGCCCAAAGGATCGCCGGCAGCGCGCCGAGCCAGCCTTCCCAGGTAGGCAGCGCCTGAAAGGGCATGGCGATCAGGCCGAGAATGCCGCCGACGGCGAACTGCGCCACAGAGAGCTCGATGCCGTTTACTTTGGTGACGAAGCGGCCGATCACCAGAATATGCAGCGAGAAGACCAGCGCGCAGAGCAGCACATAGAGGTCGCCCAGCCGGATGGAGATGCCTTCAGGCGGAATGCAGAGAAACCAGAGGCCCACGCAGGCAACGGCGACGCTGGCCCAAATCATCAGGCGGGACCGGCTGCCGAGCAGCAGTCCGATCACCGGCACGAGCACGATGTAGAGCGACGTGATGAAGCCCGCCTTGCCCGCTTCAGTGTCGTGAAAAAGTCCGAACTGCTGCAGCGACTCGCCGCCGAAGAGGCAGAGGCCGCAGAGGAGTCCGCCGAGAAGCAGCGTGCGTTTGTATTCGGGCGTCTGCCGCTTTGCCCATTCCTGCGGCTTTTCTCGGCGCAGCTTCGCGCGCATGAACGCGACAACAGGCAAGAGCACCAGGCAGCCGAGAAGCGTGCGGGAGGCCGTGAATGTGAAGGGGCTCACATGGTCCATGCCGGTTGACTGCGCGACGAATGTGCAGCCCCAGATGAAGGCCGTGAGGAGGAGAAGAAGCGATTGGCGGAGTTGAAAGAGAGACATCAAAATTCAGCGCGCGGCCTGCTGCAGGCTTGGGGGAAAGAAGCGCGCTGCCTCTTGTCGGGTTTGGGTTTGAGCGCAGGCTGGCGCGTGAGCCTCGCCGGGGCGCAGCAGATTAGGGCATTGTAGCGGCAGGATGCGCAAGCAATGCGGGTCAGCAGAGGCGCGTCGCCTGCATTCTGCAGGCAAAGCAAAGGCGCCCGGAAGCTTCCGGGCGCCTGAGGCAGAACGCGGGCGCCTTAAAGATCAAAGCATGCTGCCATGCTCGAAGATCGCCTTGGGCTGCGTGAATTCCAGGAGGCCGAGCGGGCCGCCTTCGCGGCCGATGCCCGACGCCTTGTAGCCGCCGAAGGGCGCCGTGATGTCGCGAGGACCATCATTGACGTAGACGTTGCCGCTCTTGATGCGCTTCGCCACGGCGACCGCTTCAGCCTTCGGGCCGTAAACGGCGGCATTGAGGCCGTAGGGCGTGTCGTTGGCAATGGCGACGGCTTCATCAAGATCGCGGTAGGTGAGAACGCAGAGCACCGGTCCGAAGATCTCTTCCTGCGCAATGCGCATGCTGTTCTTGACGTTCACGAAGATGGCCGGCTTGATGTAGTAGCCGCCTTCGGGCTTTTCAGGCGGCACTTCGCCGGCGAGCAGCTCCGCGCCTTCCTCGAGGCCGAGCTGGATGTATTCGCGGATTTTGCGGTACTGCGCGGCGGAGGCGACGGGGCCGATCTTGGATACTGGGTCGGTCGGATCGCCGACCGGATAGTCGGCAAGCTTCTTGAGAAGCAGGGCCTTGACGTCGGAGAGCATCGACTCCGGCACGAGGAGGCGGGAGAGCGCCGTGCAGGTCTGGCCGGAATTCAGCAGGATCGAGTCGTAGAGCTTCGATGCTGCAGGGGCGTAGTCCTTCATGCCAGGCAGCCAGATGTAGGGAGACTTGCCGCCGAGCTCGAGGCTCACGCGCTTCATGCCGGCGAGCGCCTTCTGCGCGAGTTCAATGCCGACTTTCGTCGAGCCCGTGAAGGAAATCATGTCGATCAGCGGGTGCGTGGCCAGGCGGTCGCCGAGCGTGCGGCCGCGGCCGGAGACGAGGTTCACGACGCCCTTCGGGAAGCCGGCGCGGTCAAAGGCTTCCGTCATGTAGTAGGCCGTGAGCGGCGTATGCTGCGAGGGCTTCATGACGACGGTGTTGCCCATCAGGACCGCCGGAATGACCTTCTGGACCAGCTGTCCGAGGGGATAGTTCCAGGGCGTGACGCAGGCGACGACGCCGACCGGCTCGCGCAGGACGGACGAGCACGGGAAGTCTTCTTCAAGCGGGAGCGTTTCGGCGCAGCGGATGTAGCTTTCGACGCGGTCGTACTGGTAGTTCACCTGCGAGCTGCGGCTGAAGGCTGTGGGCGAGCCGAGCTCTTTGGTTTCCAGCTCGGTGATTTCATCGCCCATCGAGCGGAAGATCTCCAGCATGCGGCGCATGAGTGCAATGCGCTCAGCGAGCGGCTGCGCCGCCCATGCAGGCTGGGCGCGGTGCGCCGCTTCAACTGCGCGGTCAACGTCGGCCGGGCAGCCGTCCGGCACTTTGGCGAAGACTTCGCAGGTCGCCGGATTTTCAACGCCGATCCAGGAATCGGAAGCCGACGGCACCCATTGGCCGTCGATGTACTGCTTCGAAAAGTCGAATGCCATGGTTGAATGTCCTGTCAGCCGGCATCGGGCGCTTGAGAAGAGCGGACGGCGCCGGCCCGTGTTTGTAGAGACGCAGAAAAGTTTAAGCCGTCAATCTGAATGCGCAAGCCAGGCTGCAAAGATGGACGCACCCGTCATGCTTTCGAGAAGCGCGCCGGATGCGGACGTTCGAGGCGTCCACGCAGCAGGCGCGCTGCGCCTTGGCTGACGCGCTTCTGCTGCTAGGCGCGCTGGCGCGCTTCGGCAACCACTTCTCCAATTCGGCGCAGGCCGTCGGCGACCGTGCCGGCATCGGGGCCGTAGGAGAAGCGGACCCAGCTGCGGAAGGGCTCAGGGCTCGGGCGGCTTCGCCAAGGGCGCAGATCAAAGAAATGGCCGGGAACTGTCATGACCTTTTTCTCCAGGCAGGCGCGGAAGAAGCGTTCTGAATCGTCAAGGCCTCCCGGCAGATCGGCGACGCTCGCCCAAACGTAGAACGTGCCGAGCGGATCCGCTGCGGTATGGATGCCGAGCTTGGCAAGGCCGTCGAGCATGAGGCGGCGCTTCTTGGCAAAGACTCGCCTGGTGGCCTCGAGCTCCGCTTCGGCGCGGCCCGGTTCGAGCGCCTTCATTGATGCGCGCTGCACCATCATGGAGGGACCGCCGTCAATGGCGGAGGCCGAGCGGTTGATCATGTCGATCACATAAGCAGGGCCTGCCGCCCAGCCGGCGCGCCAGCCCGCATAGCGGAAGCCCTTTGTCATGCCGTTGAAGACGACAAGCGGATCCTCATCAGGGTCGTTCACGACGGAAAGCGCAGAGATAGGACCGTCGGCCGGCGAGCCGTCGGGCTTATAGACATAGTTGGAATAAAACTCGTCGATGCCGAGAAGGCATTTGGCGCGCCTCGCGGAGGCGAGGACGCGCTCGAGCTCCGGCTCGTCGGCGACCTGTCCCGTCGGGTTGCAGGGGTTGGAAAAGAGGAAGGCGTCGGGCCGCTCGTTGTGCAGGAATGCGTCGAAGGCCTCGGCCGTCACATTGAAGTTCACGTCTTCGCCGGCGCGAAGCTCCGAGAGCGCGCAGCGCTGGCGTTGCCCGAAGAGATAGTCCTCATAGGCGGTGTAGTCCGGGTTGCGGTAGCCGATCTTGGCGCCGTCGGCAAAGATGCCGAATAGGCGGGTGAGGGCGAGCCGGCCGCCGGCTGCAAAGGAAATGTTTTCTGCCGTATAGGGCTTGCGGCCGCGGCGGTGCGTCCGGTTGATCCAGTCGGCGACGGCTTCCCGCATCTCGAGCGTGCCGCCTACGGGACCGTAGCCCGCGTCATTGAGCTCCATGTCGACATGGAGGATGCGTTCGGGGGCGCCTTCAATCGGGCCGACTTCGGGCTGTCCTTGTCCGAGATTGCACCAGCCCGGGTCTCGGCCGAAGCCGAGCTTGTTTGCCTCGTTGACGGCCCAGATCACGCCGATGTACGGCACATATCGGACCATGGGGAAGCGGTCGTTTTTGGGGGATTCGAGCATTGTTGTTTTCTTCCTTTCCGCGCTGAGAGCGGAACGCGCGCATTGTGGTGAGTTGAAAAAGAATAGCGCTCAAAAAATCAGATGGCGGTTGAAGATGGAAGAAAGACGCTAAAGACTGCGCGAACGATGCGCGATGTTAGTTAATGACCTCAGAGACCCGATCGCGCTCTTAAGCGCGCGGGCTTCTTCCGGAGGGCTGCGCAGAGGATGCTCCGCCGAGCCGGATGCGCCGCGAGAGAGGATCGGCCTTTTCCCGGCGCTGGCGGCCGGCAGCCTGATTCTCTTCCAATAAGACGCGGGCGAATAGGCCTAATGCCGCAAAAGGAAAATTCTATCGAGCGGCGGGATTCGATCGAAGTCAAACATTGAGGCGAAGTCGCCGCCAGGTTTGATTGATGATGCTAGAGTGAGCGGGACCGTGAAGAAGGCGGCATTCCCCAAGCTAAGCTGCCTTCAGACGTCAACCCCCTTAGGAGACCCCCGATTTGAAGCATATGGATCCTGCCGTGCGCGTTCCCATCGACGCCGGCAACCCAGCCATTCTGCGCGACGAAGCGCTTTGCGTGAAATGCACGCTCTGCTCGCAGGTCTGCCGCGACAAGATCGGCGTCCTTGGCCGCTACGATCTTGAGAAGACGGGCGGACGCGCCATTTGCACCTACTGCGGCCAATGCGCCGCTGTCTGTCCTGTCGGCTCGATTCAGATCCGTTCCGAATGGCAGGCGGCCAAGGCGGCTGCTGCTGATCCCGACAAGGTTGTGATCGTTTCGACGTCGCCCTCTGTGCGCGTCGCGCTCGGCGAAGCCTTCGGACTTGAGCCCGGCACTTTCGTAGAAGGCAAGATGGTGGCGCTTCTTCGCCGCCTCGGCGCCGATTATGTGCTCGATACGAATTTCGCCGCCGACCTGACGATTATGGAAGAGGCGAGCGAGCTCGCTGAGCGCCTGGTTTCCGGAAAGGAGCCTCTGCCGCAGTTCACGAGCTGCTGTCCGGCATGGGTGCGCTGGTGCGAGACGTTCCATCCTGAGATGCTTGCGCATCTTTCGAGCGCCAAGAGCCCCATCGGCATGCAGGGTCCAACGATCAAGACCTACTTTGCCAAGGCAAAGGGCATTGATCCGCGGCGCATCGTCAACATTGCTGTCACGCCCTGCACGGCCAAGAAGGCGGAGATCCGCCGCAGCGAAATGTGCGCTGCGGGCCGTCACCTCGGCATTGAAGGCATGCGCGACATGGATCTCGTCGTCACGACGACTGAGCTTGCCGAGTGGGCAAAGGCCGAGGGCATCGACTTCGCGTCGCTGCCTGATGAGCCTTACGACGATCTGATGGGCTTCGGCTCCGGCGCCGGCGCCATCTTCGGCAATACGGGCGGCGTTATGGAAGCTGCGCTTCGCACGGCCTACCGCATGCTCGAGAAGAAGGAAGCCCCGGCTGCCTTCTACGACCTCAAGCCCGTCCGCGGCCTTGAGGAAGTTCGCGAAGCCGAGGTGGAAATCGCGGGCCGTCCGGTCCGCATCGCCGTTACGTACGGCACGGCCTCTGCGGGACGTCTGATCGAAAAGATCCAGTCGGGTGAGAAGCACTGGGATTTCGTCGAAGTGATGACGTGCCCAGGCGGCTGCATCGGCGGCGGCGGACAGCCCAAGAAGGCTTTCGGTGCAGCTGAGGCCGCAGTTTCGGCCCGCAATGCTTCGCTGTATCGCCGCGATGCCGGCATGTCCTGCCGCGCGAGCGATGCTAATGAACAGATTCAAGAACTTTATAAGAGCTTCTACGGGCATCCGCTTTCGCCGTTTGCCCGAGAGATGCTTCACACTGCGTATACCGACAGAAGTCGGGAATTAGGAGAAAAACCCATGAGTTTCCGTTGCAAGGTTTGCGGCTACGTCTATGAAGGCGATGTCCTCCCCGAAGGCTACGTCTGCCCGATCTGCCACAAGGATGCTTCCTACTTCGAAAAGATCGAAGAGAAGCCCGCCGAAGAGAAGAAGTGCTGCACCTGCGGCAAGAGCCTCGCCGGCACGAAGACTGAAAAGAACCTGCAGGCCGCGTTTGCCGGCGAATCCCAGGCTCGCAACAAGTACACCTACTTTGCTTCCGTCGCCCGCAAGGAAGGCTACGACCAGCTCGCTCAGATCTTCGAAACGACGGCTCGCAACGAGATGGAGCATGCCAAGCTGTGGTTCGCTGCTCTCGGCGGCATCGGCAATACGGTTGCCAACCTGAAGGCCGCTGCTCAGGGCGAGAACTACGAGTGGACCGACATGTACAAGCGCTTTGCCGAAGAAGCCGATGAAGAAGGCTTCCACGAGCTCGCCGAGCGCTTCCGCAAGGTAGGCGACATTGAGCGCGCTCACGAAGCCCGTTATCTCAAGCTCCTGCAGAATGTCGAAATGAAGCAGGTCTTCGAAAAGTCCGGCCAGGTGATGTGGGAATGCCGCGTCTGCGGCCACCTCGTCGTTGGCCCGAAGGCTCCTGAGGTCTGCCCAGTCTGCGGCCATGCCCAGTCCTACTTTGAAGTGCGAGCTGAAAATTACTAATCAGTAATTTCTCGACAGAGCTTCGGTAGAACAAGCCGCAAATTTCCATGATTTTCATGGGGATTTGCGGCTTTTTTTGTCTGGTGATTGGATTTTTCTCGGATCGAAAAATCTTGTGGCGTGGCACAAGGAGGACGACATGACTTCGCGCGTCGACAGACTCTATGAAAATCACGCGAGGTTGTGCTCAGCAGCCCGATGGCCGCATCATCATTGAACTCGATTTTTTCTTTCATCACCAAAAGAGGTCGAGATTTTTCCCTGTGCTGCAGAAGAGGCACCGTTGCTTGAAGAATCCTTTCAGAACATAGAAAAAGCCCCGCTCTTTCTGCATAACGCTTGCGCGCCATAGGACTGCGGGGCTGTGTGGCGGTGAATCCTGGCCTAAAAACAGGGCATCTAGCAATTTGTTTTTGTCCTAAGGTCAGCCCGATGCAGAGGTCTTTGAGCGTTGCGTTCCGCTTCCACCGTATCCGCTTCATTTCGGACGGACTTCTATGGATTTCGGGGGAAGCTGAAGCAACAGAAGAAGGTAGGCAGGACCGTCCGGCGTTGCTGCGAGCGGCAAGACTTTGCGGTCGGCAGGACTCAGGGGCGGAGGCGTGAGCGAACTCGAAGTCCCTCCCAGAGCCGCCATAGGAATTTCACGCTATTTCGCAGCTGAAAGATTGTTTTTTCCTGATCAACTTTCAACTGTGCACAAACAGTTTCTTTCTGGCCGTCATTGCTAGGTATAGTGCTTAATCGCTAAAAAAATCCTAACAGCACTGCAAGGCTCATTCAGTTTCAAACCTGCTGTACGCCGCCTTGATGCCAGTTTGCTTTAAAGCGCGCTCGATAACAGTGCGGTTCTCTACAAGTGAGACTGTCCGTTTTTTCGTGTAAATGGGTATTCTTCAACGAACGTAATGAGGAAC
>CAJKSP010000069.1 GCA_905202595.1 uncultured Sutterella sp.
CTGCATGACGGCTCAGTAGGGAATCTCCGCCCTTCAGGGCGGAGAGGATGTCAAGGCGTGGAAGCCGTCAATGCCGGGAAGATCTATGTCGCGTCTCAAGAAGGGGCGAAAAACTATTCCCAGGCGGCCATGAAGGCCAATAACGGCGGCACGGTCGTCAATGAAGGCGTCATCGTGGCCAAGAACGCCTATGGCATGGGCTTCGGAACCGACAGCGCGTCTGCGACGCCCAGCAGTCAAGTGGTGAATCGAGGGCTCATTTCCATTCTGGAATCGGGGGTTGGCATCGATCTTGGCGGCACGACAGCGAAAAATGCCGCGATCAATGACGGAAAAGGCCTCATCAAGGCAGAAGGGAGCAGCGCTGCCGGCGTTTTGATCGATCAGGCCGACGGCATCTTCACTAATGCCGGCCAGATTGATGCGTCTAAGGCGGCTGCAGCCATTCTGGTGACGGAAAAGGCGGGCGGATCGGTCATCAATCTGACGAGCGGATCGGATGTCGACGGGGCCATTGTCATTGCGGCCAATTCCGGCGTGACGCTGAATTTGGCCGGCATCCAGGACACGCTCAATCTGAAATCCGCTGCCGGCTCCAACTTGACCATCAACGTGACGGACGACGCGCACGTGATGCTTGAAGACGGCAACGGTGCAGAAATCCAGACGCTTAATGTCGAAAACGGCATGCTTTCGGCCTCTATTTGGCAGACCGACAACAAGTTCAATGCTGTTGCCGTCAAGAAGGACGGCATTTTTGACGTCACGAAGCTTTCCAAGGGCGGCCTCGCTGTAGAAAAGGGCGGTCAGCTCAGCGTGACGGATGCGATGACTTTCTACGACAGCATCACTTCCGACGGCAAGAAGGCGAAGCTTCATGTCTATGGCGTTCTGTCGACAGACGGCAAGAATGTCTTCGTCAATGCAGGGTCTGCCGAGGCGCCTTCGTGGACCGTTTCGGAGGCCTGGTCGCAGCATGTCCTAGGCGACGGCATTCTTGAAATAACGAATGATGTCGGCGAATACACGCTTGATGCGCTTCGTGCTGCGCAGAACCAGCTAAACACGAAAAAGGGCGACTCGTTCCATTTGGTCTTCAAGAACGGCACGCTCAAGCTTGAGGGCGACAAGGCGCTCACTGCCGGCCAGGTCAATGGGCTGATGCTCGCGGATCAGACCGGACAGGCTGCAGGCGGCTCTTTTGCTCTTACGGGCGATGTTGACACGGTGCTCGCTGCAGTTGACTTCGGCGGAAAGGAAAGCGCTGCAGGCGCTGTGACGATTTCCTCGTCAGGCGAGGGGGCGCTGGTGCTGTCCGGCCATGACGGCAATGTCTTCAAGGGGCTCGCAGAAACGACCAAAAAGGTGACGGCAGATGCGCTGACGCTCGGCACGAGCGCCAGTTCTGCCGGCAGCCTGAATGTCGCTGAGCTGGAAGTGGAAAATCTTGAGGTCGTCGGCAGCTTCACGGGACAGACTGTCACGTTGACAGGCGCGGATTCGACAGTCAAGGAAGGCGGCCGCCTGTCGCTGGAAACGCTTGATGGCGCAGATCATGTGATGACAGTCAATGGCATCCTGGCTGCAACCAACATTTCGGCTGGCGTCAGCGTTGAGGAGGGCGGCGTGCTCGCGCTGAATGCGGCGGGCGACAAAGATGCCGGCGTGACGGGGCGCATCACTATTGGCTCCGGCGCCGCAAATCTCCTCCGCACCGATTCGCAGTCCGCACCGGCCTTGAGCTTCGGCGGCACGAATGAACGTGCGGCCGCGATTGTGGCCGGCTCGCTGGATGCGGCGTCGGATCTTGACGGCGTGACGGGCGTCTTCTACGCGGATCGCGTCGTCAAGATCGGCAGCACGGGCCAAATTAATGTTGGCGCCGCTTCGGGGACCAACAATGCGCTGACGATCGGTCAGAAGGGCGCATTGGTTGTGGATGCCCGCTCGCTCGGTGCAGACGCGCTCATCAACGGTCAGATTGCGTTTGATGAAGGCGCCAAGGCCTTTGCCGTCAATCTCAATCGAATCGGCAATTTTGTGCTCGCTGACGGCGGTGCGCTTCAGAGCGAGAAGACATTCCAGAGCGACAACGCCTTCCTGACGGCGCAGGCCGGCAAGCTCGACGGCCAGGCTGAGACCGATGACAAGACGTATTTGAAGGTCGCCTTCAATAAGGATGCTGTCGGGAGCGGCAACGAGAAGCTTGCTTCCCTTATGGAGCAGGGCTTTGGCAATGCCCGAAACGGCGACGTCTTCCGAGCTGTCGGCCAGCATGCCGCTTACTTTGACGAAGACGCTCAATCGCTCACGGACCTCGGCGCTTCTGCGCTCAAGGAATACATGGCTGCGCCGGTGACGGCAGGCACCTACAACGCCGCGTACGATGCGGCCGAGCAGGTGAGCGGCGCCATCATGCAGCGCAATGCCCGCAGCGAAGGCCAAGGCATTTGGGCCGACGTGCTCTACGCCTCCAACAAGGCCAAGAGCCTCTACGGCGGCACGGGCTACAGCGCCGACATTTATGGCGGCGTGCTCGGCTTTGATGCGGCTTTCGCCGGCGGCGCCAAGCTCGGTGCGGCCTTCACGATCGGCAAGGCGGATGCCGGCAGCGAGCGAACGCTCAATGCCTTCAAGAACAAGGCGGACTTCTACGGCCTGTCGCTCTACACCGGCAAGAATGTCGCCGATACGAGCCTCTACATCGGCGCAGATCTTTCCTATCTCTGGATCGACAACGATCTGACGGGGTCGGTAGCCGGCGCTTCGGCCGCGGAATCGCTCGATTCCAGCGTGCTGACGATCGGCCTGCGGGCTGATTGGACGGCCTATGAGGGCGTCGTGAATGTCATCCCGCATGTCGGCATCCGCTATGCGGCCATTGATGTCGACGACTATCGCGGCTTCAAGTCCGATTCTCTCCATGTTCTGGAGATGCCGATCGGCGTGAAGGTGGCTGGCGCGATCGAGCCGGCCGCCGGCTGGAAGCTGGTGCCGTCCGCAGACTTCACGATCACCCCGCAGGTGGGCGGCAAGTCCGTCGGCACGGTGCTTGGCGATGTGGATGTTGTGGGCAATCTCTACAGCACCACGCTCGGCGTTGAAGCAGTGAGCGGCAACTTCTCGTTCGGCCTCAGCGCCGGCTACGGCTTCGGCAATGCCGACCGAGAAAACGCGACGCTGAAGGCCAATGTCCGCTACGCGTTCTAATTGAGGACAAAGAGCGGGATCCGCAGATCTCGCTCGTCTTCAGCGGACTGACTTGGGGGGAGCCTGCCGCAACAAGCAGGCTCCTCTGCATTTAAGGCGCCCGCCTGAAGGCATCGGCGGCGTGGCCTCCGCATTCGGCGGTTGAGATTCGCAGCGCCAGCCGGAAGCCGTCTCGGCGGTCAGGGCGTCCGGCGTCCCTGATATCTTCCGCTTCGGTCATAGAAGCGTCCGTCCGACTCTCTGCCCATATAGCGGCCGCTGCCGTCATATCGGCGTCCGTCTTCCGTCTGCCGTCCCTGATATCTGCCGCTCCTGTCATAGATGCGGCCGTCTTCTGAGATGCGTCCTTGATAGCGGCCCTGCTTGTCGTAGAAGCGCCCGTTTTGCGTCTGGCGGCCCTGATAGCGTCCGCTTTTGTCGTAAAAGCGGCCGTCCTCGGTCACTTTTCCTTGGTAGCTGCCGTTCTGAGAGTAGTAGCGCCCAGGCTCGGCGGCAGCAGCGGCGTTCGGACCGAAGAGAAGCGCGGCGGCACAAAAGAGCAGAGCGGCCAGAAGAAGGAGGGCTGATAGGGGAGAAAAAGTTTGGGCTGGCATGGCGGCCTCCTTCAAAAAGATGTGGTTGCGCTGCAATGGAATCATGGTAGCCGTCCAATGCGTCAGCCGGCGACGCATCAGGCAGACGTCTCAGCGAATAGCACGCGGGACGTCTTGCGGCAGACGGCGGCTGGGGACGGCGGTTCGCGCTGCGCACGCTGCCTGCAATTAGCAGCTTTCCCAAACTGCGGTGCGCTTTCAGCCGGAAGGCGCAGCTTTTGACAGAACGAAAAACTGACAAAAACGGTCAGAAATTGTGTTGCCTTGGCAGGCGGCGGATTTGGAAAACCCTGCAATGCAGCCCTATTGGGACTTTCCCTCAGCAGCGGCGTTAAACACAGCTTCAAGGCATGTTCCGAGAATCAGTTTGGAAAAAGAGCAAACTAATTTGCGTTTCCTGAGAGGCGGGACGACGAGCTTTTTCCTGAAACTTATGGGCGACGGACGAGTTCGGTGTGCAGAGAAGAAGCCGGCAATCGGCTTCAAGCGCACCGGCAGAGCCTGGCGAAGTCTGTTGAAGACGACGAGCCCGCGGCTGCGCGGCCGATGACCCCGTCGGCCCTCGAGCGCACGCTGCCAAGCCCGGCGGCTGATGTTTCGACGGCTGAGCTGTCCGGATCCTAAAGGAGAACATTTCATGCAATTCACACGCAGAAGCTTCATTCAAGCGACCGCGATCACGGGCTTAGCCGCTGCGGCCGGCCTCGCCGCCGACGGGCTTGTGCCGAAGGCCGCCGCTGCGGAAGCGGCGGGCGGCGCCAAGCCTGCAGCCGGCGCCGCTGCCGGCGAAACCAAAATCGTGAAGACGTGCTGCCGCGCCTGCATTCACAACTGCGGCGTGCTCGCGCACGTGCGCAATGGCCGCGTCGTCAAGCTCGAAGGCAATCCGGAATACCCGATGACTGACGGCCGCCTCTGCGCCAAGGGCCTTTCCGGCATTTCCGCCCTCTACCATCCGAATCGCAACAAGTACCCGATGATTCGAGTCGGCAAGCGCGGCGAAAACAAGTGGCGCCGCATCAGCTGGCAGGAAGCGATCGATACCATTGCGAAGAAGATGGAGGAGGTCCGCCACCAGTACGGCGCCGAGTCTGTCCTCATCACGACGGGCGGCGGCGGCAATCCGGCCTTCCGCGGCATTCCTCGCGTGGCCAACGCATTCGGCACGCCGAACTTCTACGAGCCGGGCTGCGCGCAGTGCTATCTGCCCCGCACGCTCGCGTTCGACATGATGTACGGCGGCCCCGACACGTCGATCTCCGACGAAAAGAGCCGCGAAATCTACAACCCCAACACGGTCATGAAGTCGATCGTGCTCTGGGGCACGGATCCGAGCAACAGCAATCCGGCAGGCGGCGGCCATGCGCTCGTCAAGCTCCGCGCCAAGGGCGTGAAGACCGTCGTCATCGATCCGCGCTTTGTGCCTGAAGCGATGCGCGCCGACGTCTGGCTGCCGGTTCGTCCGGGTACGGACGTTGCGCTCATGCTCGGCTGGATGCGCTACATCATCGAGAAGAAGCTCTACGACGAAGACTTCGTCATGCACTGGACGAACCTGCCGTACCTCGTCAACGTCGAGACGAAGATGCTGGTGCGCGCGAAGGATCTCGATCCGAAGCTCGACGACAAGACCTACGTCGTCTGGGATCAGAAGACGAAGTCTCCGAAGCCCATCAAGTATCCTTGGGACGATGCGCTCGATCCGGCGCTTGACGGCGAATTCGAATTCGGCGGCAAGAAGTACAAGACGGGCTTCCGCTGCCTCAAGGAGCGCGTCGAGCCGTGGACGCTCGAAGCAACGGCCAAGGAATGCTGGCTCGATCCGAAGAAGATCGAAGAAGGCATCAAGATCTACTGCGACGGTCCCTCGGGCGTTGCGCTCGGCGTCGCCACCGACCAGTCGCCCAATTCGGTGGAAGCCGCTGAAGGTGCTGTGATCCTCAATGCGCTTTGCGGCAACATCGAGCGTCCGGGTTCGCTCGTGCAGCGCAATCCGACATCGAACGTCGTGCCTGCCGGCTCGCTCGCTACGCGCTGCTCGTACCTCCTGCCGGAAGGCCAGCTCACGAAGCGCCTCGGCAGCAACGAGCACAAGGGCCTTCTGCAGTGGGACGCCGCTCAGCCGACGGCCGTGCTGCAGGCGATGCTCACCGGCAAGCCCTATCCGATCAAGGTGTGGCTTGAGCGCTCGGGCAACAAGTTCGGCGTCAACGCCAATGCCGGCTCGTGGGTGAAGGCGATGGACAATGTCGACCTCATCGTCCACATGTACATGTACCCGACCTCGTTCTCGATGTACGCGGATATGCTCCTGCCGGCGACCGAATGGCTCGAGACGAACATGCTCGTCGAGTCCCTCAACATGGTGTTCGCCCGCCAGGCCGTGGCGCACGTCTGGGAGACCGAGGACGAAACGCTCTTCTGGTCGAAGCTCATCAAGCGCTGCGCCGCGCTCGGCAATGAAAACTGCAAGCGCGCCTGCGATCCGGACTTCATGAAGGACGATCTGGCGTACTGGGATTCGATGGAGGAGCTCCTCGACGGCCGCCTGAAGCGCATCAACATGACGTGGAAGCAGCTCCTGCAGCACAACCCCACCACGTACATGCCCTACGACAAGTGGAACACCTACTACGTCTACAAGCAGAAGGATCCGAAGACGGGCCTGCCTCAGGGCTTCCGCACGCCTTCGAAGAAGCTCGAGCTCTACGGCGAAGTGTGGATCACGCTCGCCCGCACGGGCAAGCCCTATGCGCTGCAGCCGCTGCCGCCGGCCTCCAAGGACTACGATCCGCTGCCCTGGTACATGGTTCCCTCGGAAAATCCGTTCAACGAAGTCGGACGCGACTACCCGCTCGTCCTCACGAACGGCCGCCTGCCGATGTACCACCACGGCACGCTTCGCAATGTGCCTTACATCCGCGAGATCTATCCGGTGCCCAAGGTCTGGGTCAATCCGGTCGACGCGAAGAAGTACGGCCTCAAGACCGACGACTGGGCCTGGCTTGAATCGAAGCGCGGCAAGACCCGCGGCAAGGTCCTCGTCACGGAAGGCGTGAGCCCGGGCGTGCTCTACATGGAGCGCTTCTGGTTCCCGGAGACGCTCGGCACGAAGACGCACGGCTGGCAGGAAGGCAATGTGAACGTGCTCACGAAGAACGATGCGCCCTTCAACGACATCGTCGGCACGTACACGCTGCGCGGCATTCAGGTCCGCATCTCCAAGGCGGACGGCGCGCCGGAAGGCATCTGGCAGAAGCCGGAGGACTTCAAGCCCTGGCTGCCGCAGCCCACGGACACGACGCCCAACCCGAAGCTCTAAGGATCCGATCGAGCCGCCGCGGGCGCGCATTCGGCCGCTGCCTTCCGCATTTGCAGAAAGGCTGCGGTCCAGCGCCCCGGCGCGCGATGAACTAGGAAGAAATTCGTCATGACACAAAAGACTTTGGTTATCGACCTGGACCGCTGCACCGGCTGCATGGCCTGCGAAATTGCCTGCAAGCAGGAAAACGGCGTGCCGCTCGGGGTCTACTACAACAAGGTTCACGCGATCGGACCGACGGGCGTGTTCCCGAACATCAAGGCATTCTTTCTGCCGCACGTCTGCCAGGTCTGCAAGGACGCGCCCTGCGTGAAGGTCTGCCCGACGAAGGCGACCTACCGCACGGACGACGGGCAGATTCTCATCGACAAGGAAAAGTGCATCGGCTGCCGCGCCTGCATGGCGGCCTGCCCCTACGGCGCCCGCACGTTCAACCCCGAGCAGAAGGTGGTTGAGAAGTGCACGCTCTGCCATCACCTCCAGGAAATCGGCGAACAGCCTGCCTGCGTGAAGGTCTGCTGCGCGGACGCCCGCTTCTTCGGCGACATCGACGATCCGGAGAGCGACGTCTCGAAGGCGATCGCCGCTGCGGGTCCCGAAAACGTCCACAGCATGCCGGATTCGGGCAACCATCCGACGGTGCGCTACATCCTGCACAAGAAGAACGGCGACTGGCCTGAAAACCCGCCGAAGATGGTCTAGCCCGGCTTGATGAAGCAGCCTGAAACCCCCTGAGGCAGCAGCATGACGCGCGAACTACTCTCTGCGATTTTTGCGGCGCTCGCATCCGGCGCGGCGGGACTTCTCCTGGCCGCGGCGGCAGGCGAGCGGATCGGGGCTCGCGCGGGCGGCCTCGCCCGGACGGCGGCCGCCGCCGCGCTCGCTTCGGCGGCGGCGCTTTTCTCGCTTGCCTCGCAGTTCGGCCGGCCGGACATGATCCTCGCCGCTCTGGCCAATCCCGGCACGGGGATCTTCCGCGAGCTCGCGGGCGCGCTGGCGGCTTTTGCCGCCTCCGCCGTCTACGCGGGGCTTCTTGCGGCCGGCGCGCGGCAGCGCGTCTGCCGCCGGGCGGCGGACGCTGCGGCCGTCATCGGACTGCTCTTCGCGCTGGCCGCGGGGAGCGCTCAGGTGATGTCCTGGCGTCCGGCCTGGAGCACGTGGACGCTGGCGCTTCCGCCGGCGGGCTTTGCGCTCGCGGCCGGCGCAGCGCTGCTGCGGCTTCTGCTCGCGGCTTCAGCGCCGCTCGAGGCTGGAAAGGGCGGGGCGGCCGCGGCGAAGGCGCTTGCCACGCTGGAATCTCTGGAAAAACAGACGCAGCAT
>CAJKSP010000070.1 GCA_905202595.1 uncultured Sutterella sp.
CACGCTCCCGCCGCTCCCCTGCTGCGCGGGATGAAATCAAAATGGATCGCGGCTGCGCGCCTTGCGGCGGACAAGCACCTGCCTCTCAAAGCACAGATGCGCTTTTCGCCGTCCGGAATCTCTGCGGATGCGTCCGGACTTCGGCAGCCGAATGCCAAAGAAAAAGAAGAAAAAAGAAAAAGGCGCCCGCCAGCGCGCAGCGCCTTCATTTGCATCGAGCGGCCGCTTCTGCGCCGTTCGCTTTGCCGCCATTTGGCCGACAGCGCGAATTTTACCTCAAGGGAACCTTCTTTCGTGCAGGATTTGCATCTTTCATGGCCTTGGGCAAACGCAGAACATAGGGGCGAAGAGCCTGCCTCAAAAGCGCATACACTAGATTTTGAGGATCGGAAGAGCCCCTGCAAGAGGGGCGTCCAATCCCGTCATCACAAGAACAACAAGCGAGGTGTCTATGCCTGTTCAGATCATCTTCCAAGGCATCAACCGTTCCGCGGCCGTCGAGCAAGCCGTCAACGAGAAGCTTGAGGCGCTGCGCCGCTTCGACAACCGTCTCGGCCCCTGCAAGGTCACGGTAACGCAGGAAGGACATCAGACGATGGGCCCCTTCACGATTCGCGTCGATCTGCTCTCGAACGGGCGCAACCTCATCGTCAACGGCACGAACCATGACGTCATGGCCGCGCTTAACGACGTCTTCGACCGCATCCGCCGCCAGGTGGTGGAAGAAGGCGACAAGCGCCGTCCATAAGCGCGTCTGAAGAGGCGCTGCGCGGCGGAGCGCGAGCGCCTGCTCGGCTGCTGACAGCAAAGCCGGCCTTTTCATCAAGGCCGGCTTTTTGTTTTGTCGCCGCTGCGCTCTATCGTCTGCCGAAAGCCGCCAGGATCTCGCCGGCTGCCGCCTGCGGCGCTCCCTCGACATTGCGGACCCGCAGATCCGCCGCCGCCTCGTAAAGCGCCGCGCGCTCATCGAAAAGCCGCTTCACGCCCTTTGCCGCCGTCATCGGACGGCCGTCTGATGCCAGGACGTCAAGCCCGCGCTCGAGCCAGACGACAAAGCCGTTCATGCGAAGCCGACAGCGGTTTTCGGGCCGCAGCACAGCGCCTCCGCCCGTTGCCAGCACGATCCCGCGGCGCTTGGCCGCATCGGCGATGACGGCCGCCTCTGCATCGCGGAAGCCCGACTCGCCCGACTCAGCAAAAATGTCAGGAATGGACTTGCCGGCGCGCGCTTCAATTTCCGCATCCGCATCAACGAGCGGCCGTCCGAGCTGCTCGGCGACAAGATGAGCAACGGTGCTCTTGCCCGCACCCGGCATGCCGATGAGAACGATATTTTCAAAGCCTGCGCGAATCCGGCTGAGCGCCCGAGAGGCCTCGCCGGCGTCAACGGCGCGCCCGAGAAAGCGCTCGGCCGCCGCCTTGCCCTGCATGACGAGCATGCCGAGACCGTTTTCCGTTCGAAGGCCCCGCGCGGCCGCGGCCTGCAGAAACGCCGTGCGAAGCGGGTTGTAGATGAGATCAATCGCGCCTTCGAGCGCCGGCAGCGACGCCCACGCAGCCTCCGTGAGAGGCGAGGCGTCCACAGCCGGCGACATGCCGACAGGCGTTGCATTGACGACGAGCTTTGCGTCTGCATGCCGGCCGATGTTTTCGTAGCACTCGGGACCTGAACGAGAAATGCGCACCACTTCGGCCGCGCCTCGCGCTTCAAGCGCATACCGAACCGCCAGCGACGCACCTCCTGTGCCGAGCACGAGGCATTTGGCGCCGCGCACGTCGACGCCGCACGCATCGAGGCTCCATTCAAAGCCGATGCAGTCGGTGTTGTCGCCCAAGAGTGAGCCGTCTGCACGCTTCACGATTGTATTGATGGCGCCAACCGCCTGCGCGCGCGCCGTAAGCTCGGCGCAGTAGGGCATGACGCTGCGCTTGTAGGGAATCGTCACATTGAGCCCGTCGAAGTCCCGCGACTCAAGGAAGGGGCCGAGCGCTTCCGGCTCCAGCTCGATCAAGGCATAAGGGACGCTGCCGAAGAGCGCATGAATCTGCGGCGAAAGGCTGTGACCGAGCCGCCGCCCCAAAAGACCGAAGCGACGGCGCTGATTCTGCTGCGTCATGAGCGCGCCTCCTCGCCGGCGGGCGCCACCTTCGCGCCGCGCTCGGCCAAATCGCGCGCAAGCGCCTCAGGCAGCGCGCAGGAAAGCCGCAGAATCGCGGCATCCGACGAAATCCGCCGCAGCTCCAGAGGCGCCTGATCCAGTGCGAGAAGCATGGCCAGCAGATCCTTCAAGTCGCTTTCGGCGCGCCGGCTGTCCGGAAAATCAATCCGCCAGGCCGAAGCCGCTTGCTCCGCATTCGGCGCCGCCGCCTCATCTCCGCCCTCCGACGCCCGCGCCATCGCCATGACGACGCGCCAAAGCCCGCGCATCGCGCGCCGGCCCGTCCGAGCCTCCACGCGCGAGAGCACGGCCGCTTCGCGCTCGGCGTCAAGCACGGCAAGCCCTGCCGCGCGCTTGACGCGGCCGACTTCTTCAACAAGCGCCGCCCGCTCAGCGAGCGCCGCCAGCGCAGCCGCATCTGCGGCATCAATTTTGGGACGCAGCGCCGCAATGGCAGCGCGCGCGGCCTCGGGCGCCATGCGCCCGCTTTCTTCCGTCATCTTCGCCGTCTCCTTTCGCCTGACGTCCGCTTATGCCTCGGTGCCGGCAAGCACAGCGTCCAGCACCACCAGCGCCGCAACAGCCTCTACGACAGGCACGGCGCGCAGCACGATTGACGGATCATGCCGACCTCGGATGATGAGTTCGGCACCGCATCGGCCGGAGAGGCTCACCGTGCGCTGCGGCTGTCCGATCGAAGGCGTCGGCTTCATGGCAACCGTGAAGAGCAGCGGCGCTCCCGTGGTCATGCCGCCGGCAATGCCGCCGGCATGGTTGGCTGCAGGCTTCGCCCGGCCGCCGTCCCAAACGTAAGGGTCGTTGTTTTCCGATCCGCGGCGCTTTGCCGCCTCAAAGCCGTCGCCAAAAGCCACGCCCTTGACGCCGGGAATGCCGAAAAGCGCCTGAGCAAGCCGTCCGTCAAGACCGTCGAAGAGCGGTCCGCCGAGTCCGACGGGGAGCCCGTCTGCGCCGCCCTGAACAATCGTTTCAATAACGCCGCCCACGGAGTCGGCGGCCAGTCTTGCCGCTTCAACTTCTGCGGCCAGCCGCTCGGCCGCATCGTCGGATAGCGCGCAGACGCGCCTCAGAAGCCGCGCATCCAGCACCTCGGACGATTCGCCCATCGGATTGAAGAGCCTATCCTCAGCAGCACCGATGGAGCGCACATGCGACGCCACGCAGATGCCTCTTGCCTTGAGAAGCTGCAGCGCTGCGCCGCCGGCAAAGCAGAGCGCAGCCGTGAGACGCCCCGAAAAGGCGCCGCCGCCCCGCACGTCCTCAAAGCCGCGATACTTCACATGCGCCGGCCAATCGGCATGCGACGGCCGCGGCTTGTCCGCTAGCTCGGCATAGTCCTTCGAGCGTGCATCGCCGTTGCGGATCACGGCCGCCAGCGGCGCGCCGCAAGTGATCAGACGCCCCGGATGCGTTGGGTCTTCGAGCGCGCCGCAGAGAATCTCTGGGCGATCCGCTTCTCGGCGCTGCGTCGCCAGGGCGCCGAGGCGCGCCGAGCCCGGCGCACGCCGGCTCATGAAGGCTTCAAGCGCCGACGCATCAATAGCTTCGCCCGCGGGAAGTCCCTCGAGCGTGACGCCGATCGCCGCAGCGTGGCTCTGACCGAAAATTGCGGCGGCAAGCCGCCTGCCACTCCAAATGCTCATGCTGAATCTGCCGTCCTCTTCAAATGTTCTTCATCATGCCCGCAAAGCTCTTCAGCTGAAAAACGCCGCGCGGCCGCCGAGATCCGCATAGTCCGCCCAGAAGCGGGGATAGCTTTTGGCGACAGCGCCGGGTCCTTCGAGCACGACAGGTCCGGCGGCGACCAGCGCCGCCACGGCAGCGGCCATGGCTATGCGATGGTCTCCCGCACTCGAAGCGCGCCCGCCGGGAAAAGGCGGACGCGCAGCATCGCCGCTGCCGCAGCCCATGACCATCAAGCCGTCCGTACGCTCCTCAACATCAGCGCCCAGCCCTCGAAGCATGGCGGCCGTCGTTGCAATACGGTCGCTTTCCTTGAGGCGAAGCCGTTCGGCATGCACAAAAATCGTCGGCCCTTCGGCCGCCGCTGCGGCAACCGCAAGCGCCGGCACCAGATCCGGACACTGCGAGGCATCAATCTCGATGCCATGGAGGCGGCCGCGAACAGGCGGCCGCGCCTGAACGGCGCCGGCTTCTTCGACAATTTCGGCGCCGAAGCGGCCAAGAATTTCCAGTACAGCCCGATCGCCCTGCGCCGTCGCGTTCGACAGCCCCGTCACGGCCAGTCCCTCTGGTCCCGCCGCGCCCATAGCGCCCGCGCAGAGCCAGAAGGCTGCATTCGACCAGTCGCCCTCTGCTTCAACCGTTCCCGGACTCTTCAGCGCCCCTTGGCCTCTGATGCGGTATCGCCGACCGGCACCGCGCTCGTCGCGCGCGAGCACATCGATGACAGCGCTGAAGCGGCGCAATACCGCTAGCGTCATCTCCGTATAAGCGGCTGATTCAATCGGACCCTGAAGCTGCAGCTCGCTGTCGCCATCAAGAATCGAAAGCGCGTAGAGGAGCCCGCCCACAAACTGCGAAGAAATATTGGCCGCCATCTGATAACGGCCGGGTTCAAGCCGGCCGGAGAGCCGCAGCGGCAGCGTCTGCCCCTCAGGCATCTCCAAACGGACGCCATGCGCCTGCAGCGTCTCCGACAAAGGAGAAAGCGGACGCATCGGCAAGCGTCCTCGTCCAACGAAGCGCACGCCGCCCGCACGTCCGAGCGCGGCCGCAATCGGCACGAGAAAGCGCAGCGTCGTGCCTGATTCGCCGCAGTCGAGAATCGCTTCGCCGCCGGCTGGCGCCGCTCGGCCAATCGGCATGACGGCAAAGACGCCGTTCTGTCGATGGAGCTCGGCGCCGAGCGCCTCAAGCGCCGCAGCCGTCGCCGCAATGTCCTCGCTCTCATCAGAAATGCGAACGGCGGTCGGCCTGTCGGCCAATGCCGCCGCCATCAGCAGGCGGTGCGCGCAGGATTTGGATGTCGGCGCGCGCAGCCGCCCCGCCAGCCGCGCAGGCGCAAGGCGCGCTTCGCGCGCCTGAAGTCCCGGACGGCCAGCTGGCGCCGAACCGCATTCGCTTTCCGCCGTCATTTCTGCAGTCATCTGATCCTCCTCATCGCTCGGCTTCTCCGAGCGCCTCAAGCGTGCGCCCAGGCATTTTTCTCTCTTCGCGCTTCGCGCTCTGCCACAGCGCGGCAAGCGCTGCCCAATCAAGACGCCGGCGCTCGACGCGGCCCCAGCCGAGCGGCCAGATGACAGTGACGCCCTCGCCACGCGCCTTTTTGTCGCGCTTGGCCGCTTCGATCATCGCATCCACCGGCGCATTCGTCCGGTCCGGAAGCCCCCAGCGCTCGAGCAGCGCAAGCAACTCTGCGAGCATGTGCGGCTCGCACTCGCCTGCCGCCGAAGCGCCGCGGACCATCATGGCCATGCCGGCGGCGACGGCAGCACCGTGCGCAGCGCGATATCCCGAGAGAAGTTCAATGGCATGCGCGGGCGTATGACCGAAATTCAGCACTTCGCGCAAGCCGCCTTCGCGCTCGTCGGCTTCCACCACATCGCGCTTGATCTCCACCGATCGCGCAATGAGGCGGTCAAGCGACGCCGAAGCTTCGCCGCACGGAGAAAGCGATCCAAGCAGCTGCGGCAGCTCTCCGCCGGCAATGGCGCCGTACTTGACCGCTTCGCCCATGCCATTCGCCCACTCTTCCCGGGGAAGCGTCGAAAGCGCCGCCGGATCGCAGATGACAAGCTTCGGCTGCTTGAAAACGCCCATCAGATTCTTGCCCGCACGGAGATTGACGGCAGTTTTGCCGCCGACGCTTGAATCGATCATCGCCAGAAGCGACGTCGGCGCTTCAACGCAGGCGACGCCTCGCATATAGAGCGCCGCAGCAAGGCCCGCAAGGTCTCCGATGACGCCTCCGCCAAGCGCCACGACAACGTCTGCACGGGAAAGCCGAACTTCCGCAAAGCGCTCGAGAAGCCCGACGAGGACTTCCGGAGACTTGGTGCGCTCACCCGGCGCAAGCACCGCTGGCGTCACGGCAAAACCTGCGGCTTCAAGCGATGCGCGCACTGGAGCAAGCCAATGCCGCGCCACATTCTCATCCGTCACCAGCGCAGCACGCCGTCCGGAGAGAAGCGAAGCGCAGAGCGGTCCCGCTTCCCGCAGGAGCCCCCGCTCAATGCGCACCTCATAGGGCGCGCCCGTTCTTACGCTGATCGTAGTCATGGCTAGCGCACTCCTCTGCTGCCGGCCTCAAAGGCGTCCCTTGACGGCGGCGCGCACGGTTTCAACGAGCTTTGCCGTCTCGTCGAAGGCTTCGGGCGTGAGAGACTGCGCGCCGTCGCAGAGGGCATGCGCCGGATCGTTGTGCACTTCAATCAAAAGTCCGTCAGCACCGCATGCCGCTGCGGCAGCGGCCATCGGCTTCACATAGCGGGCGACGCCTGTTGCATGGCTCGGATCGACGATCACAGGAAGATGCGTGAGCTCATGGAGCACGGCTACGGCAGAGAGGTCGAGCGTGTTTCGCGTCGCCGTCTCGAACGTGCGGATGCCGCGCTCGCAGAGAATGACGTTCGGATTGCCTGACGCCATCACATATTCGGCCGACATCAACAGCTCTTTGATCGTATTGGCAAGGCCGCGCTTGATGAGGATGGGCTTGCGCGTGCGGCCAAGCTCCTTCAGAAGCTCGAAGTTCTGCATGCTGCGCGCGCCGACTTGAATGACATCCACCTCTTCAAAGAGCGGCAGATGGTTGATGTTCATGATCTCTGTGACGATCGGAAGCCCCGTTTCGCGCTTGGCTTCAAGGAGAAGATCGATGCCGTCCGCCTTGAGGCCTTGGAAGTCGTAGGGCGACGTGCGGGGCTTGAAAGCGCCGCCTCGAAGCATCGTCGCGCCAGAAGCCTTCACAGCGCGCGCTACAGTGAGGATCTGTTCCTCGGACTCCACCGAGCACGGACCCGCAATCATGGCGAAATGGCCGCCGCCCAGCATCGGACGACCGTTGATTTCAATCACCGTATCGTCCGGATGGAACTTGCGGTTCGCCCGCTTGTAGGGCTCAGAGATGTGCTTCACCGCCTCAACAATGTCGAGGCCGAGCAACTGGTTGTCATCCAAGCGTCGCGTATCGCCGATGACGCCGATGATGGTCTTTTCCGTGCCGACAACGGTGCTCGTCTTAAGCCCCTGGGCTTCAATCGCTGCGATGAGGCTGCGCACCGCTTCTTCACGGGCGTTCTGCTTGACGATGATGATCATGATGAATCTCCGGTCCTTTCAGACTGCTCTAGAAATGGATGAAGGCTGAAGAGCAGCGGCTTCTTGCGAAGGAAGCGACGCAGGCCAGAGGCATCAAAAAAAGGAGCCACAAAAAAACCTGCGGGGCTTCACGCTCTTCCGCAGGTTCTCTTCTCCGGCTCCTTATCGGGAACTGCTGCCGCCACAGGCGGCGGACCCTTTCCGCTCAAAGGAAGCCTGCAGCGGCGAGCGCTCCACGCTTCGCGTACGAATACGCAAAGGCGAAGCGGCTAAATCGTGCTGCAGGACGACGGATCATGTCGCGTTTCCTTGGGGAAATGGGTTGGCTTGCGCGCAGGCGCCTTCTCGATGAAGACGCGGCGCATGAAATTCATCCTACGGTTGCAGCGGAACGAACGTCAAGAGAAGCAACCCGCTGCCGGCGCAGCACCGCGGCCCCATCAAGAGATCTAAGCGCTTCGCCTGATCTCTCATCCGCGGGAGAACCCTCAAGCGCACGCTGTGCAGCCGTCCAAGATTCCGCTGACCGAAAAACAAAAACGCCCGCAGGAGTCGCACTCCGGCAGGCATTTGAAATAATGGCGTCCCCACGGGGATTCGAACCCCGGTACCGACCGTGAAAGGGTCGTGTCCTAGGCCTCTAGACGATAGGGACCTTGAAAAGGTGGTGGAGGATAGCGGGATCGAACCGCTGACCTCTTGCATGCCATGCAAGCGCTCTCCCAGCTGAGCTAATCCCCCTTTCTGTATCGAGGTTGGCGCGCATTGTAGCAGGATTCTTATCCTGCGGCGCGCGGCACGCTGCTGCTTCCTAGCCATCTGCATTTCCAGAGCTGCCTGAATGGCGTCCCCACGGGGATTCGAACCCCGGTACCGACCGTGAAAGGGTCGTGTCCT
>CAJKSP010000071.1 GCA_905202595.1 uncultured Sutterella sp.
GAGGGCGGCCTCATCGAAAGCTTCATCGCCTTCAGGCCCGTCCTCCTCCTCGCGCCCGAGCCTTCGGGCGCCGAAGCCGCCATCGGACGCATCATTGCCGACATCGACCGCGGCGGACGCATCCCCGTGCATCTGCGCCGCATGATCTGCGGCTACCGCCCCGACGAAGCGGCTGATGAAGCCGCCGCAGCTGCAGGCCGTCCGAACGCTCTAAGAACCGCCTCGGCCGACCTCGCGCTGGAGGCGCGGCTTGCCGCCGCAGGCGGAGAAGATCCGGACCTTCTGCTGGCGCTCCCGGCCAACCGCGAGCAGCTCGAAGCCGTGCGGCGCATGCGCGGCGCTCCCGGGGTCCTCGTGCAGGGGCCTCCCGGCACAGGGAAGACCTGGACGATCGCGAACCTCCTCGGCGAGCTCCTCGCCGACGGCAAGCGAGTGCTCGTCACGAGCGAAGGCGAAAAGGCGCTCTCCGTTCTCAAGACGATGCTGCCGCAGGCGATCAAGCCCCTGGCCGTGTCCTTCCTCGCCGAGAACGGCGACGATCTGAAGCAGTCGGTATCTGCTGTCTGCGAAAGGCTTGCGCGCCCCGACTATTCGATTGCGGCGCTGGATGCGCGCATTGAAGAAGCGTCAGCCGAGAGGCTCTCCGCCCTCTCGCAGCTTTCCGATGCCAGACGCCGGCTCTTTGCCGCCCGCGCGGCTGAATCGGCGAAGTTTGCCTACGGCGGCGCTGAGCGCACGCTCGCCGGCTGGGCCGAGTGGCTCAAGCGCACTGATGCCGCGAGGAACGCCGTGCCGGATCCCGACGCGGCCATGCAGGACATGCGGCTCTCCGAGCGCGAGCTGGCAGCGCTCTATGAAGACAACGCGCGGCTTTCGCCAGAAGACGAAGCGGCGCTCGAGGACTGGCTCCCGGATCCGGCTGCGCTGCCGCTGCCGGCAGCGCTCGGAAAACGCCTCGCTTTGGCCGCAGAGCTGAAGCGCGAAGCCGCTGAGCCGAGCGTTCCCGGCTTTTCCGTCGAGCCCGAGGCCGGCGGGCGGCTTCTGGTGCGCTGGCGCGAGGAAGAAGCCGAAGAAAGCCGGTCAATCTGCGCTTCTGCATCGGCTCTTGAAGCGCTTTCGCGCTTTCCTGCGGAAGCGCTGGCAGGCTCAGCCGAAGAGGAGCCGCAGCTCGTCCGTGCTGAGATCGCCGGGATGGATCCTGAAGAGAAGGTTCGCTGGGCGGCCCTTCTCGATGCGATGGAAGAAGCCGGCCGGCTCGCCAGAGCGGGCCGCGAAGAAGGCGCTCCCGCCGTGAAATGGCCCGCCGAAGCGCGGCTCGACCCCGAACGGCTGAAGCGTGCGGCTGAATCGGCTGAGAAGCGCGGCGCGCTCCCAGGACTCTGGGCCCGCCTGAGCGACCAAGCGGCCTTCGACGAATATGAAGCGCTTCGCTGCGTCACCGTGAAGGGACGCCATCCTGAATCCAAAGCCGACTTCGCCGTCGTCGCAGCCGAAGCCGCGAGGCGCGCTGCGCTCGCGAAACTTGAAGCGCGCTGGAATGCGCTCATGAATGCCGACGGAACGCTGCCCTTCTCGAGCTTCGGCGCAGAGCGGCCCGAACGCGAGGCGCTCCGATGGGCGCCGGCGCTGCGCAAGGCGCTCGACTGGTGGAGCGCCGCAGGCTCGCGCGCAGAACCTTATGCCGAAGAATGCGGATTCAATCCCGCAGAGATTTTCGCCACGAGCTTCCGCGATCCGGATCCGGTTCGCCGGCTCAAGCTCCGCCGCGCTGCGACGAATCTCCTCATGCCGCTCAAAAAAGCGCTTGAACGCCGAAGCGCCCTGCTCGCGCTCTTTGCCGAAAAGCGCGAGGCGCTTGATGCGCTCGCGCCTCCAGCGGGCCCAGACGGCGCGCCTAGGACGCTCGCGGCGCCTGCAGCAGCGCTCCTCGCGGCGCTCGCCGACGAGGCCCTCCCGGACGAAGAGCGCCTCGCACGCTACAGCGCCGCATTCGACGCCGTCGTGCGGCTTCGGCGTCTGGCGCCGATTGCGTCTGAGCGCCGGTCGCTCCTTGAAAAGCTCAGCGCTGCGGCGCCCCGCTGGGCGGCCGCGCTCGAAGCGCGCGCCCCGGGCTTTGAGGGACCGGCCATGCCGCCCGCCGTTCTCGAATGCCTGCGCCGGCGCGACGTCGAGCGCATGATGGCGGCCCATGCCGGAGACGACGCCGACGCGCTGCAGCTCGATGCCGACGCCGCTTCCAAGCGCTACCGCAAGGCCACTGAAGCGCTCGCCGCTGCACAGGCCTGGCGCCATCTGCAGCGCCGGCTTCAGCGCTCGCCCAATCTTCTGCAGGCCCTGCAAAGCTGGGAGGCGCTCGTGAAGAAGAGCGCCCGGCCGGGACCTGCCCAGCGCGAGCGTCTGGCCGCCGCGCGCGAAGCGGCGCGCATCTGCCAGCGCGCGCTCCCCGTCTGGATCATGAGCACGCAGAAAGCGCTCTCGACGCTCTCCGCATCCGAAAAGTTCGACGCCGTCGTCTTCGACGAAGCCAGCCAGTCGGACATTCGCGCTGCGGCGCTCCTCTACCTCGGCGAGAAATGCGCCGTCGTAGGCGACGACGAACAGGTGAGCCCCATGGGCGTCGGCCTCGGCCGCAGCCGCATCGCAGCCCTGCAGGCCGAGCATCTTCAGGGCGTGCGCAACCGCACGCTCTTGGACGAGTCGACCTCGGTCTACGACCTCGCCAAATGGGCCTGGCCCTCGCCCTGCCTCCTGCGCGAGCATTACCGCAGCGTGAAGGAGATCATCGGTTTTTCAAGCGAGCTCTGCTACGACGGGAAGATCCTGCCGCTTCGTGACGGCTCCGACGCGCTCGCGCCGCATCTCGCGCTCCTCAGAACGTCCGGGGAGCGCCAGGGCGACCGCAACGAGATCGAAGCGGATGCCGCAGCGGCGCTTGCCGCCGCCTGCGCGCTCGATCCGGCCTGCGCCGGCAAGACGATCGGCATCATTTCCATGGTCTCCGGCACGATCGGCAGCGGCCAGGCGGACCTCATCGAGCGCAAGCTCCGCACGATCCTCCCGCCCCGCGAATTTGAAGCGCACCGCATCGTCTGCGGCGCGCCCGCAGCGCTGCAGGGCGACGAGCGCGACATCGTCATCCTCTCCTTCGTTGCAAGCGCGCCGGTCGGAAAGGTTCTGCCCACGCTCGGCTTCGGCGCTAACGACGCCAACAAGAAGCGCTTCAACGTCGCCGTCTCCCGAGCCCGCGATCAGCTCTGGGCCGTGCATTCGTTCGACCCGGATTCGCAGCTCGCAGCGGGCGACCTCCGAAAGCGGCTCTTCGACTGGATCCGCGACCCGGAAGGCGCGGCCGCCGCAGCCGCCGAGAAGCGCCGCGCGCGGCTTGCCGCGGAAGGTCAGCTCTATGACGAGGCGCCGGCCGGCGAGCCGCTTTCGCCCCTTGAAGCCGCCGCAGCAGAGGGTCTTCGCCGCCGGGGCTTTCAAATTGAAGAGCGGCACGCAGTCGGCATCTATTCCCTCAGCCTCGTCGCGCTCGACGGCACGCGCCGCGCAGCCATTGAATGCGACAGCGCCGACGAAGACGTCGGGACGCAGCCCCGCAGCGGCTCGCGTCCGCTCTCTCGCTTTGAGGAGCGCATCGCCGCGTCGCTCGAGCGGCAGACCGTCCTCGAGCGCAGCGGCTGGCGCTTCGTGCATCTGAAGGAGAGCAGCTTCCGGCGCGATCCGGAGGCGGCGCTCGACAGGCTCGCTCAGGCGCTCGAAGCGCGGGGGATCTTCCCCTCAGGCGCCGAAGCCGCGAAGACCGCGGCGAGCCCGACGGCCGACGAGCTTCAGGCCCGCATCCTCGCTCGCGCGAAGACAATCCTTGCAGACCTTCAGAAGTCCGCCGCCTGACCCAGAGGGCCGCCTGCAGCGGCGGCTCTCTGCCTGTTTCTCTCACGATGCCGGCTCAGCCGGCATCTTTTTTCTGCACCTCTCATCTGCACGAAACATTCATTTTTCTCTATCGGATCGATTAATCTGAAAACAGCCCCGGGCACACCTCTTTAGAGGTATGCCTCCTGTCTGCCCCCTATTTTTAAGGGTAATCCCCATCATTCGGTTGGCGGAGGCTCCCCTACGATCCGTGAATGCGCGCCCGCGTTGACGACCCCTCCGCGGAAAGCGCGTTTACCAACCGTCTCGAAGCAGCGCAGACAGCTGCGCGGGACGGCGAACCCATCAGGAGGATCCATGTCCGAAAAACTACTCGGCGCATCCGCTGCGCCGCTGTCGCGACGCACGTTTCTAGGCGGCGCGGGAGCCGCCGCCGCTGCGGCCTTTGCGCCCGGCTCGTCCTGGGCGGCCATTGCCGCCGAAGTCGAGCAGCTCAAGGCCGACGGCTGGGAAGCGCATCCCTGCGCCTGCAACATGTGCGGCGGCTACTGCGGGCTGCTCGCCATGCACAAGAAGGGAGAGCCGCCCTCTCAGCAGACCGTGAAGATCATGCCGAATCCGACGCATCCGCAGCGCGGCTGCTGCGCGCGCGGCGCGCAGGGCATGTGGGTCTGGAATCATCCGATGCGGCTTCGCAAGCCCCTCATGCGCACCGGCGAGCGCGGCTCGGGCCAGTTCAAGGAAGTGAGCTGGGATGAAGCGCTCGACGCCATCGCCGCGCGCGTCAAGGCGATCTGCGACAAGTACGGCGAGCGCGCCGTCGCCATGACCTCGCACAACTTCTCGAGCTTCCAGAAGTGGTTCGGCGCAGCGCTCGGCACGCCCAATGTGATCGGCCATTCGTCGACCTGCAACACCGCCTCGGTCTGCGGCCGCCGCTTCGTCTTCGGCAAGGGCTTCGACGCCGCCGGCAAGGTGGAGCCTGACTACGAGCGCTGCCGCTACCTGCTCTGCGTCGGCCGTACGCTCAACTGCGCCATGGGCGTCGCCGCCGTCTATCAGCGCGCCCGCGATCAGGGCTCGCGCCTCGTCTTCGTGGATCCCCGCATGCCGGAAGGCGCGTTCTCGGGCGCCGAATGGATTCAGATCCGCCCGGGCACGGACAGCGCCTTTCTGCAGTCGCTCATTTCCGTAGGCATCGCCGAAAAGCTCGTCGACTTCGAATTCCTCAAGCGCTGGACGAATGCCCCCTACCTCGTCGAGGCGGGCACGCACCGCCCGATCGCCGCGAGCGAGCTCATCGCCGGCGCGCCTGAAGATGCCTGGGTCGTGATGGACAAGGCGTCGGCGCGCTTTGCGCCGATGGCGCTCAAAAAGGACGACAAGGGCGCCGTCACGGGCTTTGACGAGCCCGCTGGCCTCGATCCGGATCTCGAATTTGCGGGCGCCGTGCAGACGGCAGCCGGCGGCGAGATCAAGGTGGAGACGGCCTTTGCTGCCGTGAAGCGCGCATGCGATCAGTTTGCGCCTGAAGCCGCCGCCAAGATCACCGGCATTCCGGCCGATCAGATCGTGAAGACGGCGCGCGAATTCTTCACGCTCGGCGGCGTCTGCGACGACGGCTGGTACGCCTCGCGAAACGGCAACGATTCGCCCGCCTTCCAGCTTCTCTCCCTCATCAACCTCTTTACGGGCAGGCTCGACCAGAAAGGCGGCTTCGTCGTCACCTCCGGCGGCGGCTTCAAGGCCCCGTCCGTCAGCCAGTCGGGCGACACGGGCAAGGGCCCGAACGGCCAGACCTGGAAGATCAGCGAAAAGAAGGCGCTCGACAAAGTGCTCTACCCCGAAGGCAGCGGCACGTTCTCGGCGATCTTCGACGCCATCAAGACCGGCAAGCCCTACCCGATCCGCGCGGCCTTCATCACCGGCTCGACGATGTTCCACCGCGAAGCGAACAGCGCGCGGCTCGCCGATGCCATGAAGGCGCTCGACCTCCTCGTCGTGCAGGACATTCTTCCGCACGAAATCATCGACTACGCGGACTTCGTGCTCCCCTGCACGTTCTTCCTCGAGTGGCATGAGTACGCGGGCGTCAAGTGGGCGCTCAACGGCAACGTGCAGATCAACGACGCGGGCCTCAACCCGCCCGAAGGCTGCGACGCGCGCGAAGAGATCTGGCAGTTCTGCGAAATTCTGCGCCGCGCCTATCCCGATCGCGCCGCCGAGCGCCTGGGCTACGACCATGAAATGAAGACCCGCAAGGAATTCCGCGCGTGGTACGACGGCATGATGGACAAGGCCTGGGAGAAGTTCATCGCGAAGAAGAACGCCGAGAAGCCCGGCGAAGGCGACCGCATCGCCGCCGACGTCAAGGCGCAGGGCTGGGCCATGACGGCCGAAAAGAAGTTCGGCGTCTATCCCTACAAGAAGCCCTTCGGCACGCCGACGGGCAAGCCCGAGATTCTCTCCTTCCTCGTTGCGTCGAAGTACGAAGGCAAGGGCCTCTCCGGCATCGCCTCCTACGAAGCCCCCAAGGGCTATACGGCGCCCAAGCCCCGCAGCGACGAGTTCTATCTCGTCTCGGGCAAGGACAGCGCCGCTTCCTCGGGCGTGACGCTCTTCACCTGGCCGACGAAGTTCCTCGGCGACCGCACGCTCTGGATGAATCCTGCCGACGCCGAACGCCTCGGCATCCGAACGGGCGATGAAATCGAAGTGACGGGCATTGACAATCCGGCCGTCGGCCGCGCGAAGGTGACGGTGACCAACCGCGTGATGCCGGGCGTGCTCTTCTCGCACGGCTTCTCAGGCGGCGTGCGCACGAAGACCCTGATCGACCCGAAGTACGACTGGGTGCGCGAAGGCGTGAACTCGCACTGGTTCTGCACGGGCTACCGCGAACCGGTGACGGGCTCGCTCGCCAACAACAGTTCCGTGCGCATCAAGCGCATCTGAGAAGGAGTTTCTGCAATGACTGAAAAGAAACCCGTGCGTCTTGCGCACCTCTTCGACGCCGCGCAGTGCATCGGCTGCACGGCGTGCGTGGTCGCCTGCGCCAAGACGAACTTTCCGGATCTCCTCAACGAGGAAAACGCCGGCTGGGGATGGCTGCCGTCCAACATCCGCAAGATCACCGTCGAGCGCGCGCGCCGGCCGGTGCAGCTGCTCGTGCAGTGCCAGCAGTGCGAAGAGGCGCCCTGCATCAAGGTGTGCCCCTTCGGCGCCAACATCCGCGATCCCGAAACCGGCATGGTGGAGACGGACCCGAGCCGCTGCGTGGGCTGCGGCTACTGCGTGACGGCCTGCCCCTACGACGTGCGCTGGATGCATCCGAAGACGGGCCTGCCCGTCAAGTGCATGGGCGAAGGCTGCAAGGATCTCGTCCGTCAGGGCAAGAGCCCGGCCTGCGTGGCCGTCTGCCCCGTGCATGCGCGCGAATTCGGCGACATCAACGACGCGAACTCTGCCATTTCGCGCCGTCTTGCCCGCTCGCGCTCCGAAACGCTGCTCCCGCATAAGGGAACCAAGCCCAACTTCTTCGTGGTGGTGCAGAAATGAACTTTGAATATCTACAACTCACCGAGCAGGCCGCTACGAGCCACTGGGGCTGGACGATCGCGCTCTTCCTCTGGCTCGTCGGCCTCTCAGGCATGAGCCTCTTCCTCAATGCCTGGCTTCGCTCAAAGCTCGTCACCTACATTGCAGCGGCTGCGGGCGTGCTCGGCACGCTGCTCGTGCTCTCGCACCTGACGCGCATCTGGAACCTTCCCATGGCAGCGATCAACGCGCTGCTCGAGGGCTCGTTCAACTTCACGAGCTGGATGTTCATCGGCATCTGCCTCTTGGCCGTGCTCTGCATCGTGACGGTGCTGCAGTCGCTCGCGCTCTACTTCTCGACGGCCAAGGGCTCGCGATGCCCGTTTGCCGAGAGCAGCGCGCTCGCGTACTTCAATGCCGTGCTCGGCGTCGCCGCAACGATCTACTCGGGCTTCCTCCTCACGCAGGCGCAGGGCGTGCCGCTCTGGAACACGGCCGCGCTGCCGATCCTCTGGATCTGCTCGGGCCTTGCTTCAGCAATCGGCGCCGCCGAGATCCTCAAGTCGACCGGCAAGCTTGACGGACGCGAAGCGCCCTGGCTCGGCTGCGCCGCGAACGGCGTGCACGTCGCGGAAGCGATCGTGCTCTTTGCCTTCGTCGCCACGGCGCTCTCGGGCACTCCGGGCGCGCAGGCCGGCGCCGCCATGCTGCTCGAGGGCGATGCGTCGATGCTCTTCTGGGGCGGCGCCGTCGTCGTCGGCATCGTCGTGCCGCTTTTCGCCTCCTGGAAGCTCAAGGGGCTTGAAGGCTCAGGCACGGCCTCGGGCTTCTGCTCCATCGCCGGCGCCCTGGCGCTTCGCGCTTCGGTCCTCTTCGCCGGCTACTTCGATCCCGTGATCTTCTAGTCCTAGCGAGCTCTCCGACAGG
>CAJKSP010000072.1 GCA_905202595.1 uncultured Sutterella sp.
AGCGCCTTATATCCCCGTCTTGAAAGACGGGGCTTTACGGCGCGGTTGGTAAGCGTAGAGTCTTTCTGGATATCAACTCCGGTGCTTTCACCGACGTCGAGATTCTTGCCGCCCACCGTCTTGTCTACAGTGACCGTGCTGCTGCCGCTTTCGCTAGGCTTCGCCGTCAATGTCACCTCCGCGAGCGTGACGTCGGCTACCTCCCCAAGACCCACTTCCGTCACGACCTCGCCGGAAGCGTCAACCATCTCGCCCGTAAAGGCGAGAGCCACGCCGCTGAGAAGATCGCCCGCAGACGCCGCATAGCGCTCGTTGTATTTCGCATCGTTGATCGTGAGCCTGCTGCCATTCTCAAAGCTCAGCTGGCTTTCATTCCAGCGCAGGCCGTACGGATCAGGATTGCTGCCTTCGTCGTTAAGCGCCAGTGCAAAAATCTGACTCGAATCGGTGACGATTCCCGCTTGATTGCTGAGCAGAAGCTGTCCATTCGACAGGTCCAGCGTGCCGACGGTCATCTCGGCTTGACTCAAAGTGAAGCTGCCGCTGTTCTGGAATGCGCCAACCTGAACCTTGCCGCCGCCGTAGATCACCCCTTTACCAGCCGCCTGAATCGTGTCAACGGTCAGACCGGCTGAGCCTTCACTTGTGCACACAACCGTGCCGCCGTTAAACGTCATGGTCCCGACATTGACTTCAGCCGCGCCGACATTCAGAGTGCCGGCAAGCGTCAGGCTGTCAATGCGGGTCGTGCCGCCAGCCACTTTCAGCGTGGCAGACGCGTCAATCTCAGCTGTCTTGACCGAAAACTCGCCGTCAACCGTCATCGCGTTGTAGATGTCCTGCGGGGCTTCAAGATGGAAGCTCCCGACCTCAACGGTGCCTCTCATCGAGCCTTGACTTGCAGTGAGCGCGCCGAATTGGGCTATTCCGACTTGATCTTCCCCAAGCCCGCGATAATTCTCAAAAACATCGGCCGTCGCCGTCTCAATGCGGATCGTGCCGTAATTAGTGAGTTCAGCGGCTTTCAGAACGCCAGCAAGCGCTGAAGACTCGCTGTTGATCCTGCCGTTATTAAAAAGGCTCTTCGTCGAAAGCGTGCCGGCGAGCTCCACCGCCGTATTGCTTGCAACGGAAAACTTCTCGCTGCCTGAACCTTCGGCGATGGACGCCTCTGCACCCGCCGCAATCACGAGCCTGTTTGATGAGGCATCGCCGCTATCGAAAACAAGGCTGCCTGCCGTCAGCGTGCCGCCGGCGACATTCAGCACGCCGTTTGTGATCTCTGCGATCTCTGCCGACAATTCGCCTTTTGTCATCAGCTCTGTGCCGTTGAGAGAGAGCGCTTTTGCCGACATGACGCCGCCGGCCTCATTGACGAGGCGGGTCCCGCTTGACGCTGCGAGCTTTCCAGTCACTTTCAGCGTGCCGCTGTTGAGGATTTCCGTTTGATAGATGTCAGGACGGTCTTTTCCTGTATCGCTCACGGCCAGCGTCAAATTCTCCGCTGTGAGCGTGCTCCCGGCTGCATTCGTCAGGCTGCCGTTGATCACCGCCGTTTGGATTGTCATCTCGCCCTGGTTTTCGAGCATGCCGAACGAGCGGGTGCTCTGCCATCCGGAAAGCATCAGCATGCCCTTCACCTCAATGCTGCCTTCATTGACGGACTGCCGTAGGACTGCATTTCCAGCCTCATCTTTTTGGCCGCCGGTCAGGGTCAAGCTGGTAAAGGTGGCATTCTTCGCGTTCTGAAGCGCCCCGATGCTCGCACTGCTTGAAACAAGCGTGCCGTTATTGACCAAATCTGCTTCATGCTGATCATCGCCGAAACGATAGAGCGAGTCAGCCGTCAGGCTGCCGTTGTTTTCGAGGTAGCCGCCGAGCGCGATATTTTCAACGTCGACGCTCGCGCCGCTCTCAATGACGACGCCGCGGCTCTCTCCGGACCGAATGGCCGATGCAGCCAGCATGCCGATCGAAACCTTCTCGCCGCTGATGACGAGCGAGCCGGCACCCGTCGAGTTGGCGGAATTGTTAGCAAAAGTGCCGACGTCAATTTCTTGGAAGCTTCCCGTCGCGCTGAGCAGAAGATCGGCCTTTTCACCCGTCGAAGCGCCCCAGACGTAAAGATTGGTCGTGCCGAACGCATCGCCGAGGTCTCCCCCAAGCTGCAGGCTGCTGCCGCCGGTGAGATGGATCGTTTTGACATCGCCCGGACTGGTCAGCGCTGCCGTCTCCGCCTTGAGGACATCGCCTTCAACGTTCCCGGGCTTCTCGCCCGCAGTAATGATGACCGTCGAGCCGCTGCTTGTTGTCAGCACCCCGTTTTCAATGGAGGCCGCAGAAGCCTCTGCGGCCGCAAAAGCGGCCGCGAGCCCCGCAGCGGCAATTGCCGTCCGGCGCCCTCTCGTCTGATGCAGTCCCGTCTTTTCGCTGACGGCAGTCCAGCAGCCCTTGGCGGCATTCCAAAGCACGCGATGAATGCGGTTCATAACTGGCCCTCCGAAGTCTTCGCCAGGACCAGCCGGCTCTGCCGACCGCAGCCTTCAGCTGCAAATGGAGCCGGGGTTCTGGCAGGGGGAGCGCTGCATCGCCGAGCAGCCGGTCCATGGCAGAGCCATCCGGCTGAGCGGGCATTTCAGCATATTTATCGGCTTTTAGATTATTTTGACGCCTTTTTGGCTTTTGTAGACAGAAAACCCTCAAAAAGTGCCGAATTTCTGCCGGAGCGCAAATTTGTCCGCCGCTTTATTTAGAGCCGCGCGCAAGCACCGCCACCATCGTTAGGATGAGCGCCGCGCCCAGGAGCTCCATCGGGCCGAAGCTGATGCCGAGAAGGAGCGTGCCGAGGAAGAGCGCAGAGAGCGGCTCGAAGCTGCCGAGAAGCGCCGTCGTCGGCGCCGGAATGAATTCCAAGCTCTTCAGGTAGCAGCAGAAGGCGCCCACCGTGCCGAAGAGCGCAATGTAGCCGTAGAGCAGCGCCGACTCGAGCGTCCAGCGGATTTCGCCGAGATTCGGCGGATCGATGATCGTGAGGAGCCCTCCGCCGATCGTCATGCCGATGCCGACGAGAAGGCCGACGGGAATGTAGGGAAGAATGCGGCGGGGCTGCACCGTGCAGAAAGCGCCCGAGGCCGAAGAGAGGATGCCCCAGAAGGCGCCCATGGCGTTCATGTCGAGCGAGCTGAAGTCGCCTTTCGTGACGATCAGCACGACGCCCGCCGCGGCCAGCGCAATCGCGAGCCATTCGCGCGGGCGGATCGCGCGCCGCTCGCTGAAGGCGGTCCAGCCCGTGACGAAGAGCGGCCCGAAGGTCACCATGAGCGCGGCCGTCGCGGCGTTCGAAACGCTGATCGCCTCAAAGAACGTCCACTGGATGCAGAGCATGCCGATGCCGTAGACGAGAAACGGCGCGGCAAAGCGCCGAATGAGCGCGAAGAACCGGCCTCGCAGCGAAATCGCCTCCCAGAGGAGCAGCACGATGCCTGCGCCGAGCATGCGGAAGGACACGAGGTCGTTCACGATGAAGGCGCCCGTCTGCATGAGATGCTGCGCGGCAACGCTCATGGAGCCCCAGAGAACGCCGGCGGCGGCGGCAAGAAGCATCCCGAAGGCGCGGGCGGAAGAAGAGGCAGGAAGCGTTGGCATGGGAAGGAAGAAATGACGGCAGGGAGAGATCAGGGCGCGGCGCGGCCCAGGTTCGTCATTCTATTGTTGCCGGCGCTGAGCGGGCAGGCGGCCCGGACTATACAATACGGTCGATTTTTTGGGGCCCGGGCAGAGGCTTTTCCCCCATCAGCGCCTCGTCCGCCGAGTCCCGACAGCTTGATTTGATGCGGAGTTCCCACGTGCACTACCCTCTTCACGTTGCAGGCCTGACGCGCAGCCTGCCCCTCTTTCCCATCAGCGATGACCTGCAGATTGCCGCCTTCATTCTGCTCGGCGACCAGGAGCTCACGGTCGCCTGCGCCCGCGAGCTGCTGAAGAAGGCGCCGCCCTGCGACTTCATGCTGACGGCGGAAGCCAAGGGCATTCCGCTCATTCATGAAATGGCCCGCCAGTCCGGCGCCAAGCGCTATTTCGTCGCGCGCAAGAAGCGCAAGCTCTACATGGGCGCCGCGCTCGAAGTCCATGTGCATTCGATCACGACGGCGGGCGAGCAGGTGCTCATCCTCCCCGAAGAGGACGCCGCCCTCATGAAGGGCCGCCGCATTCTGATCGTCGACGACGTCATTTCGACGGGCGAGAGCCTCGCCGCGCTCGAAAAGCTCGTCGAAGCCGCCGGCGGCACCGTCGCCGGGCGCATGGCGGTTCTCGCCGAAGGCAAGGCCGCCGAGCGCCGGGACATCACGTACCTCGAGCCGCTGCCGCTCTTCGGCAAGGACGGCCAGCCCGTCTGATCGCGGCGAGCCTTCGCCGCCGAGCCCGCCGGCGCTTCAGCGCCGCAGCGGCCGCTCCCCACATACAAGGAAAGACAGCATGATCGGCATCATCGGCGCCATGGACGTTGAAGTGGCGCGCCTGCGGAGCGCGATGCAGGACGCCCGCATTGAAACGGTCTCCGGCATCGACTTCCACATCGGCCGCATCGAAGGCCATGAGGTCGCGCTCGCCAAGTGCGGCGTGGGCAAGGTCTTCGCCGCGCTCTGCGCCCAGACCCTGATCCTCAAGTACGGCGTGCGCGCCATCCTCAACTCGGGCGTGGCCGGCACGCTCACGCCGGCGCTTCACATCGGCGACGTGGCCGTGAGCGCGGGCTGCGTGCAGCACGACATGGACACGACTGCCGTGGGCGACCCGCTCGGCCTCATCTCCGGCATCAACGTGGTCGAGCTCCCCGCCGACAAAACGATCGTGGACGAGCTCAGCGCCGCGTGCACGGCAGCGGGCGTGAACTTCCGCGTCGGCCTCATCGCCACGGGCGATCAGTTCGTGCATACGAGCGAGCGCCGCACAGCCATTGCGTCGCACTTCAAGGCCATTGCAGCTGAAATGGAAGCGGGCGCCATCGCGCAGGTCTGCTTTGTGAACCGCATTCCCTTCGCCGCTATCCGCGTCATCTCGGACGAAGCGAGCGGCGAGGCCAAGATCGACTATCTGCAGTTTGTGAAGCAGGCCGCCGCCACGAGCGCCGACATCGCAATGCGCTGGCTGCGCCTGCACGCCTGACGGCCGCGGCCGTCCGAAGAGGAACCCCTCGCAGACCGCCTAGAATGGAAGAAGGCGCGGCGCTGCCGCGCCTCAAGCCAGAGCCTGAAGCCGCTCTCGTCCGCTTCCCTTTCTCTGAGGAGCACCCGCATGGCCTCTGCCGCCACTGTCCTCAAAGCGGCCGCGATTGCCGCCGTCATTGCTGCGCTAGGCGCCGCCGCCTGGGCGCTGCGTCAGGAAAGCGCCGACCCGCCCGGAAACAAAGCCTGGGGCAACGTCGACGCCAGGCAGGTGTCGCTCGCCTTTGAAGCGTCCGGACGGATCGCTTTGCTCGGCCCCGAAGAAGGCGAGCCCGTGAAGGCGGGCGACGTGCTCGGACGGCTCGATACCGCAGCGCTTGAAATCGAGCGCGAGCAGGCCCGCGCGCAGCTTCGCGGCCTGGAGGCTCAGGCCTCCATGGCGGCCGAGGGCTACCGCCGCGAAGACGTGGAAGCGGCAGAGCGCACGGCTGAATCGCTCCGGGCGCAGCTTCAGAGCGCCGAGCGCACCTACGAGCGCCAGAAGGCGCTCGCCGCCGCCAAAGCCACGAGCCGCCAGGCGCTCGACGACGCGCGCTACGCTGCCGCATCGCTCTCGAAGCAGCTTGCCGCCTCCGAAGCGCAGCTCGCCGCCTACCGCGCCGGCTTGCGTCCGCAGGAAGTGGAGAGCGCCCGCGCACAGGCCGACGCCGCCCGCGCGCAGGTCGCTGCGCTCGACTATCAGATAGAAGTGGCCTCGGTTCTCAAGGCGCCCTCTTCGGGCGTCGTCCGCAGCCGCCTCGCCGAGCCGGGCGACATGGCGGGCCCCTCGCGCACCGTCTACCAGATTGCGCTCACCAATCCCAAATGGGTGCGCTGCTTCGTCGTCGAGACGCAGCTCGGCCTCGTGAAGGAAGGCGCTCATGCGCGCGTCTATTCCGATACGTCGGCGCCGATCGACGCGGTGGTGGGCTACGTCTCCTCCACGGCGGAATTCACGCCCAAGACCGTGCAGACGGAAGACCTCCGCACCGTGCTCGTCTACGAGGTGCGGCTCACGCTCGAGGATCCGGAGAACGTCCTGCGCCTCGGGCAGCCGGTGACGGTGGAGTTCGACCCGCCCGCCTCCGCGCCTTCGCGCGGCGCCTGACCCCGAGAGCGGGCCTCCTCTTCTCCACTTCTGCGAGCTCAGCCATGTTCAGCTTCCGACGCGCCTCGCCCAAGCCGGCCGATCAGCCGGAAAGCCCGAAGCGGCCGTTCGGGCCGAGCGGCGGCGCGCCTGACTTTTCGCTGCCCCCGGTTGAAGCCGCCGGGCTTGTGAAGCGCTTTCCCGGTCCGAGCGGCCGGCTCTTTGAGGCAGCGGCGAGCCTCAGCTTCTCGCTCGCCCGGCCCGGCGCGCTCGTCTGCCTCACGGGGCCGGACGGCGCCGGCAAGACGACGCTTCTGCGGCTCCTCGCCGGCATTCTGCACCCCGATGAGGGCAGCGCCCGAATTTTCGGCCTCGCACCCGACACGGACAATCCGGCGTTCGTGCAGCTCATCGGATTCATGCCGCAGCGCTTCGGCCTCTACGAAGACCTCACGGTCATCGAAAACGCCCGGCTCTTCGGCGCGCTCAAGGGCGTCGCCGGCCAGGCGCTCGAGAAGCGCTTCGCAGAGCTCCTTGCGCTCACCGGACTCGCCGGCTTCGAATCGCGCCGCGCCGGACAGCTTTCCGGCGGCATGAAGCAGAAGCTCGGCCTCGCCTGCTCGCTCCTCGCCGCGCCGAAGCTTCTCATCCTCGACGAGCCCACCGTGGGCGTCGACCCGCTCTCGCGCCGGGAGCTCTGGCGGATCATCCGCCGCATGCAGGCCGAATCCGGCATGACGGCCCTGGTCTCGACCGCCTATCTCTCGGAAGCGGCTGAGGCGGACGACGTGCTGCTGCTCTCGGAAGGACGCCTTATTGCGCACGAGGCGCCCGGCGCCCTCGCCGCTTTGGCCGAGGGCCTCGCCTGGTCGGCGCCGCTGGCGGCGCCCGGGCGCGCGGCGCCTGCGGCTGCCGCGCAGCTTAGGAAGCGCGCCTACATGCGCGCCGTGCGCGCCGAATCCGCCGATGCGCCGTTTCTCGACGCCGTGCCGCGCGGCGGCCGGGCGGACGTGCTCTTTCCCGCGGGTGGAGCGCCGGCGGCCTCGCCCCTCGGCGACGCCCTCGTCCCCCGCGCGCCGACGCTTGAAGACGCCTACAGCCTTCTTACCTTTCCGACGGCTCCGGCAGAGCGGCGGGCTGCAGACGATGCGCGCTTCGGCGCCGAAGCGCCCGATGCGGCGCGTGCAGCCGGCGCGCGCGAGCGCCCGAGCATCATCACGGCGCGGTGCATCTCGCGGCGCTTCGGCAGCTTCACGGCCGTCGCCGACACGTCCTTCGACGTCAGAGAGGGCGAGATCTTCGGACTCCTCGGACCCAACGGCGCCGGCAAGACCACGACCTTCCGCATGCTCTGCGGGCTTCTGCCGCCGAGCTCGGGCGAGATCCGCGTCGCCGGCGCGGACCTGAGAACGGCCAAGTCCGCCGCGCGCGCCCGCGTGGGCTACGTCGCACAAAAGTTTTCGCTCTACGAGCGGCTCACGGTCCGCGAGAACCTCGCCTACTTCGGGGAAAGCTTCGGCGTGCGCGGACGCGCGCTCTCAGAGCGCATTGAAGCGCTCGCCGCAGGCACCGAGCTCGAGAAGAGCCTCGAGCGGCGCACGGCCGAGCTGCCGCTCGGCGCGAAGCGCGAGCTCGCCATGGCCTGCGCCCTCATCCACC
>CAJKSP010000073.1 GCA_905202595.1 uncultured Sutterella sp.
TTTTTTTTTTCAGCCTTCGCTGAGAGCCCTGCATGCATGCAGGTCCCGCAAATCCTTGCGGCCTCGCAGACGCCTGCGGCGGCAGGCGGCGCGAAGCCTCGAATCTCCGAAGCCGGCAGCAATCATTGTCAGGCGCCCTGCGCCGCTCATTGACGCTGCGGCGCCGGCACGCAGCCGGCATGAAAAAGGCGCCGCTCCGCATTGGGACGGCGCCTTGTCCGACTTGTGGTCTCGCGCTCGGACTAGCCGATGTCGTCGTCGGCCGGAATGAAGGCCGACTTGGGCTGCCCGCAGTCGGGGCAGCAGAAGTCGTCCGGCAGGTCCGTAAAGGGCGTTCCGGGCTCAATGTTCCATTCGGGACACCCCTCTGCGGGATCGTAGATGTGCCAGCAAACCTTGCACTGCATGCGCGTCGTCGGTCCGACGCGGGCCATGGCCAGCTCTTCGAGCACATTTTCAATTTCGGCGCCGTTCGCGTAGTGCGGCACCTTCTGATCGTTCTTCTCTTCAGGCATCCTTCTTCATCCTGCCGAGGCCGAGAGAGCCTCGCTCGAGGTCGCCCTTCACCCAGTCGATGAGCTCGCCGCACTTGGCGGCGCCGTCCGCGAACTCTTCTGCGGCAAACGGCGCTTCCGGCGGAATGCGGGCGACGACGTAGGCGTTGAGGAGGCTCTTGCCGGCGTTGTTGAGAATCTGAGTATGCCAGATGCCGCGCACAGCGGTCGACGAGAGCGTGGACTGTGCGAAGCCGAGCAGGTCGATTTCGACGTCGCCGCGGCCGAGCGTCGAGTAGACGGCCGTGACGTCGCCCGGCGAGAGCGGCTGGCGCGTAAGCTCGACCATCGGTGCCGGACGGTCGGAAACAGTCGTCAGATCTGCGCCCTCGAGCTTCTTCTGCAGCTCCTGCAGAATGGCCGGCGCAGCGAAGACGTCGGCGCCGGGATTGACGAGAGCCGGGATCTTGTCCGCGCCGCGATCGGCGACGTTGAGGACCGCAAGCGGAATGCGGCAGAGCACGAAGGAGTTGGCGCTGCCGTCCTTGCCCGTCTGCATGCGCCAGAGACCCGGAACGCCCGTATCGGCGATCTTGGCTTCGCCGCCGTAGAGCTTGATGCGCACTTCGCCTTCGCCGAGCGTCGCAAGCAGAAAATCGATGTGATTCGGGTTGAACGAAGAAAAGTCCCAAACCTCATGCAGCGCCGAGCCGTCCGCCGGCTCCGCGCCGGAGGCCATCGCATCCATGTGGCGGCTGATGCGGCTGCGCACGTCCTCAAGGAACGCAATCGTCGTGCGCGCCGCCCCTTCTTCAGTTTCGGGATCAAGCGGCGGCACATTCGCCCAGCGGGACGCCGCATCAATAGAAAAGCTCTGTCGCATCTCGGGATTCTCCTGAAATAGTCCAAACCTGTACTGGCGCCGGACGGTCAGCTCTCGGCCGGGGCGGGCTTCGCCATGATGGCGATCGTGCGCTTCGGGGCCGCTTCGCGGCGGCTGATCTCTGCAAGCGCCTCAATGTATTCGCTCCACCCCATGAGCCCTTCGGCCGCGCCGAGATAGACGCCGCCGCGGAAAAGCGCCACGGCCGGCAGCTTGCGGATGCCCCAGCGCGCCGCGAGCGCACGGCCCGTCGTCACGTCGCTCATGCGCTTCTCGGCGAGATTCGGGAAAACTTTCGCAAGCTCCGGACCGATCACGACGATGTCCATCGTCTCCTTCTGCTTGTTGGGGTCGTCGGCGAAGATCGCAAACTTCAGGCCGGGCGCGGCGAGAAACGCGTCCACGCCGTCCTCGCCCTCTTCGCGCAGGATCTTGAAGCCCTCGGCGCCGAACAGGCGCTGGAAGAGCGGGTTCTCTTCCGGAATGATCGGAGCGACTTTGGTGAATTTGCTCATGGCTTGCTTTCCATGCAAAAAATCGTTTAGGGAGGGCGGCGCTTCAAGCCTTGCGGCCGACGAGCGCGCGCAGATGCTCGGGCAGCGGCGGCTCGCGGTCGATCAGATCGCCGAAGCCCGCTCGGATGTTCGCCTCGCTCTCGTCGCCCTCCATCACGAGGGCGGTTGCGCGCAGCGCATTCTCGACTTCCCGGGCTTCTTCGGCCGACACGGCGCGGATGGCTTCATCGCGGAAGACGAGCACCCAGTCGCCCGCCTTCACCGGCTCGAGCATGGAAACGTCGACGAGACGCTCGCCGCCGTCGGCCTGTCGGCAGCGCGCTTGAAAAGCATTGACGGAGAGCACCTCCATCGGCAGCGCAACGCACATGTGCTTGGCTCCTTTTCTTTGAGAAAAAATCCTTTCAGCCTCTCTCTCTGGCAGACGCCTGAGCGGCTCAGTCGATCTTGCGGCGCTCGAAGGGACCCTCAGGGTCCTTGACCTCATGGCCCGCCGCGCGCACGAGGAAGCGCTCGTCGCCGAAGCGGCAGGCTTCATCGGCCGCAGGGCGCTCCTCTTCATAAGGCTTCATCTCGAGCACGGCTTCGCCGAGGGGCGCCGGCACCTCGCCTTCCGGACGCTTCTCGGGATGGTAGCCCCAGCGGGCGAGCACCTCGAGGCCGAGCTTCATCGCCGTCGGGAGCGCTGCGCGGACAACCGGGGTGAGGCTGCCGCCGTAGTCGTCAAGCTCGGACGGCTGCACGCCCACCACTTCGACCTCCTCGGGGCTGCGCCCCATGAGCGCCGCCGTGGCAAGCAGATCGCTGAAGCCTTCCTGATGCGGAGAGATCTTCGTGCGGCGCCAGAGCGAAATGTCCTTGCCGACAAGCGTGCGGATCGTGCCCGGCGCAGCATGGAAGTCGCAGCAGTCGAAGACGAGGATGCGCCGGCTCGACGTCACCTCGTTGATGAGGTAGTTGCCGAGCGTACCGCCGTCCATCACTTCGCAGCCGGGCATGTCGCGGTAGGTTGCATGAAAGAGCTCTGCTGCGCGCGGGCCGAAGCCTTCGTCCGCCCAAAGAATGTTGCCGATGCCGAGAATGAGCACGTCTCGCTCGAAGTCGGTCCGGCCCGACGGGCCGAATGCCGGCATGTCGTCGTCCTCAACCTTGGCAACGTGGGTTTCGATGGGTTCGCTCTGCTCTGTCATGCGCTCCTCCTCACTCAAAAGAACGCCGGCGAAAAACTGCCGGCGCAAGCCAAATTATGCGCGGCAAGACGCGTCCCGGCCATTCTCCTTTGGACGGACGGCGTGCGCAGGATTAAGCCCTAGTGATTAGTTCAGCATGCATCCGGCCGCGGACCGAGGCCTTCGGCCGGCCTGCCGCTACAATCCTCTCTTCGCCGCGACGGCCGCCGATGCCGCATCGGCGCCGCCGCTCCCATTCCCTCCACCTGCAAGCAGCTGCACATACATGACCGCATCCGCACCTGAAGGCGCTTCCCGTCCCGTCGACGAAGCGCATCTCCTTTCCGACGTCAAGGATTATTGGACCGCCCGCTCCGCCGGGTATTCGATGCGCACCATGGAGGAGCTAGAGGGCGAAGGGGGCCGCTTCTGGTCCGCGCGCCTCCAGAAGCTCCTCCCGGCGCCCGCGTCTGCAGAAGGCGAGCCCCGCACGCTGCTCGACTGCGGCTGCGGCCCGGCAGCGCTCGCGATCCTTGCAGCCAGGCTCGGCTGGAAGGCTTCGGGCTGCGATCTTTCGCCGGGCATGCTTGAAGAAGCCGCCCGAAACGCCCGCACCGCCGGCGTCGTGCTTGCGCTCCGCGAAGCCGATGTGCAGGCCCTTCCCTATGCCTCGGCCTCCTTTGACGCCGTTGTGAGCCGCAACCTGCTCTGGAACGTCCCCGAGCCCGAAAAGGCGCTCGCCGAATGGCTGCGCATTCTGAAGCCGGGCGGCGTGCTTCTCATCGCCGACGGCCGCCACTACCGCTATCTTTCCGATCCGGCCTACGCCCGGCTGCAGGAAATCCGCGCGCCCATCGCCGCGCACCAGGCCAAGTACATGCGCGACGTCGATCCCAAGCGCATGGAAGACGTGGCGAAGTCGCTGCCCCTCTCGGGCGCCGACCGCCCCGACTGGGACGTGGCGGCGCTCTCGCGCCTCGGCGCCCTGCATGCGGAAGCGGCCGAAAGCTTCTACACGGAAGCAGTCGATCCGGAGACGGGCAAGACAATCCGCATGCTCACGGACTTCATCGTCCGCGCGGAAAAGGCGCGCTGAGCGCCCGCTCCCTCAGAAAGCCGCAGAGCAAAAAAAGGCCGGGCGCGCAAGCGTCCGGCCGCTTTCTTTGCACTGACGGCTGATGCAAGGACCATCCGCACGGACGGTCCGGCTGACTCGTCGCTACGCGGCGAGCGCCGCATCCAGGTCGCGCAGGCGCTTCGCGCCGCAGAGCGCCGCCATGATCGCCCACCAGTACCGGCCGTCCGGCGTCGTCATGCGGGGCAGGAGCCCCTCGGCGCAGGCACGATCCGCCACGCGGCAGACTTCAACGAAGCGCACGATCCCCGGGGCGTCCTTGCCTTTCTCGCGGAAGGCAAAGCGCAGCGCGGCGCCCGGATGCTTCGCGCCCTCGCCTTTCAGAAGCGGCATGAAGGAAGCGAAGGCGTCGGAGAGCGACGCGTCGGCATATTCAAGCGCGTCGGCTTTGAAGGTCGGGTGCGCCGCCTCAACGGCGCGCCACCAGGCCGGATCAATCGGCGGCATGATGCCCGCAAAGCCCGCAGCGGCGATCTTTTCAGCCGCACGCAGCGCGAGGAGGAAATGCGGCAGCATCAAATCGACGGCGCTCCTGCCGTCTTCGCTCGCCGCGCGGGCGCAGGGCTTCGCGAAGGCGGCGTTCTGACGGCTGCGCGCCGCTTGAAGCGCCCAGGGTCTGAGCGCATACTTGCCGGATTCAGCAGCAAGCTGCGCCTGCGACTTTTCGAGCGCCGCCGGACGAATCGCCGCAGCAACGGCGCTTTCAAAGCGCGGCTGGGTCACGCCTTTGGCGAGCGGCTCGCCCGCCGAGAGCTCGAAGCGCTCGAGGTCGCCCGCGGAAGGCTCGAGCCACTCCTCCTGCGTCTGCACAAAGCAGACCTGCGGATTGCGGGGCGCCGGCATCCAGGTGAATTCCACATGGCGGAACGCGCCTGCAAGCGCCGCTTCGCCCGGATAGAACGGCATGAAGACGACGCCGAGCGCCTGAGCGGGAAGCCCCATGCGGTCCTGCCAGAAGTCGGCCGGCAGCGAGAGAAATTCCATGTCGGGGCGCCAGTCCCTCACGCGCAGGCGGCAGACATGCTCGCCCGTGCGGCTGATGCCTGCCTGCGGGAAGCGGATCCGCCACGAGAACTTCATCGTGAGCACGGGCGGAATCTGAGCGACGCGCGCGAGCACACCGCATTCGCCGCGACGCTTGCGCAGCCCCACTGCTGAGACGAACGACTGCCCGCTCTTCATGACGATCGTGGAGAGATCGGGTTCTTTGAGCGAGAGGCCGATTTCGGGAATCTCAAGGCCCACGGCTTCCGCCTTCATGGCTGAAGAAGGATAGGCAACCGAATCGGCGGCAAAAATGAAGGGCATTTGGCAGTTCCTGGCAGTCCGGAAAAAAAATAGGCAGTGCTGATGCTTTCGGCTTCAGGCGCAGCATGCAAGAGCGCGCCTGCTGAAGCCGAAAGCAACATTTTGCCTCATCTAGAAGAGAATGCGGCATCGGCTCGGCGCCTTTGCGCCTCGCGCTGGATGCTTGCGAAAAAGCGACTCACCGCATAACGATTCGCGGAGATGTACCGTAAAATCTTCATATCTCAAGAGACCATTTTCTTCTTGTTATGCAGATCACCTCAGTTGAGCTTAAAAATTTTAAGCAATTCGCTGAATTAAAATTTGAATTGCAGCCAAAAGTTAATGTCTTCGCCGGCATTAATGGCTCCGGAAAAACATCTGTTCTTCAAGCTATAGCTTTGGGACTCGGACCTGTTCTGTATTATTTTTCGAAACAACAATCTTTTTATGCTTCTCCAAGTTCATATGTCCGAAAGGCCATCATGAATTCACGAGACCGAAAGCGTCTTGAAGCTCAATATCCTCTGCAAATCACCCTCCATATTCAGCCTGAAGAGCAGAATTTGAACAATCCTCTTGAGAGCGACATGGTTCAAAAGGTTGAAGGCAGCAACGATATTCCTAATCAAAACTCACCAGAGGAAAAGAATTTCTCCACAGGCATTCTTGCAACTGACGACACGCAACACCCTACTTTTCAATTGCTTCCAAAAAATATTGGCCGAAATACGACTTTCGGTTCAACTCTCCCCGTTTTTGCTTTCTATCAAGCAGAGCGATACCTGAGTAACACTAATTTAAATGATCTATCAGCGAATCTGCGCATGGAAGAACGGGGCAGCGCATATCAAAACTGGAACGATGCTGCATCTCAAACCGAGACGAAGAAGACATTGCAATGGATTGTCACCAAGTCTATTGAGAGGATGCAGAGCGCATTAAGTTCAGGCCTTCTGTTTGATGAAGTTGCCGATGATGACTTATTTGTGCTTTGCAGTGCGCTTCACAACACATTCCCGGAATTTAAATCTATTTATTATGATTGGAATGCTAAATCCATCTTGATCGAATGGATTCGTTCACCTGTTGAATCAGACGGATCACACATTGATATTTCAAGCATTGACGATTTGAGCGATGGACAAAGAAATATCATCCTGCTTTATGCTGACATTGCTCGCCGAATCTGTCTGCTGAATCCTCATCTTGGGGAAGAAGCTGCTCAGAAAACAGACGGAATCGTTCTAATTGATGAACTAGATGTTCATTTGCATCCGGATTGGCAGCGCAAAATTATCTGTGGGCTTCCCAAAGCCTTCCCCTCGGTTCAATTCATCGTCACAACTCACTCGCCCTCAGTCATCGGCGAAACGCCTCCCAGCAGCCTGTTTCTTCTTTCACATGGACATCTCTCCAAACGAGATCAATCCTACGGCCTGAATGTTTCAGAAGTCACGGCCGAGATATTAGGCGCCTCAGATCAATCTGAAGACATCAAGGCTGAAGATCAGACTATTCGAGAGCTCGTTGAAGAACATAAGCTCGAAGAAGCCCGCAGCAAGCTCTACGCTCTGGAAAATAAACTTGGAGGATCCACTCAGACTACCCGCAGTCTTGATGCCATCATCTCCTTAGCAGAGGCTTATGGAGAAGACGAATGATTTACATCCATCAGAACAGGATTCCAAAAGCGTTCGTTGAATGGAAGGCAGCTAATCACGGATTAAATTGTAACTATAAGTCTTTGCCTGGAGATATCAAGTCATCTATTAAAGATTCTTTGCTGCAAGAGCAGAAGTTTCTTTGCGCCTACACAATGATTCGCATTAAGGACGAGACTTCTCACATCGAACACATAGAACCACAATCAGCAGCTGACGAAAAAGATCTGGATTATTCCAATATGGCTGCATGCTTTCCAGGCTCAAGCACGGGAATGATAGAGTTCGGAGCCAAAAAGAAAGATGACTGTTCAGAACCCATATTATCCCCGCATGATGCGACAGCAGATGCTGCTTTTGAGTACAAAAATAACGGAATTATCGTTGGACGGACCGACCTTGCAAAGCGCACTATCGAAATATTAAATCTGAATCATCCCGACCTAATTCGACGTCGAAAATCAGTATATGATGATTTTATCTGCCTTCTCCAAACAAGAAAAGATCTGATAACTGCAGGAAAAGTTTCGCTGACTTTAAAGAAAATGCAAGAAAACGATCGCCTTCCCGATCAATTCGGCGTCATCCGACAAATTCTTCTTAAGACCATCGAGCATCTGTCAAAACGTTCAAAGCGATTAAGCCGCGCAAAAAACACCAGGCAATAACTAGATTCCTTCCCTGCTCGGGAAAAAACTATCTCCTGTTTCTTGCAGGAAAGATAAGCAACAACCGTTCAGATGCTCTTAGGGATGCTCTGATTAAATCGGCCTGAATAGGTTCATTGCACGGGCCGACGAAA
>CAJKSP010000074.1 GCA_905202595.1 uncultured Sutterella sp.
CCGCCGACACGCGGATTTTCAATCCGCTGCTCTACCGACTGAGCTACCTAGCCGCATTTCCACTGGCAGAATCTTCTCAAAAGTTTCTGCCACGAAAAGCATAAGTGGTGGCTAGGGACGGAATCGAACCGCCGACACGCGGATTTTCAATCCGCTGCTCTACCGACTGAGCTACCTAGCCGCCATGCCTGTTCAGAACAGTAACTGAACAGAAGACCGCATTATATGGATCGTCAGAGCGCTTTGCAAGGAAGCAGAGGCCGTCATTTTTTGTTTGGCTGAGTTTGGCGATAGAAATACCGCAAATGCGGGACTAAAGATCTGCAGGCTTGGTGCGCGATACACTGTCGTATTTGATGATCCACCTTTCTTCTCTCACCTCATAAGGGGGCTTTAAGTGAAGATGAATCGCTGGGCGGCTGCGGCCGCTCTGACGGCGGCGCTTGCCGCATCAGCAGCCGCTCATGGGGCTGCAACGGAAGAGTCTGTGCGCGACAGCTTGATGAAGAACACGGGGCTGCGCGCAGAAAGCGTGCGGCCGGCGCCCATTCCTGGACTCTGGGAAGTTTTCATTCAGGATCGTCTCTTTTATGTGGATGATTCCGTCGAGCATGTGCTTTCCGGCTCGATCATTGATGTGCTCTCGCAAAAGAATCTGACGCAGGAATCGCTTCGCCGCTATGCCCGAGACAATTGGAGCAAATGGCCTTTCCAGGATGCCGTGAAGCAGGTCTTCGGCAAGGGCGAGCGGCAGGTGATCGTCTTCTCAGATGCCAATTGCGGCTATTGCCGAAAAATGGAGCGCGTCTTTGAAGAGGCGGGCAATCTGACGGTCTACACGTTTATTGCGCCGATGATCCGCGGCGAGCAGAACAACCTAGAAATCGTCTGCTCGAAGGATCCCTCGCGAGCCTGGCATGACTGGATGGCGCGAGGCATTGCGCCGCAGCCGGCGCCTGAAGGCTGCGATGCGTCTGTGCTGCAGCGCAACCTTGCGCTGACAGGCCGCCTCAACATCACTGGCGCACCGACGTTCTTCTTTCCTACGGGCGATCGCCTCACAGGCGCGGTGCCGGTGGAACAGTTCGAAGCGATTCTTGCCGAGCAGCGTCCGAAGAGCTAGGCGAGCATCGGAATCAAAAAAGCGTCGGATCAGCCGGCGCTTTTTTTCGCATCAGGCATTCGGCTTTTTGGCTTGAGGCGCCGAAGCCGCAGGCTTGCTGCCAGGCCGAATGTCTTGCGGCGTGAATCCGTTCGGGATGAGCGCCCAGAGTGCCAGTTCGCTTTTTTGGCGGCCGGCGTCCTCTCCCGCTTCATCGCCGAATCCCCAGAAATAATCGAGTCGGATGAGCCCCTTGATGGCGCCGCCGGTATCCTGCGCGATCACCGGCCGCGTGAAGGCGAGAGCAGGCCGCGTCTGAGAGGCGCTTGCAATGAAGGGCGTGCCCAGCCGCCAGTGCTTGGGGTCGACGGCGACGCTTGCGCGCGGCGTGAGCGGGACGCCTTGTGCGCCAATCGGGCCGAGCGAAGGATCGCCTGTGCGCTCTTCAAAAAAGATGAAGCTAGGGTTCTGTGCAAGCGCTTCCTTTACTCGGGAAGGATTCTTCTTCGCCCAAGCGCGAATGCCTTGCATGGAAAGTTCATGGGGCTTGAGCGTGCTGTGCTTCACGAGCCAGTTTCCGATCGAGCGGTAGCGGTAGCCGTTCTGATCAGCAAAGCCCACGCGCATGAAGGTGCCGTCTGGCAGCAGAATGCGTCCGGAGCCTTGTATCTGCAGGAAGAAGGCGGCCACCGGATCATCAACCCATGCGATGGCCCAGCGGGATAGGTCTCGCCGTTTCTGGATCTCTGCGCGCGTGTCGTAAGGCACAACTCGGCGGCCTTCCAGCTTGCCGCGAAGCCGCATGCCCTTGAGCGAGGGGTAAAGATCAGCCAGATCGATGATGAGAAGGTCATCCGGCACGCCGTAGATCGGATGCTGGAATGAGCCGATGCGGGTGCGACTTCCGTAAAGAAGAGGTTCGTAATATCCCGTCATGAGGCCTGAAGCGCTTCGAGCAACTTCTTCTCCGCCGTCGTACGTTGCCATGGCGACGCGCCAGGGCGTGAAGTTGGCTTCAAAGAACTCCTGCGCCTGTTCGGGAAGCGCAGCCTTTGCCCTTTCGCAGACGGCCTGCCACGGCTTCTCTTGCCCGATGCGTTCGCAGGAGCGCTGAAAGGCGGAGAGTGCCGGCGCCCAGGCTGTCGGTTCGCTAGCGGGAAGCGCCGAGAAGGTCTGCGCTTCAAAAATCGGCGCATTCGTGCGTTTCGACTGAGGCGCTGTGGGCGCAACGGGTGTCGTGCTGCAGGCGGCAAGGAGGAGTGCGGCAGCTGCAGCGGCGCCGAGCCGAAGCACTCGAGCGAAAGAAAAGAAGGTCATCATGACGGGGGAGGCAGAGTAACGCGCACGCGGCGCCCGACAGGAAGGTCTGCAGCGCGCTACAAAGTCTAGCGGCTTCGCCAGTCCTGCGGCGTTCGCCGCTATACTGCCCATCCATCCTGCCGAACGGCTTATCCGGTTCGGCAGGTCGGTCTTTTGCTGCTGACAATGAGGGAGCTGAGCATCATGAGAACCTGCCGCATTGCGCCTTCAATTCTTTCGGCCGATTTCGCCCGTCTGGGCGAAGAGGTTCGAGATGTGCTTGAAGCGGGCGCCGACTGGATTCATTTCGACGTGATGGACAATCACTATGTGCCCAATCTTACGGTGGGGCCCCTGGTGCTGCAGGCCATTCGGCCCTATGCCAAGGCGCCGATCGACGTGCATTTGATGATTGAGCCCGTTGACGGGCTCATTCCTGCCTTCATCAAAGCAGGTGCTGACATCATTACTTTTCATTGCGAAGCCTCCCGCCATATCGACCGCACGCTGCAGATGATCCGCGACGGCGGTTGCAAGGCAGGGCTTGTCTTTAATCCGGCGACGCCGCTTTCCTACCTCGACTATGAGCTCGACCGCATCGATGTCGTGTTGCTGATGAGCGTGAATCCGGGCTTCGGCGGACAGAGCTTCATTGAACCAGTGCTTGAAAAATGCCTTGCGGTTCGCGAGCGCCTGAACCGCTATCAGGCAGAGACGGGCCGCGAGATTCTGCTCGAGGTCGACGGCGGCGTAAAGCCGGGCAACATTGCTCGCATCGCCCGAGCTGGCGCCGATACGTTTGTCGCCGGCTCGGCTGTTTTCGGTGCCAAGACCAAGGCGGGCTATGCTGAAGTGATCGGCTCGATGAAGGCGGCAGTCGCTGCGGCCTGGTCTCAGAAGGCATAAGCATGACTCAGAGTGCTCATGCGGCTGTGCGCGCCGTCTGCTTCGATTTGGACGGCACGCTGATCAATTCTCTTCCTGAACTTTATGAAGGCGCGCGTCTTGCCGCCCTCGAGCTTGATCTGCCGGATCCTGGCGAAAAGCGCGTTGGGGACATGATCGGCGCAGGCGTTCGCGTTCTCGCCCAACGCCTTTGCCGATGGTGGCGTGAAGCGGCGCCTGAGGCGGATCCTGCGCGGATCGATCCCGAATCGGTTTTGAAGCTTCTTGTGGAAAAGTGGGAGTCGCTTGACGGCAGCCGCATCGCCGCCATTCCGGGCGCCTTTGAAGGCATTGCGGCACTGCATGCCGCAGGGTTTCGAACGGCGCTGGTGACGAATAAAGTCCGCACGCTGACGCTTGAGCTTCTTGAAGCTCACGGCTGGACGCCTCTCTTTGATGCGGTGGTGACCGGCAGCGACTGCAATCGGCTTAAGCCCTATCCGGATCTGCTTGAGCTCGCGCTTGCAAAGCTCGGCGTTGCGCCGCGGGAGGCTGTGATGGTGGGCGACAGCCGCAATGACGCGCTTGCAGCCCAAGCGGCCGGCGTCAGAGCCTGCCTCGTAAAGTCTGGCTACAACGAAGGCGTGCCGCTTGCTGAGTGGGCGGCATCAGCGGGCTTCTCAGAGGTGTATTCGGATGCTGGGGCCGTCTGCCGCCATTTGCTGGAGGAGAAGCGATGAGAACTGCTGCATCGATTTTTGCTGTTGCTTCTGCGACGCTGCTGCTGGCTTCTGCTGTCCAGGCGGCCGCGCCAGCGAAGGATCCTACGGTTGAGGATGTCCGCGCCTGCTATGAGAAAGCGGGCGGGAAGGATCCGCAGGCTGTGCAGGACTGCCTCGAACTTGAACTCAAGGTTGTGCAGGCAGAGCATCGCGATGCGACGGAGCGCGTCGCGTCCATGGCAAAGGCGCTTGACAAGCCGACGGGCACGCGCACGCGGTGGAATGCGTTTATTCAAGCAGGTCAGCGCTTTGATTCCTTTGTTCAGCGCGAATGCCATTTCGTGAGCCTGACGACGAAAGGCGGCAAGACAGAGCAGCGCAATGCCGAGCTTGCATGCCGCATCAATTACTACCGGCTGCGAGCAGACATTCTGGAAAATCGATTTCTGAGCGCCGTATCTCATTGACGGCGCCCTTCCTCTCAATTAAGCAGCAGGCCCGCCAAGCCCGCATTTCTACAACGACAAGCAATGGGCGCCTCTTTTTCCTCAGGAGGCGCGAGCATGGCTATGACCTACTTGAAGCCGGATTTTTCAACCGAGCGCCTGAACGGCCGCTGGAAGAGGGAGGCAGATGCTTTTCTTGCCTCGCCGACAGGCATGAAGCTCCTTGAACGCATAGCGGCGCTCGAAGCGAACGTCGTGCCTGCGCATCCTTTTAGAGCGCTGGAACTTACGCCTTTTGAACGCGTCCGAGTCGTGATTCTGGGGCAGGATCCCTATCCGACGCCGGGCGATGCTGTCGGCCTCGCCTTTTCTGTCGCATCGGGCCGTCCCATTCCGGCGAGCCTGCGCAACATCTTCAAGGAGATTGCGGCCGAAGATCGCGGCCTCTATCCCGTGCGCGAGGACGGGTCGCTGGAAGATTGGGCAAAGCAAGGCGTGCTGCTGCTCAACACGGTGCTGACGACGACAGAAGGCGCGCGCAATGCGCATTCCAAATGGGGCTGGGAAGTTTTGACTGACCGCCTGATTTCGCTGCTTTCTCAGGAAAAATCGAATTTAGTGTTTCTCCTTTGGGGAGATCCTGCGCAAGCCAAGGCGCGCTTGATTGATGAGCGGCGCCATTTAGTCGTGAAGACTTCGCATCCATCGCCGCTTTCTCATTGGAGGACGGCGTCGCCCTTCACCAATTCAGGCTGCTTTCAGCGCGTCAACAATTGGCTCCTTGCTCATGGCGGTCCGATTATCGACTGGCCTGGCGAGGAGGCGCGTCGTCAGGCGCTTTTCCGAGACATGCGCTGAGACAGATGGCGCAATGTTTTGGCGCGAGGAGCGGGGCCGACGGCCCCGCTCCTCATTAGAGCCGCTCAGATGCGGATCAGTTTAATGGGCAGACGCCCCGTGAAGCTGGCAGGCAGCGGGCTCTGCAAATCGAGGATGCCTTCATGAAGGCGGTCATGCCGGAACCAGAGTACGGCGGCAGAGCGTCCTCGCAGACGCTCGATCTGACGGTCGATGCGGCCAGCTTCAGCGCGTTCGCCGTCAATGGCGATGAGTTCGTCGCCTTGGTAGAGGCCGCAGTGGAAGGCGGGAGAATCGCTCGGGATGTAGCCGCAGACGAGACGGCCGGCGCTGTTGGTTCTGACGTTCAGCCCTGCCAAACGCTGCGAAGCGCAGAGGGCGTCATCAGGCTGGGCGGCTAGCCCTGCCAGAAGGAGGGCTTCGGCCAGCGACTTTTCCCAGAAGCCGCGGTCGCTCCAGCCGCGTACGAGCTTTGTCAAAAGCGCAGCGCAGGCTGCGGAGCGTGCGGCAATGCGGGTGATGAATTCGTCGTCGGCAAGTCCGGGATCTCGGCGCTCAGCAATGGCGTCGCGCTTGTCGGCGAAGAGATCCGCAAGCGCGTCGGCAAGTGTGCCGCAGCCTTCTCGACGCAGCGCCATGTCAAGGATGAAGGCTGCCGCTGCGCCTTTGCTGTAGTAACTCGTCTGCGAGTAGGGAGTATCGGCAGTCGGCCGGTAGAGCTTTGTCCAGGCGAAGAAGCTGGCTTCTTCAAGAGACAGCTGATCGAAGCCTTCGCGGCCGAAAGCGGCGTTCAGCCGTTCAGCAAAGCTCTTGAGCTGCTCGGTTTCGCTGATGACGCCTGCGCGCTTGGCCAATTCGCTCTCGTAGTAGGACGTGAATCCCTCATATAGCCAGAGCGATTTGACATAGGCTTCGCACGAAAGCTCAAATGGCTCGAAAGCTTTGGGCTTTAGACGGCGAACGAGCCAGGCATGAAAGTATTCGTGCTGCGCGAGCACAAGAAAGTCTGCATAGCTTTTCGGCGGCGTTTCTTCTCCCGCTGCCGGGAGTGCGTCTGGATCGTGCAGTAGCACGGCTCCTTCGGCGTGCTCGAGACCGCCGTAGCACTTTGGAACGAGGTTGACCTGTAGTAGATAGCGATTGAATGGCGCCTGTGCACCAGCGGGATCCCAGAAGCGGATGGTCGCTTCGAAAATCTTCTTCAAATCGGCGGCTAAGCGGTCCTTATTGATGGAAGAGACGCCGGTGAAGAGAATGCTGTGAGGGATGCCGCAGGCTTCGACTTCCAGCAAAACATGCTTGCCGCAAGAGTCGTTCACCAGCGCAAAAGGCGAATCGACAAGCGCTTCAAAGCAGGAGGCTTCAAAAGAGTTGGGGCCGGTTGATTGGAGCGAGGAAAAAATGCGCATGCGGTTGGGGGACCAGTCGATGCGCACCGGAGAGCGGCTGTCTGCCAAGGCACGCTTAGGGGCGACAAGCACGGCAGCAGGATTGACGAAGCCGCGCTCATTGCTGATGAAGGCGTCATGTATGCCGAGGCTGTCCGCATGCACAGACCAGGAGACTTCAATCTGCGAGGCCGGCGAGAGGGAGGAGGTATCGATCTGCCAAGCATTCTTCGACAGGGGGTCGACCAACAGGGGAGAGCCGTTGCAGCTTGCCTGAAGACGTCTGAAGCGGCCGGCATATTCGCGCATGAGATAGCTTCCCGGCGTCCAAGAGGCGGCGACAAGAATGCCGTCCGGCGCGTCGGCTGCGCTGCAGAGCAGCGTCAGCCGATACAGCCGATGAAGCGGATCAGGTTCGATGCGATAGCGAAGCATGAGATTGCATCCTCGAAAAACAAGTTTTGCGGCTGTCATAGGGAAGGCTGCCGTTCTTGACGATCCAGGCCGCTCTAGATGAGAGGTCATTTTGAAGAAGACGGCTCTCAACTTCTCTCTTGACAATCTGAAATTGCTTAGGCATAATACGCAACCTCGCTGATCAAACAGCG
>CAJKSP010000075.1 GCA_905202595.1 uncultured Sutterella sp.
CAAAAGGGGGTCAATTTCTGTCGTTTGAAGGGTCAAATCTCTCGTCGCTTGACAGCCTCTACGTCGGGGTCGCCTGCAGGCCGGACTTGCTGCACAACTCGACGAAAGGCCGCAAGCGCACCAGGACTTTTCGCAGCCGAATCTTTCTCAACGAAGCTGGAGAGGGAGAAATCCGGATCAAGCAGAAGTGCGTCTAGGGCATTGCACACCATCGCATTAGCTGCCGCCTTTGGACTTGGCGGAAGCGTCTTCAGCCATTCGAGCTCTTTCTGCTCCCGCAGAAATTTTGCATAGCGCGGGATGTCGTCCAGCCCAATCGTTGAGTTGCGCCTCGAGGTAAGAAAATTGCCGAGCACAACATAGGTGTTGGTTGCTTTGTGCAAGTACAGTTCAACGCGAATCCGCATGTCTTCGTCATGATTCTTAGGCGTCGGCCACCGTTCGCCGCCCAAGGACTGGCGCTCATCTTCATCGAGAAAAAGCTTTCGGAATTCCGCAAAGCCGGCGCGGCCCGTACAGATTACGAGCTTTGGCCGATAGCGGGCTAGGCGCTCTTTCACTTGACGTGCAAACATGCTTTGCAGCTTTTCGAGGCAGCCTTTCGGCTCGCCGCCCAGCACGGTCTCGAGCGGACCGATGGTGCCGTCGCTTAAATGTATAGTCGCGGAAGCACTGTGCGTGGTCCTGGAAAAAATGCCGGCATTCATGCGAAAGCCGTAGCCGCCCCAGCAGGTTGCGCGACGCGTGATTCCCCATTGTTGGCAGAGGGCTGCCGCCTTTTTTGGATCAGACGCATCGCCGAGCTGCTCTCTGAAGCCGTCATCCGCCAGCGACAGCACAAGCGCTGTGGAGAGCACCGCATATTCGTATGAGTCAAGGGTTCGGTTGACGAAGGAAGTGAGGGACGAAAGATCGAAGGGGCGAACCGCGCGGCGTTCGAACGACAGCCAGTCATTGAAGCCCCCACCGAATTCGAGCCCGCAGATCCAGATCGGCGAATAAGGATTCCCGCCTTCGGCGTCAAAGCCGAAGTCAGGCTCATCGGAACCCAGCAAGTCCCAGATGGAAGGATGATGCAAGGAACACGCTGCGGCTGCTGGCTGGACTTGAGTCATCAGGAAACCTTTCGGCAGGAATTAGAGGATTCATCGTACTGCCCATTGCAGGCCAGAGAAAGCGCTCGTATCGCCTTCGCTCAAAAAAAAAGGACCGTCCGCATGGAGCGCGGAACGGTCCTTCGCTATTTTCTGGGCTGACGCTCGATCAGTCGAAGAAGATGGCCTTGAGAATGAAGAGTGCGGCGAGCACCCAAAGCACCGGGCCGATCTCGCGGCGCTTGCCGGCAAAAATGTGGCAGATCACGTAGAAGATGATGCCCCACATAAGGCCGGCGCTGACCGAGTTGGCCGCCGTCATGAAGACGATGCAGATCATGCCCGGCACGAGCGCTTCGAAGCGGCGCCACTGAAGTTCGGCGAGCGACGAACACATCATGAGGCCCACGACGATGATGGCGGGCGCCGTCGCGTAAGCCGGCAGCGCAATGACCACGGGATAGAAGAAGCTCGCCACGACAAACGCCGCCGCAACCGTCACGGCCGTGAGGCCCGTTCGGCCGCCTTCGCGAACGCCGGCCGCAGACTCAGCAAAGGTCGTCACAGTCGACGTGCCGAAGAGCGCGCCCGCGGTCGTCGCCACGGCGTCGGAGAGGAACGCGCGGTCCATCTGCGGGAAGTTGCCGTTTTTGTCCGTCATGCCGGCATTAAGCATCACCGCCGTCAGCGTGCCGATCGTGTCGAAGATGTCGAGGTAGAGGAACGTCAGCACGATGAGCGCGAAGTTGGCGGCTGAGGTCCAGTCGGTAATGCCGACGAAGCCGTCGAAGGCCAAGCCGACATGGATGTCGGACACGGGCGGCAGCGAGAGGATGCCCGTCGGGAAGTTGCTGCGCGCAAAGGTCATGAGACCGAGCGCTTCGCAGGCCATGCCCGCCGCCCAGGTTGCAAGAATGCCCCAGAGGAGGGCGCCGCGCACGCCTTTGACCCAGAGGCCGACTGTCAGCATGACGCCGAAGAGCGTCAGCGCAGCCGGGGTCGAGCTCATATTCATCGCGAGCGCTGTAAGCGTCGCATCGTTGTTGACGATGATGCCGGCCTGGCGCAATCCCAGAGTTGCAATGAAAAGGCCAATGCCTGCGGCAACGGCAACTTGGATCTGGCGCGGAATGGCATTCATAAGCTTTGTGCGAATGCCGGACAGACTCAGGAGAATGAAGAGCAGACCTTCGACAAGAATGGCGGCGAGCGCTGTAGCAGGCGTCATGCCGAGCGTGAGGACGGCCGTATAGGCAAAGAAGGCGTTCAGACCCATGCCGGGCGCAAGGGCAAATGGCAGCTTCGCCCACAAGCCCATCATGAGGCAGCCGATCATTGAGCTCACCACGGTGGCCATGAAGACGGCGCCGTGTTCAAGACCCGCAGCGGTGAGGATTTCCGTGTTGACAGGCAGAATGTACGCCATCGTCACAAAGGTCGTTAGGCCGGCGCGTATTTCTGTGCCGGTCGTCGAACCGCGGCGCGTAATGTCAAAGTATTTGTCGAGATTCATTTGAAAAATTGAGGGAGCGCTGCGCTTCTGGCAGTCGTCATTATGGATAACGCGTAGATCCTACCTTGCTTCTCGTCTCGATGGGGCCTCAGTGCGGTTGCCAAAAGCAGTGAAGAAGCGATTCGCCTGCAGAAGGCCCAACGAGACCTGGCGTCCGATTCGGCATGCGGACGGTCTTTGAATGCGGCTCGGTGCCGCAGCAACCGTCTAAAGGCTTGAGCCGCAAGACGGCTCTTCCCTTAGAATGCTGGGCTTCTTCGGGTTTTCGAGCATCTCTGACTGCGCGGCCCCGAAGGCGACGCAGCGCGCGAACAGACAGCCGCGAGCTGACGGCAGCATCAGCTGCCGCCCCAAACCCGCAGGAAATCTGATGATCCGCATCGCCAAGAAGCTTCGAAAAACGCTCAAGCGCACCAAGCCCTGCAAGAAAGCCTCCGCTGCAGTCAAGGCCGGCATTTTCCTTGCGAACGCCGCAGTTCTCTTCAATGCCAGCCTGAGCGACGATGCGCTGCGCGGTATCGGAAAGGCCGCTGAGGTCGTAGCGGCCGTTGCGCCCGCTGCAGGGGCGGCGATGCAGAAAGCAGCTCAGACCGTCGAGTCGCTGCCTCAGCAGCTTGCCATTGAAAAGAGGCTCCCGGATGTCAATCCGCTTCAAGCGATCACAAGCCTGAGGGATCAGGCGTCAGCCGAATGGAAGAGGCTCCGCGAAGAGGTCGGCGACTGGCAGCCTGCAGAGCGCCTTGAAGCCTTTAAGCGGCGTATCAAGGCATGCCTGCCGGAGAAGACGACGCCGGGCAAAGCAAAGCAGAAGGCTTGACGCTCTAAAAAACAAAGCGCGAAGGGCTCTTTTGCAGCCGCTTCGCGCTTTGCGCGTTCCTGATGAGAACGGGCAGTCCGTCCTCACTCAGGATTTAGGCTTTTTGCGCCGCAATCGACTCGGCGGCGATCTTGCCGAAGATCACAGCCTTGCCGACTGACGTTCCGGACATGTAGGCGGCGCCGTGGAAGCCGCCCGTGCCTTCGCCCGCCGCCCAAAGGCCGCGGATCGGCTCGCCGAAGATGTTGATCACGCGCGCCGTTTCATCGATCTTCGGTCCGCAGTAGGTCGACAGAAGGCAGGCCGTGGCCGCAAAGGCGTAGAAGGGCGCCTTGACGATGGGGGCGGGCTTGCCGCCGCCCGCTGAAAGCGACGTGCGCCCGAAGGCGTCTGTGCCTTTGGCGAGGCCCGCGTTGTAGGCTTCGATCGTCTTCACCAGCGCATCGGCCGGAACCTTGATCTTCTTAGCCAATTCTTCGAGCGTGTCGGCCGAATAGAGCTCGCCGTTCTTCTTCAAGTAGTCCGTATTGGCGAGCGGGTCCTTTTGCGCGGCCGCGTGAATGCCAGCGTCGTACACCTGCCAGCCGATGCCGTCGGTCTGCTGCATGACGAGGTCGCCGAGCACCTTGTAGGGCAGGGACTCGTCGGCGAAGCGGCGGCCTTCCTTGTTGACGATCACGGCGCCGTTGTACATCACGAAGGCCGACGTCTTCGTCTTCGGATTGAAGCCGTAGGTCGCCTTCGTGTAGCTCACATCAAGCAGGTCGGCGCCGAGCGCCCAGGCCATCTTGGTGCCGTCGCCGGTGTTGCCGAGGCCGCCGAGCTTGAGCGCCTTTTCTGCCGCCGGCGTGAAGCGGCGAAGCAGATCTTCGCTGCGCGCCCAGCCGCCCGCAGCGATGACGACGCCTTTTTTGGCCTTGAAGCGGCGCGGCGACTTGCCGCTCATGGCTTCAACGCCGACAACGCGCCCCGTTTCGTCAGTGATGAGGCGGCGCGCCGGCGTATTCGTCAGAATGCGGCCGCCCTTGGAACGGACGAGGTCCTGAAGGACTTTAAGCATCTGGGGCGTCTTCGTCATGTGCTGACGAGGGACGCTCATGCCGGCGCCGGTCGTCGGCGCCCCGAACTGCACGCCGAGGCCCTTGGCCCAATGATAGGTGTCGAGGCAGTGCGTCACGTAGGTATGCACGAGCACCGGATCGCAGACCTTGCCCATGGCCAGAAGCTCCTTTTCGAAGAGCTCTGGCGAATCCTTGATGCCGGCCGATTCCTGAAGGTCAGTGCTGCAGATGGAGAACCCGCCGTTGCAGACGGCGGTCGAGCCGCCGGTGATGCGAAGCTTCTCGAGCACAATGACGGAAAGGCCTAGCTCAGCAGCGCGAGCGGCGGCGGCGCTTCCGGCGGCGCCTGTGCCGATCACGACGACGTCGGCTTCGTCGTCAAAGGCTTTGCCGTCTGCGGCATGCGCCATGAGCGGCGCAAAGCCCGCAAGAGTCGAAAGCGCCGCAGTCTGCTTCAAAAAGCCGCGGCGAGACGTCTTTGCTGTCTGCATTTGAAATCTCTCCTTTGTCCTGATCGGCAGGCGCAGATCCAGCGCCTGCCTAAGAGCGAACGCTTCATTGTAGGTATCAGCGCTTACGCTCCGGAGTAGGGTTTGTCCATGCTTCGGGCTGATGCAAATGCTGAGATGCTGCTCGCGTCAGCAATCCGTCTTGTGTAAACCGAATAGGGGATCTGCAGTCGATTGACGTTGAGCAAAGCCGGCGTTCTGCAATATTTCGACACCTCTTTCGCAATCAACTGGCCGGCTTCGGCACATCCAGAGCCGCTTTGCTGGCACACTGCGGATTCACCGGACGGCCTTCGGCTGTCCGCCTGCAACCGCTTCCGCTTCAAATTGCTTCATCGACGGCGCCCGGCGCAAGTCTTTCGCCTTGACGGCGGCTTGGCCGGCTCCACTGGAACCGAAGCGGAATACGCACCCCCAAGAGAGGTGTCCGATTGAAGCATCTTCTTTTTCTTTTAATTCTGAGTGCAGGCGCTGCGTCTGCGGCTTCCGTCCCGGACGCATGCGTGAAATGCCGCTTCGTCTACGGGATCTCTGAATACAAAGCCTGTTTGGCAGAATGCATGCCGGCTGAGCATCGACCGCGTCAGCACAATGGCAAGCGCTGGGTACAAGCCAAAGCCGCCGGCTGGCATCTTCGAGAAGAATCCAGCGTTTTCCCGAGCGAACGCCTCCGCATTGCATCGAAGTCTGCGGACAACAGCTTTGAATACATGATGGATTGGGTGCGTCCGGAGCTCCTCATCATGCAGCACCCGAACGGCCGCCTGCAGGCAGCCGTGAGCTTCGCGCCAGCAAAAGTGCTCGGCGCCTTTTCGGGCGACATCGCCGTTCGCATCGACAAAGAGCGTGCGATGAGACCGAACGTGCAGTCCATTCGGCAGAACACTGCGCTCGCGTTTGACGCCAACGGTCTCGAGCGTGCGCTCCGAGACGGCCGCAAGCTCTATTTCGAGACGGAAATCTTCGGCAGCGGCCGGCAGACTTTCGTCTTCGACCTGACCGGCAGCGAATCCGCCATCTCCTGGACGCAGTCGCGGTGACGCAGATCGCTTATTAAGCGTACCTCAAATGCTTTAGCACTCGCGCAGCAGCCCGCGAGCATCCGCTGACGGCAGGCGCTCTTTTTCCTCTGCGCATTCATCATCACGATTGCGCAGAGCCTTCACCCATGATCGGCAAGTGGAAATCGATACACCGGTGATGTCGGAAATGTCCTTCCAGGATCGGCCTTCCGCTCGAAGCTTCAAAACCCGCTCTCGGGTTTTGTCGTCGTAGCGATACTGGTTGCCGCTGAGCTCGACAGAGAACTTGCCGCTTTTGAAGGCTCGGTTCCAGTCGCGCACGGTATGGGGCGACAGATGGAGGAGGGTGGAGACGCTCTTGTAGCCGAAGCCCGCACGAAACAACCTGAGCGCCTGACGGCGCACCTGCGAAGACGCATATTGAGGCCGGATGCGGTTCGGCTCCTTTGAAGAACCTTTGTTAAGAATAGTTGCCACAACTTGCTCCAGGCACGAGTCGCAGCTGCTCTCGGCAGAAAGAAAGCGCCCGTCTCCCGCTTGGCCTTGCGGCAAGGGAAGACGGGCGAAGCTTGCTTGAACTTGGAGTTTGAACGGCCGCCTCAGATGAGGCAGACCGCTTCAGGGTCCTCAAGCGAGACCCATGAATCTCCAGTCAGTTCTCGGCAGCGCTTCCGCAGCGGTTTGAAAAGACCGCGCGGAAGCGAGTTGGAGCCGATTAGAACTGGTAGGACGCGCGCGCCTGGAAGGCGTTGTTGCTGCGGTCGTCGTTG
>CAJKSP010000076.1 GCA_905202595.1 uncultured Sutterella sp.
CTGTTCGGCCGCGTCGTAGGCGACGTTGTAGGTGCCGGCCGTGACAGGCATGGCAAACGTTTCATCCAAAGCACGGAAGCCGTCGTCAGTCAGCTTGCCCTCAGCATTGATGAACGCGCCGTCTTCGCGGCCGATGGCCGTCACGACGTTGCGAATGCCCTCATCAGCCGTCGGCGCCAGCATGCTGTCAACGAGCTTGTAGGTTTCAGCATCGCCAGCAAAAGCCGCTTCGTTGGTTACGACATTAATGACTGCACTAGGATCACTGTCCACGTTGGCAGTCAGCGTCTCTTTAAAGAAAGCGTTTCCGTCAACGAAAGTTACATTCGTGCCAGTAGAGTTCCAAGTCTTCGAAAGCTTGATGTCGCCAGTGCTATTCAAGCCATCAAGGACAATTTGAGCTGCGCTAGCAAAGCGAGCTGCACCATCAATGACGTAGTCAGCGGTATTCATGAAGCGATGGCTATCGATAACGACGAGGCCTGCAGCCCCGACAGCAACTTCTCCATTTACGGCTGTTTTCTGCAAAGTACCAATTTGCACCTTGCCGTTGCCGTCCAGCTTCAACGTATCTGCAAAATAAATGCCGGCATTCTTTGTGGAATCGTATTCAACACCGGCATTCGCCAGCGCATTCTGGAAAGCCGCTTCGCTGCCGCCGCCCACGGTGACAAGCGTGTCTGCCGCCGAAGCGTCGATCAGGCTGTTCACCTGACCGTCAGCAGGTGTCTCAACGGAGAAAAGCGCGAGACTATTAGCAACGGGCGGCACATCCGCTACAGCCGGCTGATACTGGCCAATGGCCACAACCGAACCAGCGTTAAGAGTCACATCGACATCTGTCGTATTAAAGGCCAGCTTGCCGCCGTCTTCAACAACAACGCTTGCTCCCGAAGTCTGACCAAGAGAGTCGACCTCAAAAGTACCGCTTACGGTGCTCTCTGCATTGCCAAGCACAACCTTGTTCGCAGAGAACTGGCCGACAACATCAATCGACTTCGCCGACAGCGTGTCTGCATTCACCACACCAAACGAAGAAACGTCAGAACCCAACGTCAACGATCCCGCCAGCGTCATGCTTTGAAGATCTGCGCCCTCAACGACAGCACCGCCATTGCCGGCAATGAGAAGCTCATGCTCGCCGGTAATGGACACTTGCGTTGTGCCTTCCTTAACGGAGAGAGCCTGCACGCCCGTATCGCCTGCTAGTACAGCAGTAGCTTCCGTCGAGGCCTGGTCGCCATCAACAGCGATGACCGAATGGATGCCTGAATATCCCGGAACCGTTCCGAGATCAAGCTCTGCCGCGTTCGTAAGCTCTCCGTTCACGACAAGATCAAAGCCGCCAAGCTGAGCTGTCATCTGCTGATAGATATCAGAAGTAAAGGAGCTCAAGCCATTGAGAACCAGCAATGCACCGTCGTTACCGGAAACGCCTGCCCAACCTTCAACTGTGCTGTTGGTAACGAGCTTGCCTTCTTCATCTGCAGCAAAGACATTACTGATATTGGTTTCGAACGTTCCACCTTGAACAGTGAGCGTATTTTCGCCCGTAGTGGTCAACGTTCCCGTAACTTCCAGCGTGGCATTATCGCGGACAACAACATCCCCACCAAGCAAGCCGTTCGTCAACGTGAAGGAACCTCCTTCAACATTAAGCGTTCCCTGCAGGCCGGAAATGTCATTCACAGTGACATTCGCCGCGGTGGAGGTCACAACTGCATTTGCATCACCGGCAATACCGCCGTCCATACGAATGGTGCCTTCTCCGCTAAGAATGAGAGAAGGAGCTACCTTGCCTGTAAAGTAATCGCCCTGAGTTGAAGAACGCAGAAAGTTATCGACGCCTGTTGCATCTGCCAGATAAATATCGTTTGCTTTGTCTCCAGCCTTATTCCCTGTAAAAACAATGCTTTCGCCAGCTGCAGCAGACAATTCAAGAGAATTGCCTAGCTGATAAATGGCGCCGCCCTTTCCAGCTTTTGCTTCATTATTAGCGAAGGTCGTATTGCCAGAGATGAGAAGACGGCCTTCATTGTGAATAGCGCCGCCGAAATTATTGGCAACATTCCCGACGAAAGAAGAGCCATCAATCACATTCTTGTGTTCGATAAGTTTGCCATCTTTCCATTCCGTGCCGATGAAGCCGAGCCACAGCGCGCCGCCATTGCCTTGGTCGCGTTTATAGTACGAATACTGTTCCCCCGCCGCTCCATTAGCCTTATTGTTCAGGAAAGTGGAATCATAGATTTCAATCCAAGAACCGCCATACTGGGCATTATCGCCAGCATTCATGCCAACGGGTCGAGTTGCAATGGCTCCGCCAATATTGGCAGACTGATTGCCCTCGAAGGTTGAGCCGTTGATGGTCAGCTTTGCATGGCCGCCCAATGTTATGGCCGCACCGCCGTCATCGACTTCTGTTGTCTTATTATTTTTAAAAATAGAATTATTTATTTCTGCATTGCTATAAATATTAACAACGCCTACCCAATCAGTCTGATTATTTTCGAAACGGCCATTATTAATCGTCAGGAAATGAGCTTCTGGCAACCGATTACTATAATTAACTCCTGGAACTGAATTACTATCCTTGCTTTCCAAGTCATACTGTCCAATAAGTCCCCAGCCACTCTGAATAGTCACATTTTCTGCGACAACATTATTCAACGTGACATTGCCCTGAGCATTGCCAATGACCGAATCATCAAACTCAGCATTTCCAAAGGAAGCATCATTGACAACGACTTTATTGGAAGCGCCTTCAGTCGTAGTGACGCGATGAGTTTGAATCAGAACATTATGTCCGCCATTAATTTCCGCTTCGCCATTTGCAATAACGATGACGTCTTTTTCGGCCATGGATGAAGCGTCAATCTGATGCTTGTTTCCATCATTAATGGTAGTTGTCGCAGCAAAGCTGGAAAGGGAAATCGCTGTAATCGCTGTTGCAATCGCAGTCTTTGCAAAAAAATGATTCATTACAAAACTCCAAGAAACTCTTCTTGGGCACGCGCCTCAGCGTGCGCATGCCGTGCTTGTGCACGAGTTCGACTCTATTGAGAGTTCTGCAGGGGGGGGGGGGTATTTCTACTAATATACCAAAGAGATATTCCTGAGCCTGACAAAATTTCGGCAGGATTCAGCGCTTTTTGATCGCTGTCCTCTCATGTACCGATCCCCCCTTGACTGAAGCGGAGAACCCCAGTACCCGTCGCAGTTTTGCAACGTCAGGCAGATATCGGCGCGGAAGGAAGGACCTACTTCGGCAATGCCATGAGAATGCCAAGCACGCGCTCTTCAAGCGCCGTGCAGACCGGATCGCCGATGCGCCGAGGCTTGGGGGCATCGACGGCCTCTTCAAAGATGAGCCGGCCGTTGGAGAGCACAGCGAGGCGGTCCGCCATGCGCACCGCTTCCCGTACATCGTGCGTCACCATCACGACCGTCATGCGGGCGCGCTCGAAGATTCGAATGCTTTCCGCCTGCAGCTCCGCGCGCGTGAGCGCATCAAGCGCGCCGAAGGGCTCGTCCATCAGCAGAATGTCGGGCTTGCGGGCAAGCGCTCTCGCAAAGCCTACGCGCTGCTGCTGGCCGCCCGAGAGGCTCTCCGGATAATCGTCCGCCCGATCAGCGAGGCCGGCCAGCTCGAGCGCCTCGAGCGCCCGGCGTTCAGCTTCAGCCTCGGGCTCATGAAGAAGCGCGAGCATGACGTTTTCCTTCGCGGTCTTCCAGGGCAGAAGCGTCGGCTCCTGGAAGACGAGGCCGATGACCGGCCGTGCGGCAGCGCCCTTCCCTTCGGCCGCTTCAAAGGCGAGGCTCCCGCCTGCCGGCTGCAGCAGCCCCGCGAAGGCCTTCAGCAGCGTTGTCTTGCCGCAGCCTGAGCGGCCGAGAAGCGCCGTCACTTCGCCCGCCGGGAAGATGGCTGAAAGACTCTTGACCGGCTGGCGTCCGTTCGGATAGGCGAGCGAAAGCGCTTTCGTTCGGATGCCGTAGAGCGGCCGAGGGGCATCGGTGCCGATGTCCTTCTCTGCCGGACGAGCCGGCGCGGCTGCAGTCTGCGCCCGCGCCCGGCGCCCCTGCCGGCCCGGCAGCCAGTACGACGCCAAGCGCTGAAAGAGCGCATCGAATGCCGTACCGAGAATGGCAATCGTGAGAATGCCCACGATGACGACGTCAGTCTTTGCTAAGAGCGAAGCGTCTTCAATCAGATAGCCGAGGCCGGAGCCTGCTGCAATGAGTTCGGCACCCACCAGCGCGCGCCAGGCGTAGCCGAAGCCGAGCCGAAGGCCCGTGAGAATGCCGGGCGCCGCGCCGGGAATGAGAATGTGGCGGTCGGCTTCGGCCCTCGAGAGGCCGAGGACAGCTGAGAGCTCCAGATAGCGTCCGTGCGTCGACTTCAGCGCCGACAGCGCCGAAAGATGCACCGGGAAGAAGCTCGCCAGAATGACGATCGCGAGCTTAGGCGCCTCGTCGATGCCGAGCCAGAGAATGAGGAGCGGCACGAGCGAGAGCGGCGGAATCACGCGAAGGCTCTCGAGAATGGGCGAAGCGGCTTCTTCAAGGCGCTTCGAGCGGTAGAGGGCGAAGGCCGCAAGAAGCGCGAGGCAGCTCGAGAGCGCAAAGCCCGAGAAGACGCGCGCGATGGAGACGGCCGCATGCCGCAGCAGCTCGCCCGTCGATAAGAGCGTCCAGGCGCGCCTCGCCACCGCCTCAGGTCCCGGCAGAAGCAGCGGCGGGAAAGCGCCCCAGGCGCTCGCCGCCCACCAGAGCGCGAAGAGCGTTGCGGGCGCAATGAGCTTCAGCGCGAGCGAGCGGGCAAACGACGGACGGCGCGGCGCGGAACGATTCATAAGCGGAGTCGGGCGGGCCTTCAGACGCGCAGCACGCGCCGGGACGCTCGCAGAATGGAAAGGGAAATAGGTTAACTCAAACGCCGAGCGGGCGGGCCCGCAGCCCTGAAGAGGATCTGCTGGCGCCGCCCGCTCGGAAGATGCCGCCTGACCGCGCCCGGCCTCAGATCAAGCGGAGGCGCAGACGCTCAAGGCAGCTGTCGGACAAAGGCTTCCGGACTAGGTGAGGAAGATCATGTCCATGATGAAGAACGTCGGGAAGAGGATGCAGACCGACCAGATCATGTAGCCGAAGAAGGTCGGCATCTTCACGCCGCGCTCGTTGCAGATAGACACCGTCATGAAGTTCGGCGCATTGCCGATGTAGGTGACGGCGCCCATGAAGACCGCGCCCATCGAGATCGCCATCAGCGTCTGCGCATCTTCCGTCATGAGGATCGACGCGTCGCCGCCCGCGAGGTTGAAGAACGCGAGGTAGGTCGGCGTATTGTCAAGGAACGCCGAGAGCACGCCCGTCAGCCAGAAGAAGACCGTGTTGTTGAAGGTCCCGTCGGCATTCGACACGAGGGAGACGAGCGGCGCAAAGGCGCCGTCCATGCCTGCGCGCAGCATCTCGAGCACCGGCACGATGCAGACGAAGATGCCAAAGAAGAGCTTGCCCACTTCGAGGATCGGATCGAACGTGAAGTGGTTCGCTTCGCGGGTGTCCTTCGTCGTGAGCGCGAGCGAGCCGATCGACGCGAGGATGAAGAGCGCATCGCGCAGCAGCGACTCGTAGGAGAAGTCGACGCCGAGGAACGTCACCGTGCTGCCCGAGCGCCAGAAGCCCGAAATGAGCACTGCGGCGATGATGACAGCGAGGAAGAAGAAGTTGATGCCGCCGTCGATGCCGAACTTGCGGCCGTCTTCAGGCGCCTTGAAGCCGTCGGCGACGTCCTGGCGGTAGCGCCAGCTGTCGATGAGGTAATAGACGACGAAGAGCACGGCGAGCGTGAAGAGCCACGGAATGATCACGTGGTCGACCGTCCAGAAGAAGCTCACGCCCTTCAGGAAGCCCATGAAGAGGGGCGGATCGCCGAGCGGCGTCAGCACGCCGCCGATGTTGGCCACGATGAAGATGAAGAAGATGAAGGTCTGCATCTTGCGCGTGCGGTCCTTGTTCGCCTCAATGAGCGGACGGATGAGGAGCATCGCTGCGCCGGTCGTGCCCATGAGGTTGGCGAGGAGCGCCCCCACAGCAAGGAAGCCCACATTCACGATCGGACGGCCGACGAAGCTGCCGCGCACATGAATGCCGCCCGCCACGATGAAGAGCGCGCCCACAAAGATGATGAAGGGCAGGTAGTCGGCCAGAAGCACGTGGATGATGGAGCCTATGCCCACATCCATGCTGATGAGCGCGCAGAGCGGCACGGCCGTGCAGAGCGCCCAGAAGACGGAGACTTTGCCGAAGTGGTGATGCCAGAACGACGGCACAAGCAGCGGACAGAGCGCAATGGAAAGAAGAATGCCGGCAAAGGGAATTGCCCAGCCGAGGCCGAGCTGGCTGCCGTCAAGTCCCGCCGCCGAAGCCAGCGCGGGGAAAAGTGCAAGGGGCGCCGAAGCCGCAAGAGCCAAAAGCGCACGCCGAGTCTTGTGGAAAGACACTATGGTTCTCCTTATGTTTCAGGAGCGGAGGCCGAAAAAAAGCTGGAGGGAGGCCCGCCGATCCGTTCTTCACGGGCGGCTGCGCGCCGTGCCGGCGCCGAAGAGAGCGTCCGGCCGAACAGCCGC
>CAJKSP010000077.1 GCA_905202595.1 uncultured Sutterella sp.
CGGAATAACATAGGCGAGTCCCATCACAGCGAATGCGAGATAGAACTGCCAGAGCTCTGACGGCGATTGTGCGCCGGCTCGGCGCGCTCGGGTTCAATGAGACGATTCGGCGTCGGCCTCCGACGCCGGCTTCTGAATCGCCCTCGGATCCTTGATGCCGAAGACCTGCCTCAGATACGCGAGGTAGCTCTCGTCCTCGCACATGCCCTTTTCGGGCGAATCAGAAATCTTCGCCACGGGCTGTCCGTTGCACTTCACCATTTTGATCACGACGTTGAGCGCTCGAGGGCCGCGGTCGTTCATGAGGTTCGTGCCGATGCCGAAGCCGAGGCGCACGCGCCCGGTAAAGCGGCGGTAGAGCTCGATCACGCGCGGGATCGTGAGCGCGTCGGAGAAGATGAGCGACTTCGTCCTCGGATCGCAACGGTTGGCTCTCCAGTGCTCGATCATGCGCTCGCCCCAGACGAAGGGATCGCCCGAATCATGGCGCGCCCCGTCGAAGAGCTTGCAGAAGTACATGTCGAAGTCCTTGAGGAAGGGCTCCATGCCGTAGACGTCCGAGAGCGCAATGCCGAGGTCGCCGCGGTACTCCATCGCCCACTGCTCGAAGCCGAAGACCTGGCTGTCGCGCAGGCGCGGCCCTAGGGCCTGGCAGGCCTGCAGATACTCATGCGCCATCGTGCCCATGGGGACGAGGCCGAATTCCTTCGCGAAGAGCACGTTTGAGGTGCCGGAAAGCTGCCGGCCGAGCTCGGCCTTGAGAATGGAGAGGACCTTGCGCTGCCAGGCGTGCGAGAAGCGCCGCCGCGTGCCGTAGTCCGAAATGTGCAGATCTCCCGGGACGGGCTGCGGCTCGTCCTTGAGCATGCGGATCTTCGCCGCCAGGCGCTTCAGGCCCTCGTCTTCCGAGAGGCCAGGGTAGTTCCGGCGGAAATAGACCTCGTTGATGATCGCAAGCACCGGAATTTCAAAGGGGATCGTATGCAGCCACGGCCCGCGGATATGCACGTCGATGCCGCAGGGATAGTCTGCGCTCCGCTTCACCTCGATGTATTTGCGCTTGAGGTGGAAGAGGCTCAGGAACTCGATGTAGTCGGACTTCATGAAGCGCAGCTTCGAGAGATAGTCGAGCTCGTCGTCCTTGAAGTAGAGGCTGCAGAGATGATCGATCTCGGCGTTGATCTCGTCGACACAGGGCGCGAGGTCGACGTTGGGCGTCCGGCATTTGAAGCGGTACTCGACTTCCGCGGCCGGGAAGCGGTGCAGCACGCACTGCTGCATCGTGAATTTGTAGAGGTCCGTGTCGAGAAGCGACTCGATGATCATGAATGCAATGTCCTTGCGCCGAAATGCGGCTTTTATCCGAAGTGTAAGGCGCGCCGGCCGTCTTCAGCCGAATGCAGCCAGGCGGCAACGCCGCCTGGCGCAGAACGTCTGCAGAAATTCGGCTGCCGCAGGCTCGGGCTGGAGCCTCGGAGAGGCGCGCGTCAGCCGATGGCGGCAAAGGCGCTCGTGAAGCCGAGCGCCTCAAGCGCGCGGCGGGCGGCCTGCCATTCGGGGCCGCGCCGCAGCTCGCCGAGCGTCATCGGCTCGCCGCCGGCCGCCTCGGGCATGAGCGCCGCGAGGCGCGCGCTGAACTCCGCTGGCCTCGTCCAGGAGAGGCCCTCGAGAATCTCGTCGAGGTCGTCCGAATGATTGCAGCAGAGCACCATGTCGCAGCCCGACGCCAGCGCCTTTTGCGCGCGCTCGGCAGGCGCCAGCTCGCCCGCCGCGCCCTTCATCGAGAGGTCGTCCGAAAAGATCAGGCCCTCGAAGCCGAGCTCGCCGCGCAGCAGCGTCTTCAGAAGCCGCGGCTCATAGGTCGCGACCTCGCCGTCGAAGGCCGCGTAGCTCACATGCGCCGTCATGACGGAAGCCAGCAGCGGCGAAAGCGTCCGATAGACCGCCATGTCGGCCTTCACCTGCGCGAGCGGACGCTCGTCCGTCGGCAGCGCCGTATGGCTGTCCGCCTCCGCCCAGCCGTGGCCGGGGAAGTGCTTGCCGCAGCAGGCCATGCCGCCGCGGGCAAGCCCCGCAATGAGCGCGCACGCATTGGCCGCCGCTTCGGCAGCCGTGCGGCCGAGCGAGCGGGAGCCGATCACCTGCGAGCGGCCGTAGTCGAGGTCGAGCACCGGCGCATACGTCATGTCGACCCCGCAGGCGCGAAGCTCGGACGCGAGGATGAAGCCTGCAGCGGCCATGCCGCGGCCCGGATCCGCCGAGCGCGCAATGTCCGCCATCGCCGGAACGGCTGAAAAGCCTTCGCGGAAGCGCTGCACGCGGCCGCCCTCATGGTCGACGGCGATCACAATGCCGGGACGCGCCGCATGAATCTCGGCGGCGAGCGCCGAGAGCTGCGCCGGGCTCACGAAGTTGCGGGAAAAGAGAATCACCATGCCCGTCATCGGATGCGCCAGCCGGCGGCGGTCTTCGTCCGCAAGCGCAATGCCGGCAATGTCGATCACGACGGGACCGAGCGCTTGAGCGCGCTCCAGCTTTTCGCGCGTCAGCATGCCGCACCCTCCCCGGCCGCACCGCGCTTGATGAAGGCCGCGGCGCGCTCGAGCGCGCGGCGCCAGCCCTCGGCGCCGCCTTCCTGCACAAGTTCGGCGCCGAGCGCCACCGCGTCAAGGCCGTCCTCGACCGCAGACATCTTCGCCATGAAGGCGCCGAGCCGAGAGAGCGCCAGGCCGCGCCCGACTGCAAGGCCGAGCTCTGCCGCCTTCGCGGCCGACCCAGCTTCGAAGAGGCTGCCGAGAATGACATCCTCAAGGGGCGTGCCGGCCGCCGCGGAGAAGGCGTCGGCATTCATCAGCACGAAGTCGGCGCCGAGATCCTTCGCCGGGCGCATGAGCTCGAACTCCGGATCGGCAAAGAGCCCCACGCGTGCGCCGCAGTCCTTCGCCCGGCCGATGGCGAGCGCCAGGCGCGTCTTTTCCGCCTCGTCAAAAAAGTTGAAGCCCGCCTCGGCTGCCGCGGCGAGCCTGCCCGCCTCGGGCGCCGGCATGAAGAGCGCCGCATCGGGACGCACGGCATGCACGGCCTCGAGGAAGGCGTCGTCAGGCGCGCCCGTCAGCACGAGAAGGCGCCCCGGCGCCGCATGCGCAATGGCGGCCAGCGAGGCCGCATCGCCGGCGCGCCAGTCCGGGCCCTCGCCCTTCGGATCGAGCGCTACGCCGTCGGCGCCCGCTTCGAGCGCCGCCTCGCCCAGGGCGAGAAGGGACTGCGGACCGGCACCGCCGGCGGCAAGCGCCTCGGCGAGAAGATCCAGATTGACGACAAGCTTCGTGCTCATGAGAAAAATGCTCCTTTGCCTCAGCGAGGCGGACGGCCGTCCGGGCATGGCGCCGAACGTCCGCAGCCGGCCGGGACCGTCCGCAGGGGACGCGCCGGCAGCGGCCGATGAAAAAGGATGAAGAATCAGCCGATGCGCCCTGAACGGGCATCGGCAGCTCAAGCCGGCCGAACGGGCCGGCTCAGAGCCGATTGAGTTCGGCAAGCACCTGGCGCGTGCGCAGCGTTCTCGCGCCGAGCCGGTGCTGAATGACCTCTCGGAGAATATCACGCGCGCCGCGGCGCTTCGCAGGCGTCGAGAAGTCCTCCGCCGCAGCCGCAAGCGCTGTCTCTCTAGGGTAGACCGCTGCGCCCTCGGGCGCGGCGGCGCCGGGGGGAATGCCTTCGAGCACGCCGTCCTTCACCCAGAAGGCCGCCGCGCCCTCGGCATGAGCGAGCGTCAGGGGCCAGCCCGAGAGCCTGAGGAGCGCGCATTCAAAGCGCCGGAGCGCTGCCTGCCGCTCGCCCGGCTCTGCGCCGAGCGCCAGGCCGGAAAGCGCTTCGGCATAGGCGGTGAAGAGTCCCGGCGTCGGATCCTCGCGCTCCGTCATGCGGAGCACGAGCTCGTTGATGTAGAAGCCCGACAGAAGCGCCTCGCCGTCGAGCGGCAGGAACGTTCCCATCCATTCGGCCTTGACGAGAATCTTCGCCTCCGCGCGGCCCGTCCAGGTGAGCTTGACGGGCGAAAAGGCCGAAAGCAGCCCGCGCAGGTTCGATGACGGACGCTTGGCGCCTTTTGCCACAAGGAAGACGCGGCCGTAATGCGGCGTGAGCGCATCGAGCAGCAGGCTCGATTCGCTCCAGGGGCGTGCATGCAGAATGAAGCCGGGCTCGCCCGCCACGCGCTTCGGCATGGCGGCGCCCTGGCGGCGAGGCGCCGCATCGGCAGCCATCGCCTCATCAAGAATGCGGTCGGCGGCGGCTGAACGGCCGAGCGCCGCCGCAAGCGCATCCGAGCGTCCCGCGGCAGCGGCCGCCGCATCAGCGCTGAGGCGCTCGCCGATCGCCGAACGGACGGCAGCCTCGGGCTTGGCGCCCGAAAGAATGGCGGATCCGACGCCTCGATCCGAGCGCTCGAGCGTCGAGCGTCCGACAGGCGCGCGGCGCGGTCCTCGCGTCCGCATCCGCGGCGGCGCCTCTTCGGGCCCGAGGGAGCGCGGCGCAGCGTCCGCGCCGCGCTTGTCGTCGGCTTGCGTCATGAAGAGCCTGGCGCGGGGACTAGTCGTAGCCGAGGGTCTTAAGCGCCTTCACGTCGTCGGACCAGCCGCGGCGCACCCGCACCCAGACTTCAAGGTAGACGCGCTTGCCGAGCAGCTCGGCGATGTCCGCGCGCGCAAGGCGCGAGATCTCGCGCAGCTTCGCGCCGCCCTCGCCGATCACAATCGGCTTGTGGCTTTCGCGGTCGACGATGAGGGTTGCAATGATGTCGGCGCCTTCGTCGGTCTCCTCCCACTTGTCGATCGTCACGGCGATGCCGTAGGGCAGCTCGTCGCCGAGCAGGCGGAAGGCCTTCTCGCGGATCGTCTCCGCCGCGAGGAAGCGCGGCGAGCGGTCCGTGAAGAGCTCCGGATCGAAGTAGGGAATGGACTCGGGGAGATGCTTTTCAATCTCGCCGAGAATGTCGTCGAGCTGACGGCCCTTCTCCGCCGACACGGGCACGACCGCCGCGAAGGGGTAGCGCTGCATCGACTCGGCGATGAGCGGCAGAATCGAGGCCTTGTCGCGGCAGAGGTCCGTCTTGTTGATGGCGAGAATGACGTTGTCGGCATCCTTAGGCAGCAGCCGGAGCACTTCGAGGTCGCCCGGCTTCCAGCCGTTCGATTCGATCACGAAGACGACGGCATCGACTTCGCCCAAGGTCGACCTCACCGAGCGGTTCATGCGGCGCGTGAGCTGCGTCTTCACCTTCGTCTGGAAGCCCGGCGTGTCGACGAAGATGAACTGCGCCATGGGCTTCGTCACGACGCCGAGCACGCGGTTACGCGTCGTCTGCGGCTTCTTGGACGTGATGGAGACGTGCTCGCCGATGAGGTGGTTGATGAGGGTGGACTTGCCGACGTTGGGCCGGCCGACGACCGCCACGTAGCCGCAGCGGAAGCCCTGCGGCACCTTGGGCGCGAGGCTGCCCGCGCGCGCGAGCATCGCCTCGATCTCATCGGCGCTCTGGGGCGCGTCCTGCGCCGGCGCCTCC
>CAJKSP010000078.1 GCA_905202595.1 uncultured Sutterella sp.
GGATGGCTTCCAGTGTGACCATTCGTTGCCTTTGCTTGCGGCGGCGTTTGCTCCTCCTCGTCCTTCGACCCACTGCTACCCTGCGCTAGATTCCGGTTCCGCCGGTTTCCATGCTTCGGGCTCCTCATCGGATTTCCAGCAGTTGCCTGGTCGTCGGCTGCGTCGGACGCCTCCTGTTATTGATTTCAGCCCTTCCCGGGCACCATCCTGCCCGGTACTATGGCCTCTGCTGACTTCTCACGACAAGCTTTACTCCGTCAACCCAATCGGGGCGGCGTCCGTGAGATCTCCTCGGGTAAGTTCACGCTCTTTCCCCTCATGCAGCTGCCTCATTTACACCAACGGCTCCGTGCAGTTATCGGACTTCGCTCTGTTTTGCGAGCTTATCCGCTGTCATGTGCCTGATGGGCTTCTTGTTCATCAGCTCAAGGGTTTGCCTCCAGCTTCTTTCACCCTGCGCCTCACGGCGTACGCCCTGCTCTTGGCTATGAGGTTGCCACTGCCGGCCCCTCTCGGGACTTTCACCCGTTAGAACGTGCCCATGCCGAGCACACTAAAAGCAGGCTGCAGCGCTCCTGCGCCGCAGTCTGCTGAAGATTTCGCACCGCGTATCTAGCCGTCAGGCTTTGATGATGCCCAGCGCCTGTGCCATCGAGAACCCTGCTCGGCAACCATCGGCGAGCGCCTCAGACACCAGCGACGGCCCTCGGACGAGGTCGCCGCCCGCCCAGATCTTGGCGGCGCCGGTTCGTCCGTCCGCATCGGCGCGCACGCACCCGCGCCCATCGAATTCGACGCCGAGCGACTCCAGCTCAGGATCCGCTTCGCCGCGGAAGCCGTAAGCGACGATGACGAGCTCGGCGGGCACGCTTTGGCGAGGCGCATTCGGCGAAGCTGTCGATTCGCATTCGACTGCTGCCGCGCGTCCTTCGGCATCGCGCAGCACAGCCGCCGCCTCGAGTTCGCAGAGAAGCGTCACGCCCTCTTCCTTGGCCGCACGCACATCTTCGGGCCGCGCTCTCAAGTCGGCTTCGCGGCGCCGGCAGATGCAGACGACGGAGGCCGCGCCCTCGCGAAGCGCCGTGCGCGCGCAGTCGAGCGCCGTATCGCCGCCGCCGAGGACGGCCACGCGCCGCCCGCGAGCCGGTTCGGCAAACACCTCTTCCGCCTCCAGGCCGAGCTCGAGCCGCGCCCGGCGGGCGAGAAAGTCCGCCGCCTGCAGGACGCCGGGGCCTACCGCGCCCGGCGCATGAAGGGGCACGGGCCGGCCGGCGCCAAGTCCGAGAAACACCGCGTCGAACCCCTCGGCAAGGCCCTTCCATTCCACATCGCGCCCGGCCCGCAGACCCAGCGCAAATTTGACGCCCAGCCCCTCCAGCAGCGCGCGGCGCCGGCGCACGACGCTTCGCGGCAGCTTGAAGGCCGGAATGCCGAAGGCAAGCAGGCCGCCCGCTTCGGGGGCTGCATCAATCACATGCACTTCGACGCCGAGCCGCGCCAGCACATCGGCGCAGGCGAGTCCCGCAGGACCCGCGCCCACCACCGCAACGCGGCGCTTCAAAAGCGTGCGGCGCGCATCGGGCCGCCAGCCCGCCGCCAGAAGCCGATCGGCCGCCGAGCGCTCGAGCGCCGCAATGCCGACGGCGCGCTCGCCGCCCGGCATGCCTTCGGCGCAGGCGCTTTCGCAAAGGCGCTCCGAGGGGCAGACGCGGCCGCAGACTTCCGGCATGGCGCCCGGCGCAAAGAGCGCCTTGGCGGCGCGCGCCTCGTCGCCCTTGGCAAAGCACGAAAGCGCTTCGGCCATGCGAAGGCCGAGCGGGCAGCGCGAGGCGCAACTGCCGCAGTGCACGCAGCGGGCCAGCTCCTTCGCGAAGCCGTCCTCGCCGAGAACGCCCCGAACTTCATTAAAAGTCGTGCGCCGCTCACTGAGCGGGAGCGCCGGCGCAGGATCTGACGAAGCCGCAGCGCGCGATGCCGCCGCAGGAGCGTCAGCAATCGGAATGACGCGCGCGCCGCCCGCTTTCTCCTCCCCCGCCTTCGCGAGGAACGGGAAGCGAATGGCCGACGACGGGCAGGCGGCGGCGCAGGCGCCGCACTTCGTGCATCGGGCCAGGAGCCAGGGGCTCTGTCCCGATGCGGCGGCTGCCGGGTCAATGCCCTCGGGGCAGGCGTCCCGGCAGGCATGGCAGTCCGTGCCGCGGGCATGCCGCGTGCAGAGCGCCTCGGACGCCTTCGGACGCAGCGTTCGGTTGAGGCGCGCCGCAATCGTCATGAGCGCCCCGAGCGGACAGAACCGGTGGCACCAGCGGCGCAGCACGAAGAGCTCGAGGATGAGAAAGGCTGCAAACCAGAGGATTGACCAGTTCGTTTCGTTGAATTCAAAGAGCCGCCAGAGCGCGATCACAAGCGCAAAGAAGAGGCCCACCGGACAGACGAGGCAGAAGACCGGAAAGCCGAAGACAGCGCTTGAGGCCAGCGCGCCGCCGAGAATGACGTAGGGCGTCTTTTCTGCGGCGCCCGAGGGCGCCTCGTTGGCGCCGGACGCGCAGGACGCGCTGCGGCAAGCAGAGGCGGAGAGGCTGCAGGCGGCGCAGGCCGAGGCGGCCGCGCTCGGCTGCGAAGCCGTAGCCGCCCCTGAAGCGCAGGCCGATTCAGCCGCTGGCGCCGCGCGGCCTGATTCGACCGGCGCGGCAGCGAGGCTGCGGGGACGGCGGCGCCTGAAGAGCGAGGCGAGCTTGCCCGCCCAGGGAATCGGGCAGAGCCAGCCGCAGAAGAAGCGCCCGAGGAGCGCCGCCGCCAGGATAAAGACCGCGAGCGCTGCCAGCGCTCGCGGCAGCAGCGTCTTCTCGGCGAGCATCGCTTCGAGGCTGCCGAGCGGACAGACGGCGGCAATGTCGGCGATGCCGAAGCTCGAAGCCGTGCCCCAGCCCGTATGCCAGACGAGGCCCGCCGCCGCGAGAAGAACAAAGACGAGCGCGGCAAGCGCCCGATAGCGCCGGAACTTCATGCTTCGCCCTCCTTCTTTTCGGGCTCATAGCCGCGCCCGCGCGTGCGGCCGACCGGACGCACAACGATGCCGCGGTCCAGCCCTGTGCGGTACGACTGAAAGACGTTTGCGGGGCAGACCTCTTCGCAGAGCCCGCAGCCGTTGCAGGCATCCGGATCGATCACCGGAATGTTCTGCGCATTGAGAGAAATCGCGTCGTAGGGGCACTTTTCATGGCAGACGCGGCAGGCGCCGGTTCGCAGCGCAATGCAGCGCTCGGTCAGCTCGGCGCGCCCTGCCTTCGCCGTCTCCTTGTCGAAGGGCTCGATCGCGCCTGTGGGGCAGACTTCCGCGCACTTGCCGCAGAAGTCGCAGCGTCCGAGGCGGAAGTCGAGAACGGGGGTGCGCATGCGGAGAAGTCCCTGCGACCAGTCCGCCGCGCCGATCACGCCCGTATGGCAGACGCTGCGGCAACGGTCGCAGCGAAGGCAGAGCGCGAGAAACGCCTCCTCTTCGCGGCTTCCCGGCGGGCGCACGAGCGCGGCCGCCTCTTCGCGGCGCGACGCCGACTCGATGTCGGCCTTGGCCCAGGCGCCGAGCGCAAAGAGGCCGGCGACGCCCGCTGCGCCGGCAATCGCCTTGCGGCGGCCGATGACCGGCCGCGGCCCGCCCTCTGGCGCAGCCTCCGGCCGAACAGGGTTTGTCTTCTGCTTATCCATGGCGGCTCTGCCTCGCTCTCAAAAATCAACGCCGCGACGGCTGCCCCGAGGTGCAGCGCCGGCAAATCCCGTCCAGCCGGCCCCGCGCCTGCCGGCGCGTCACGCCTTCTTCGCGTCCGCCGCCTTCGCGGCTTCAGCGGCCGCCTCCTCGAGCATGCTGCGGTCCATCTCGAGGAAGCCTTCCGTCACGAGCGACACGGCCTTGTAGAAGTCCGTGCCGGGACAGTTGCGCACGTCCTCGGCAAAGTGATGGATCCAGTTGAGAAGATGCGATTCGAGGAAGGACTTCTGCACTTCCAGATTCTTCAAAAGCGCCTCGCAGCTCCCCTTCTCGAGGGCCGTGAGCGCGCGTTCAGTCATGACGGCCATGAAGTCGAGCTCGAGCCCGAGCTGATCCTCATGCACGTCGACGCCTTCGCGCTTGCCGAAGCCGTTGGCGCGGTAGATGCCGCAGACCGCTTCCCAGGCGTCCTGCATCACGAGATGCTCCGGACTCGTATAGACGGACTCGATCGGATAGGCCGCGCCAGACGAAACGCCGGCGCTTAAAAAGATGCGCGCATAGTCGACGGCGAGCTCCTCAACGGGATTCTCGCCGTGCCCTTCGGCGATGTAGGCGGCGAGGCGCCGCCAGCCCTCCGCCATGTGCGGCTCGTCGGCCGATTCCGGAAAATGCATGCCTTTGAGCGACGCCCAGAGCGCATCGTCGACCTCGACGATGTAGAGCCGGCTCAGCAGCCGATACAGCTGAAGCCTGCCTTCAAGCAGCTCGCGGAAGTCCTGGTCGTTCATAGCGTTTGGGTCCTTATGGTGAAAGGGGTGTGTTCTGTGCCTGCGAAGCCGGGGGCGAAGCAAATTCGACCCCGCCTTGCAGAGCGGCTTTTCCGAAGAATTCTCCGCCGGACGCCGAGCGTTCCGGCCGAAAGGCCTTGGGAAAAGCCGCCTTTCCGCAGAAAAGAGGAAAGGCGGCTCGAGCTGTCAGCCAAGCTGCATGATGAGAAGCTGCCAGAGGCCGGAGGCGAAGAGCGCGCCGGCCGCCGAAAGAAGAGCGAGCAGCGCCGCGGCTCCCCCGCGTCCCGTGCGGTCGACGAAGGAGAGCGCCGCCGGCAGCACGACCCCTGCGCCGACGACGCCGGCCCAGAAGGGCGCGGCGAATTCGCCGCAGAGAAGACGCATGAGAGAAGGCTGCGCCCCTGCCGACAAGCCGGCCGCCGCTGCATAGGCGGCGAGCGCCAGAAGCGCCGCCGCGCCGGCAGCGGCCCCCGTTCCGGCAGAGGACGGCGCGCCCGCGAAACCGCCGCCCTCGGCGGCGGCGACGGCGGCAAG
>CAJKSP010000079.1 GCA_905202595.1 uncultured Sutterella sp.
GCTGCATGACGGCTCAGTAGGGAATCTCCGCCCTTCAGGGCGGAGAGGATGTCAACAGAAGTACAACTCAGCTGTTCACAAGTCTGTCGAAGAGGGCATCAAGATCAACGAGGCATGGACTGCGCCGACGCTTAAGGAAATCGCAGTCAAGATGGGAGTTGATCCTGAAGGTCTCGAGAAGGGCGTTGCTCGTTACAACAGCTTTGTTGACAAGGGCAAGGATGAAGATTTTGGCAAAGATCCCCGCAATCTCATTAAGAAAATCGAGCACGGTCCTTTCTGGGCCTGCTACACGGGCATGACTGTTCACCATACGATGGGAGGTCTGTCCTGCAATACCAAGGCGCAGGTACTTGATTGGCAGGGCAGTGTGATTCCTCGCCTTTATGCGGTCGGAGAAATTACCGGCGGCATCCATGGCACGAATCGCGTTGGCGGCAATGCACTGCTCGACTGCTTTGTTTATGGTCAAATCGCAGGCATTAATGCTGGTCAGGAAAAACGTGCCTGAGGCGTAAATCATTAACGCGTAGCAATGAACTGATCCTGGAATGATTGACAGGATCAGTTCATAAATAAAAGGGAATTTATCGTGTGTTGCTGTTGGAGGGTAAAGGCTATTTAGGATTGGGCAACTCTATTGAGTTCCTGTAAGAGGCCATTCAAGAGAGGAGCCTGGTTTTGGAATAGGCTGAACCATCCAATTCTTAAAATTCCTGGAATCGTTAGGGTTCTCTTTTAGTCGGGGGTTGGTGCCTTTATTCCGAGGAAGGTGCTGGCCCCCGACTTTCTATCGGATCTTCTGATACAGGCAGAGCTGCAGTAAAGACGATTCTGCCATTGTTGGCCTTGTAATGTAGCTCGCCATGATGTGCTTTCAGGATTGACTGAACGATCAGCAAGCTCATGCCATGGCTTTGGGTGGAGGATATATTCAAGAGGGTATGGTGTTTTATATTTTCCAGCTTTTCATCCATGGGGAGGCTGCTGTTCATCTGGAGAGGCTGGCCGGCATTGCTTACTTCAAGCAGAACTAGTCTGGCATCAGAAGATTTTTTAACAGATATTTCGACTAACAGCTTCTTGATTTTGCAGGAAGAGATTGATCGAGGATAAAAATTGATTCTGATTCTCGTGGGTGGAATATGTAGGCTGAAGAAGCTTTTTATGCTGACGGTCTCTTTGAATGCATTGAGTGCAACGTGGGGTATTAATTCTGATTAATAATGGGTTATAAAATATAATGGGTTATAAAATAAAAATTTAGATGTTATTTAGGGATGTTTCCAAACGGTCGATTAATTTTTGGTCTTTTTAATGGGAGGCAGATGTTGCAAGATTGATTTTTTTGTTTTGTGAATCTAAGGAGTGCAAAAGTTGCAATAAAAAATAAGGACAGCTAAATAGCTGTCCTTGTCCGTGACGCATTCTGTCTAAGGATATCCTTCTTCTAGAAAGAAGGATATCCTTTTGACATGCAAGACTGCTTAGCGAGCCTTCATCTTCCAGTCGAACTGGTGGCACTGAGCGCAGTAGTTTTCTTCCGGCTCATGCTGCAGATGGCAGAGCGTGCAGTCGTTGTTGTGCGGCGCCGTATGCGGATTCGGGTTGAGCTGCTTCGTCTTCGAAGCAATGTCTTCGCGGTTGTGGCACTTGAGGCAGGCTTCCTGATCCGGATAGGTCGGATTCTTCGGATCCATGTTGGGGCCGTGGCAGGACTCGCACTTGAGGCCGCGCGCGATGTGGCGGTCAGCGCCGAAGTCAGCGGCAGAAGCTTGTGCGGCGAGGAGCGCGCCCATGAAGATCGAAGCGGCAATGGCAGCGATGCGGTTCATGATGAAGGTCTCCGGGGAAAAAGAGATAAACGCGCCGCCGACGCTTGTGGTGTTCTACGAAAGCTTTCTGCGTCAGGACGCTGGGGTTGGGAGCGAAGATAGCGCGGAAAATGCAGGCGCGGGCGCAGGCGCCGTCAGGATTCGCAGAAGTCTTGCGCTTCGTCAGATTCGCTTAAGAATTTACGGTCGCCGGAGAGAATCGGGCGTTCCTCAAGAAGCGGCAGGGCGGCAGCCCGATCCGCATCAGGCTGCCTGCCGCATTCGCCGTGCTTAGGGCTCGGGACGCTCAATGAGAATGCGTCCGGCATAAGCGCGGTCCTGTGCGCAGAGGCGGATCCAGCAGACCTGCTGGCCCAGGGGAAGCGCTTTCAGGATTGCATCGGCGGGGAAGATGCATTCGAAGGCGTCGCTGCCGCCCGCTGAGCCTTCCGAGCCCGCCGCGGCCGGCGTCGTCAGCCGCTTGAAGGCTTCGCAGGCGACTCGGGGCTGCGGCTCCACATCCGGCGTCGGCCAGGGAATGCCGGCTTCGATCGAGCTCAGTTCGATGTCGTCGGGGTTGAGGCCGCCGGCGCGTGCATGCAGAACGAGCTTGCCGCTTTTAAATTCGGCGCAGAGCACGTGGATCTGAGCGGCTTCCCGCGCAGCCGCCGTCATGCGGGCGGCGGCATCGGCCCATGCCATGGCGTTGAGGCGCTTGAGCGCGTCAATCGGCGGAATGACTCGGCCGACGAACGGCGCTTCAAGGTCATTGCCGCGCACTTCAGCAAGGCGCTTGGCGCGGGCGACGGAAAGGCTGCCGCTCCATTCTGCGGCATCCTGCGCATCCAGGAACGCCCAGGCTGTCGAGCGCGCCGAGGCCCACTTTGCATCGCGGGAAAAAATGTCGGCGGGCGGATTGAACTGCGCGGCGAGCGCTTCTTCCGGCGTCATGAAGGCGCAGGCTGGCGCCGGACCGGCAAGCGGGCGGAACGGGATGAAGGGGATCGAGCAGGGCCGTCCGGGCGCGAACCAGCCCCGCGTGCGCAGCGGCTCGGAATGCAGCTCGAAGACGACGGACGCAAAGGTGCCGAGGTTGCAGATGTCCTGCATCGATTCATGCAGGTGCGCAGCCGGACGCTCGCCCGCTTGCGCCTGCGGCGCGTCATGGTCGGCAAGCGCGAGCATCAGATCTTCGGGCGAGAGGCGCTTGGTCGGGCGGAAGGCATAGGGCACGTCGTCAGGCGATTCGCAGCGGATGCCGCCGAGAATCTCGAGCGCGCGGGCGCTCCGCCGGAAGTTCCAGGCCGCTTCGCGCCGTCTGGCCGGCTGATAGCGGCGCCGGAAGCTGAAGGGCCGGCCGGCTTCGCCGTCGGGCGCTTCGGCAGGAATGTGCGTCAGCAGGTCCGGCGAGCAGCGGATGTCCTCAGGCGGCACGCCTTCGAGCGAATCAAGCGAAAAGGCGTTTGAGGTGTAGACGACTTCATCGTCCTGCACGCGGCGCGCGCACCAGCGCCGGCCGTGAAGCAGAAAAACCTGCCAGGCTTCGCGGCTGTCGGCGAAGGTGTAGGTGCGGCCTTCATCGCGGTACCCGTAGGCTGAGGCGAGCCGCACGGCGATGTCCACGGCCTCGCGCGCCGTTCTGGCGCGTTCGGCGGCGAGCCGGCGAACGGCATAGCCGATGCCGCCTTCAGAGAGCGGCTCATTTTTCTCGAAGGTGTCGTTGCAGCTGTTCGAGACGACGGCAACGCCGGCTTCGTTCAAAAAGAGATCCGACCAGCTCGTGCCGCCGGGCACCAGCGTCTGGCACCACCAGAATCCCAGCGTGCGCGGCGCTCTCGCCAGTTCGGCCGAATCCGGCTCATAGCGCACTTTGGCGCCCGGCCTCCAGGTTTGTGCGGGCACCCAGTACTGCGAGGTGACGACGGGTCCGCCGTTGTCTTCGTTGTGGCCGATGAGGACGCGCCCTGACTTGGAGAAATGGCGCCCGACGACGATCGTCGAGCAGCCGCTTTCCGGCGGTCGGCTCGATTTGTTCATTTTTGGTGTACCTCTGGTGGCGAGGCGGCGCATGCCCGACAGGCAGGGGGATCGCCTGCGGTGCAAACGCCGCAAGGCAATCCTAGCGCAGGGCATGCGGCTTCCGATCCCTTCAAAGCCTGAGCTCAAGTATTTAAGGGAAAACCCCTACAGTATAAGGGGGTAATAAGGGAAATCGGCGAGCGCTCGGACAAAAAAAGCCGGTCCCTGCACTGAGGTGCGGGGACCGGCTTTCCTACGAAGCAGCAGCTGGCCTGCTATTCAATGCGTTCGCCGTGGACCGAAAGGTCAAGGCCGGCAAGCTCGTCTTCGTTCGCCACGCGCAGGCCCATCGTCTTGTGGATGATCCAGAGGATGATGAAGCTCATGACGCCGCCGTAGGCGAGCGTGGCGAGAACGGAGAGCAGCTGAATCCAAAGCTGCTCGCCCATGGAGGGCAGCGGCGAGCCCGTGACGGAGCTCGTTGCAAAGACGCCCGTCAGCAGCGCGCCGATGATGCCGCCCACGCCGTGAACGCCGAAGGCGTCGAGCGAGTCGTCATAGCCGAGGCGCGCCTTGATGACGGAGACGGAGTAGAAGCAGGCGCCGCCGGCGATGAAGCCGATCGCGGCCGCTGCGCCCGGCAGCACGAAGCCGGAGCCCGGGGTCACGGCGACGAGGCCGGCCACAGCGCCGGAAATGAGGCCGAGGAGCGAGGGCTTGCCGCGCTTCGTCCATTCAGCGGCCATCCAGCTCAGTGCGCCGGCAGCGGCGGCAATCTGCGTGCATATGATCGCCATAGCTGCGCGGCTGTTCGCGGCGAGGCCCGAGCCGCCGTTGAAGCCCATCCAGCCGAACCAGAGAATCGACGCGCCGACCATGGCGAGCGAGAGATTCGCCGGCGCGAGCGCCTGCGTGCCGTAGCCGCGGCGCTTGCCGAGCATGAGGCAGCCGACGAGGCCGGCAATGCCGGCGTTGATGTGCACGACCGTGCCGCCGGCGTAGTCGAGCGCGCCCATCTTGAAGAAGACGCCGTCAGACGCCCAGACCCAGTGGCAGATCGGCGCATAGACGAGCAGGCGCCAGAAGATCGTGAAGACGAGCCGCGAAGAGAGCTTCATGCGCGCAGCCCAGCTG
>CAJKSP010000080.1 GCA_905202595.1 uncultured Sutterella sp.
CGTCTCAAAGAGATTTACGGGCAAGAGATCCACGCCAAAATGTTTAATCGCTTTGCCAGAGACATTCGATGCGCATGCCGCTTCATCCACTCCCCGGTTACGGAACGTTTCGAAACCGCACCTGGCGCACAAATGCAGATTGACTTCGGTGAAATCGATGTCACGATGGCCGGCAAGCCTATCCGCGTGCATTTTTTCGTGGGAATTCTTGGCTTTTCACGCCGCATTTTCGTTAAGGCGTATGAGCATGAAACTCAGGAAGCCTGGCTCAACGGCATCGAAGAGGCTTTCCGCTATTTCGGAGGTCTGCCTTGCGAAATTGTGAGCGACAACACTCGCTCGCTGGTGGCTTATCGGGCAGCCGGACAGGCTGTACGCTTCACAGCTTCGTACGAAGCGCTGTGCAAGCACTACGACGTTACGCCGTCAGTAACGGCAATCAGGAAACCCAGGTCGAAAGGCAAGGTAGAAAGGGCTGTTTCCTACGTCAAACACAATGCGTTAGTCAACTTCGAAACTCCTTCGATGGAGTCGCTGAATGCCTGGCTTCTCAAGTGGTGCCGCACGGTTGCCGATGAACGCATGCTGTCTCACTTTAAACAGCGCCCTTCCGAACGCTGGCTTGTAGAAAAAGAGGCCATGAAGCCGCTCAGCCAGCCGCCCTTGTACTGCGGCATTCATTTGCATCGCAAGGTAGATCGAAATGGGCTTGTCCGCGTTGAAAATCGCTACTACCGCGTACCGGACGGCTTCCGGAACAGGACTGTCGAGCTCTTTATGTGCGGAAACAGCATCGATGTCCGTTTTGGTCAGCAAACTATCATCAAGTTGGACAGAGCCCGAGACGCATATTCCCGCCGACAGCAGCCTGCGTCAAGTGAGCGCTATGACGATGTGTTCGAAAAACGTCTCCAACAATGCCGGCAAAGCAGCGAATGGACTCGCTATCGCCAAAGCCCGGATTCCCTTAAAAGGCCTGTGCAGGCCTACGAAGCCATTTTGGGGGATTTCTGATGAGCTTGAGAGAAATAGATCAGGAGCTTGTGGCCAGCGCATCGCGGCTCAAGCTGACGTTTATCCGAGATCACCTGCGGGAGCTGTTGGAGAACGCCGTATCGGCCAGCATGACGCCGCGAGAGACGCTGAAGTATTTCTTTGAGCAGGAAGTAAAGCAGCGTGATGCCAATCGCTTCCGTCTATGGCTCATGGCTGCTCACTTTCCTGTCATTAAAGAGCTGAGCACGTTTGATGCAGCGTTTCAGCCATCGCTTGATCCAGGCGTTTTCCGCGAGCTGTGCACCCTCGATTGGGTCAGCGCAGGCGAGAACGTGGTGTTGATGGGTCCGCCGGGAGTCGGGAAAACGCACATCGCCATCGGCCTTGGCGTTGAAGCTGTCAGAAAAGGCTTGTCTGTCCGCTTTTATACGGCTGCCGATCTAATTGAAATTCTTAGGAAGTCTGAAAAAGACGGCACATTGGAAGAGAAGCTGAAGGAGGTTTGCAAACCCAAGCTGCTCATCATTGATGAACTTGGCTTTTCGCCGTTGCTGCCGACGGAAGGACATTTACTTTTTCAACTGGTGAATCGACGCTATGAGAAAAAAAGCATCATCGTGACGAGCAATAGACCGCCTCGAGAATGGGATTTAATTTTCGGCGACACAGCTGCAGCCCAGGCTGTCCTGGATCGGCTGCTGCACCACAGCATCCCGTTGATCATTCAAGGAGACAGCTATCGTCTGCATGAATGTCAGCTGCGTCGACATCTTGAACCGACCCATTAAATAAGCCGGCGGCGGATGCTCCGCCGCCGGTTGAGGGGGCAACTAGTTTTGTCCCCTAGAGGGGTAATTAGTTTTGTCCCTTGACAGTTTTAAGGAAGGCTCATTTGTTCATGAAGCGAGTTCTTCAACGGGGGTTGCTGGCTTTTTTGTTTTTAGAAATAAGCAAGAGTTGGTCGATATACCTACTGATGGAGCTTTAGTACCTTGGTTGAATCAAAAGAAGTTGAGATTTGATACATTTTATTTGGATCATGTATATGAAATTGGTACAGTTGCAGCTTTTGAACAAATTAATGTTCCTGCAATTTGTCGGCCGTTTAATGAAGTACAAATTAATGCTGAAACCGTTACAAAGCGTGGAATTGATGAGCAAGGAAAGAAAATTGCGGAAGATGAAATCGCATGGTACAAACACGTTCAAGGGTTAGGTTTTTCATATATTCCTCGAATTTATTCATATGAACCTCTTATTATGGAAAGAGTTCGGGGGAAGAATGTATGGGAATATGAATATTTGACCTATAGTGAGAAAAAGGCAATTTTGGATTCTATTATTCGGGGACTATTGGTTTTGCATGAGTTAGAGCCAGGTGTTCGGTCTAATAAATCGGATTTGGATGAAAATTATATAAATAAGACTTTTGCTCGTCTCAAAAAAGTTGAAGGATTAATTCCTTTTGCTCGGGATGAATTTATAAAAATAAATGGACGATATTATAGAAATGTACTCTTTGATGAAAATGCTTTCAATGAAGCATTAAATTCGGTTTATCCTTCTGAATTTAAGCTTATTCATGGGGATTGCACTTTCTCAAATATTCTCTATGATCGATTAAATCAGAAAGTGGTCTTTATTGATCCTAGGGGATATTTTGGGAAAACGAAACTATATGGTGATGTTGATTATGATTGGGCAAAATTGTACTATTCAATAATCGGAAATTATGACCAATTTAATCGCAAACATTTCTCGCTACGAATTAATGAAAAAGCTGTGGAATTGGCCATAAAGTCGAATAACTGGGAGGATACAAAGGATTATTTCTTTGAATCTATTGGCAATGTTTCACGGGATAAAATTAAGGCTCTTCACGCTATTATCTGGCTTTCTTTGACAACGTATGCTTGGGAAGATTATGACAGTATTTGTGCTGCATTTTATAACGGTATAGTGCAAGCGGCAGATTTTTTATAGGCTTTGATAAGTGTGTATGCCATGATAGTTGTTGATCAACTTAATGTGTTATTAAATTGTATTTTAGATTAAGAAAATAATTACTTTCAGGATTTTCAATCCAGTCATCAATTGGTTCTAGCAGTTTAGGTGATAAAATAAGACGTTTTCGTTCTCTTTTTGCTAATCCCGTTTTTAACCAGCGGGCGATAATCTTGGCTACGCTGACGCGATTGAGGTTCACTGCTTCTCCGATTACTTGTGCCGAAATGAGCAACGGCAGCGGGAACCAGCCATCCTTGTCTGACGCAACATGCGCGGTTCGAATGAGCGCTTTGGCAAAGACGGCAACGCGTTCGGCAGGCGGCCGCGTGAAATTGGCCACCATGCCTTCAAGCAGCGACTCTTCTTTTTTAATGACGTTTGCAAGCTGCTCTTCTGCCAGCTCCGGGTGCTGCTGAAAGGCCTCGTAAAGCGCTGTAGCTGGCATTTCTATGACGCGGCTCGGCATGAGCGCAGCGGTGTAGACATTGCAGGGAATCTTGGCTGATGCCGACAAGTCGCCCATCGTTCGACCCGGAAGAATAACAGCAAGGATGGTCGGCCGGCCGAAGCCTACGCCGGCATAGTAGGCACAGAGTCCTTCTTCAAGAAGAAACAGCTTCAGGCGGTCGCCGCCTCGCTTAAGCGCTTCGCCTCGCGCGATAGTGCGGCGCATGCCGCGCTGTAGAAAAAGCTCGCGGATGAAAGCCGGATCCTCTGGAATGAAGTAGGGAAGCTGCGTGAAGATGCGGCGCATAGCGACAAATCGAGATGAAGAAGCTGGATCAAAAGTCTGTTTGGCCGACTTTCGTCTCTAATCGACTGAAGCGATGAAACGCTTTATCGGCTACCCCCTATGCTTCGGGCGGCACCTCCAGGTCGACGAGCACAGGGGCATGATCAGAAGGCTGCGGATTGGCGCGAGGACCGGCATCGATGGCTGCGTTCGCCACCCAAGGCTTCAGTGTCTCGGAGACAAGGAGCATGTCGATGCGCATGCCGTGGTTCTTTTCAAAGCCGGATTGTCGGTAGTCCCACCAGGAATAGCTTTCTGCCGGTTCTTCAAAGAGCCGGAAGCTGTCGGAGAGGCCTAGAGACAGCAGCCGCCTGAAGGCTTCGCGTTCAGGTGCAGAGCAGGGCGTCTGTCCGGCCCAGGCGGCAGGATTCCAGAGGTCGCGGTCTTCTGGTGCAATGTTGTAGTCGCCGCCGATGACGAGGCGGGGATTCTCTGCAAGCATCGCGCGAAGCGTTCGGGATAGGGCGGCAAGCCAGTCCAGCTTGTAGAGGTACTTGCTGCTGCCGACGGCCATGCCGTTGGGGAAGTACCCGCAGCAGAAGCGGATGGGCGCTCCTGACCAGGCATCCGATGCGTCAGCCGGCAGCAGGTCAAGTGCCAGAAAGCGCTTTTGATCGTCTGGATAGCCGGGAATGCCGGAAATGAAGGCCGAGGGCTCTGCAAAGCGGGATCGGCGGCCGATGACGGCTACGCCGTTATAGGTGCGCTGACCGGCAAATCGGCACCAAAAGCCTCGTTCAGCAAAAGCTTCGGCCGGGAAGGCGTCGTCCGTCATCTTGGTTTCTTCAAT
>CAJKSP010000081.1 GCA_905202595.1 uncultured Sutterella sp.
CTGTTCGGCCGCGTCGTAGGCGACGTTGTAGGTGCCGGCCGTGACAGGCATGGCAGCCACTTCATTCGAAGCCTGCACGCCTTCATTCGTCAACTTGCCATTCGAAACGAACGGACCGTCGACGTTGCCGATGGCTGCATAAAGATTCTGCAGACCGGCGTCGCCGCCTTCACGCAGCAGATTCGGCAGATAGTCATCGACTTCCGTGCCCGTTGCCTGATAGGCAATCTGCAATTCAGTCGCAGTTTGATCCTCATTGAGCGCCAGCTTGCCAGCAAGGAAGACGTTCGAGTCTTTCAGAGCGCCATTGCCAGCACCGATATCTGTCTCGCTCATCTTGCCATCAAAGAACGTAATCGTCTTTTCAGAGCGAAGGCCGTCCAAATAGATGGTTGAGCCAGCAATGCCAAGATCGTCAGCATGGAAGACCGGATCGCCGCCAGTGGAGAAAGCATTGGCATTGATTACTGCAAACGCAGTATTCAAACGAATGCCGTTCTCTCCTTTAGAAGAAGCAGTCCGGAGAGTGGCACCCTCGCCAAGAACGACAGACGAGTCGACATAGAGTCCAGCCATCTTGGCAGCGTCATAACCCTTGTCGGCATAAGCGGCGGCGAAGGTAACTTCATCCATCGCAGCATTCGTCGTACCTACGGCACCAACATTGATATGTGTAATGCCAGAAGCGATTTGCGGCTGCAGAGAAACTGCACGAGCTTCCGGCTGCGGCTGGGCCTTTCCGAAGACAACCGTCGATCCGGCTTCTGCTGTCACAGCGGCATTAGTAACATCGAATGCCAGTTTGCCGCCATCTTGTACCGTATATTCACCTCCTGCCAGCGAAGCTGCAGTGAGCGAACCGCTAATCGTGGCTTCGTTGGTTACTTCAACATTTGTGGCCTTGTAAGAACCAACAACGTCGAGATCCGTAGCAGTTAAAGTACCTGCATTCACAATGCCGCTGGAGGCTGCGTCATAGCCGAGCTGAAGATCGCCCGTAACAGTGAGGTTTTCGACATCAGCGCCGCTGATGAGGTTCCCTCCGTTGCCGGCGATAAGGAGTTCGTTGCCCTCCGTATTGATGGTGACTGTTTTGGTTTCAGCGCCAACCTTGAGCCCTGCAACACCGACATCGCCAGTCAGTTCCGCAGAAGCAGAAGTAGCATCCGCCTGCTCAGCCTCAACAGCAATGACGTTGTTGAGAGCGCCATAACCCGTGAGTTGGCTCAGGTCGTAGTCGTCAGCATCGGACATTGTGCCGTCGACGAGAACGAGATCGAAGGCGTTCAACGCACCATCCATGGCGTCATACTGCGCCTTGGTAAAGGTGTGAATGCCTGTCAGTTCGGCAACGCCAGTGTCTGCGCCGTCAAACACTTTTGCTGCATCGGTTGCAGAATACGTTTCCTCTTCATTCTTGAAAAGAAGAGAAGCATCGGCACGCAGAGTGCCGTCGATCTTTATGTAGCCAGCTGCCGACTCATCGGCCTTAATGGCTTCGTTGATCGTCAGGATACCGTCTTTTCCAACAGTAAACTGACCACGAGGTGTGTTCTGAAGAGTAAGCGTGCCGATTGTCAGCTGGCCTCCGACAACATCTGTTGCACCCCAAGTTGCATCATAGTCAGCAACCGACAGCGATCCGCCGTTGATGGTCAGCTTGTTGTTCGCAGTCGCTTCTGTTTCTCCCGACGCGCCAAACATAACCGTCGAGAAAGCGTAGTTGCCGTTCGTGATCGTAAGAGAAGCCGCCTTCGAGATAGTACCGATCTTCAAATGTCCGTCGAAGTTCGAACCGGCTGCATATAACGAACCGCCATTCAGCTCGTAGTCAGCTTCTTTGATGAGGAGCTGATTCTTAGCCGCACCGTCAACGGAGGATTCGTCTGCTGCAGTAGCCGGATCATTCCACACGGAGTTGAGCTTCGTAACGTTGAAGATGCCGCCTTCGTTGACCGTCACCGACTTGAAGGTGTTATCGGCTGTCTGTTCACCTTTGGCGTTTTTGTAGTCGCCCCAAATCGAAGCATTCAGGCGGGCGTTCTCGACCGTAACGGAATCAATTTTCGAGCTATTACCGTCATTCAGCGTGAGGTTCGAACCATCAGTCACGTTGAGCTTGAACGTGCCAGCAGTTTTAGCTACAGCCAGATCAAGAGTATCCGTCACGTTCTTGACGTTGAAAGTCGTCAAACCCGTAGCAGAAACGTTGATGACGCCATGGATGCTAGATCCCTGAATGAGATTAACCGTGGCCGACGTTTTCTCGCCCTTAGAACCATTCTTGATTTCAATGGCAGATGCTCCTTCGTCAGCCTGAATCAGACCAGCATTCGTAAATTCAAACGAAGCATCTTGATTCGATGCCTGCATTAGAACGCCATGAGCCCACGTCCCATCATTGTTCTTAACCGGAGCAGCAACATAAATCTGGCCATTGTTGACTGCCGTAGAGTCTGATGCACCGCCAAGTTCAATGGCAGCGCCCTGCGTCTCAACATAAATGCGGCCATTGTTGATGATGTGGCCAGCAGTCACGTTCTTGTTGCCAACGGTCATGCCGTAAGCATTCTTAGCAACGATGAGGCCGTCATTCTGAACTGTCGCGCCGTTGGCCGACATCATGGCGCGCTGCGAATACGAAGAAGCGCTGTCCGTCGCCGTTACATAGATGGCGCCTTTATTTGAAACAACGACTTTGTCGCCATCAGCTTCGGGGGCAACCCAAATGCCAGTCGCTTGCGTTCCCGCCTTAGCGCCCGTCACCCACATGTTGCCTTCGAAGACCTTGCTTTCTTCTGTCGAAACAAAAGATGCTGTACCCTTTTCGAGTTTGAATGCATTGTTGTCTTTTAGATCGTCCCAAGAAGAAAGGGGAGAAGAGACGACGGTAACGCCTTCGGGATCCTTCCACTGAGTATCAGCCGCAAACGCACCGGCCGAAAGGGCGGCAATCGCCGCAGCGATCATCGTGCGCTGCAGGACTGTCTTCTGATTTGTCTTCATTCGTAGAACTCCAAGAAATTCTTCTCGAGCACGCGCCAACAAGCCGCGTGCCGTGCAAAAGCACGAGTTCGACTGTATTGATATGCTAAGGGGGGGGGGGTAGTGTTTATACTAAGGTTACGCAAAACTGTCTTTTAAGCTCCTGCATTAACTTGTGGCTGTTTCAGCAACAATCTCAAGCGTCAACCCATGCAACGCACCCTCCCATCTGCACCCCTTAAAAATCCGTGCGTTGCACTCTCACAACGTACTGCCCAAGCTTCCTACTGACGCTGGAATACAGGAAGATGATCAAGCGCACGAAGACAAAAAAGGCGTACCGCTGTTGCAGGCAACGATCATCCTGCAAGCAGCGACACGCCTTGAAAACAGCGCCTTGCAGCGCTTTAAGTCGGATTCACCGCTCCCTTGAAGGAATAGGGTCCGGCAAAGCTCATCTGCACGGGGATCTGACCGAAAAACGTCGTCCAGCCGTCGGGCATCAGGTGGTGAAGCGCAAAGCCCGGGGTTTCAAGAAGAAATTCGTCTCCGCCGCCGGCGCTGAGGTCGATGTAGATCGGCACCGACACCGAGGGCGCCGTCACGAGCGACGCACCCCCGAAGCGCTGCGCCAGCGCGCGGTGCATGTGGCCGGTGGCCAGACGGGCGGCAGGATGGCGCTCGAATATGCCGCGAAGCGCCTCGCGTCCGCCGAAGGGTTCGTCCATCTTGCCCATGCCGCAGTGAACCGGCGTGTGGTGCGTGAAGACGATGGCCGCCTTTCCAGCAGCCTCGGCCGCTGAAATCTCTTCTTCAAGGCGATCCAGCACGACGTCAGGGAGCGCACCCCAGTGGCAGCCGGGCTGAAGGGTGTCGAGCAGGAAGAGCCTCGCGTCAGGAAGCTCCAGCGTCTGATCGAGGCGCTCGGGCGACCATTGCTGGTCGATGAATTCCCCGAGCATCTTCATGAAGCCTGCGCGTCGGTCATGATTCCCCGGGATCATGCGCACGGGCGCCTGAAGGCACGAGAAGATCCGGGCGACGTGGGCATAGGCTTCCTCGTTGCCGTCGCAGGCAATGTCGCCCGTCACGACGACGGCATCGCACTTGGCGGCGGCGCGCTCGAGCCAGGGGGCTATCTGATCGAGAAGCCTGCAGGTGTCGGCAGCGCCGTAGGCCAGCTTGCCCTTGGGCTCAACATGAAGATCGGTAACTTGAAGAATGACAGCCATGACAGCAGCGGGCGCCGAGCGGCGCCCCCATGAAAAAGCGCAGGATCAATGACAAACAGGCGC
>CAJKSP010000082.1 GCA_905202595.1 uncultured Sutterella sp.
CGGTGGGTGGTGTGGAAGGGGCTGAGGACCAAAAGTCCTCACCCCTATCCGATTTCTGTTGGTATTGCACGTGCTGATTGGTCTGCTTGCGAGCTGCTTAAGGGGCAGGTTCTTTGGCTTCGTCCGGCAGCGGAAGACCAGGAGCCGCCCGTTCAGCTGCTGGCGCCGAGGCAGGTTGAGGCAGCGGCTTAATCGGCGGCGTCGGCAGTGGCTCTTCTAATTGTGGATCTACGACGAGTTCCTTAACGTTTGTGCGTCGCACGTCAGTGAAGACTTCGTCGACAGGCACTCTGGGCGTGACTTCAATCGGTTTGGGCGGATTGATCTTTGGAATCTTGGTCTGAGAAGCCTGCTTTTCTGGCACTTCGATTAAATAGCCGCCTTTGACAATGATGGTCTGTGGCGTGCGGTTTACCAGCGCAGATGCTTTTCGGTCCAGGGATAGCTGGCCGGTTTCTCCGTGATATTGGATGATTTGTCGGTTTGTCGACCACTGTTGAGCGATTTCGTAAGCGTCAGCGCCAAGAGCGAACAGGCGCTTGGCTGCCAGGGAATATGGCATGGCCGTTTCAAAACGGGCTTCGAAACTCGCTGTGTCATAGCGCACAATGAGCGGGCTCTCGCAGAAGACGAGGTTGTCGAGATCATACGTTAGTGCAGACGATGCCGAGCTAGTGCGAGGATCTCCCGGATTGGATGCGGAAGTGCCCCAGACGCGCATAAGACGAGGCAGACGATTGCGTACGAGACTGGCGGTCTGGGCATCTAATGTTAGAAGCGCAGCTTGATATGGGGGTTCGCCTGTAGCGACAGCTGCACGCCGACGAGCATCAAGCGAGCGCAGTTTGGAGCGGCGTGTGCGGACGTCTCCAGCTGTTTCCTTCATGATTTCAGCGCGAAGCTTTGCAAAGTGCTCAGAGGCTTCGGCTGAAAGCTTGGGCTCGAGCTGCTTCTGCAAGTCTGTTAGCTTGTCTTCGTCAACGAGAATGACGTCGAAGCCAACGCCTTCAGTTCGGAGCACGGCTTCATAGATGTCGCGCAGGCGGTTTTCCCACGGTTTGCCTGTTGTCAGAATCAGAATTTTTGGTGGTTCGCCAGATTGCGTCATTGGAGGGAGCGCCTTCACGGCTAGCTGAGCGATGTAGCGCGCCTCAACATCGGTTGAAACAGACATCATGATGAGATTGGGAGAAGCTGTTTCTGCCAGACTTGGCACGATGTTAAGCGCTACAACAGGCAAAGGCACATCCTGACGCGAGGCTAGCGCTTCAACGGCATTGCGTTCGAGAGGGCCAACTACGACGTCAGCGCCATTGGCTATAGCGGCATCAAGTTGTTCGTCAATCGTTGCGGAAGCAGGAGATTCCACAAGGAGTATCGTTGCCGGCCGAGGGCTGGTTTTGCTTGCAGCCATGAGGCCGTTGCCAACAATTTTTGCGGCAGCGGTGAAAGGAGAGCCGTCAGCCGGCATCAGCATGGCGATGGTCAGCGGACGGCCGCTTGCAGCGACTGCGACTGGTTCAAGCGGTGCTTCCTGAACGGACGCTGCTGTTGCAGCCGCAAGCGAGGCATCTGCCGCAGCGGCATCCGCAGCGTCGGCAGCATCAAGGGCATCCGCACTGTCTGCTGCATCAATAGTTGCGGCTGAAGTGGACAATACGGGTAAAGTTAGGAGCGCTATGCAGATGGCGCGGACAACAAAGGTTCGATGAGATACCAGCATGAATTCCCACAGTGAACTTTGGTCTGATGACGCCTTGATGAAGGCGGCGGGTTTGCCCGAGCAGGATTTCCCTAAAGGGGTGCTCTATGTCGTCGGATTGCCAATCGGCAATTTGGGTGACATTACGCTGCGAGCGATTTGGCTTCTTGCCAGAGCAGATGCTGTCGCTGCAGAGGACACTAGAGAGACGAAAAAGGTTCTGGAGCGCTTCGGTCTGACCCCCAGACTTATATCTGTTCGTGAGCATAACGAACGCCACGGCGCGGAGCAAATCCTTGCGATGCTCGCACAAGGCGAGCGCGTTGCGATGGTCACAGATGCAGGAACTCCAGCTATTTCTGATCCAGGTGCACGTGTCGTGGATGCCGTGAGAGCGGCAGGCGTGCGTGTGATCCCGCTTCCAGGTGCTAGCGCCGTAGTAACCGCAATGTCGGCAGCCGGCCTTTTAGGCGATGGCTTTCGGTTTGTCGGCTTTGTTCCGCCTCAGCCGAAGGCGCGTCGCGCAGCACTGGCGTCGCTCGCAGCTTATGCTGATCCCTTTGTGCTTTACGAGGCTCCTCACCGCATTGTGCCGCTTCTGATGGATTTGGCAGAAGCGCTGGGTTCAGGGAGGCGTGTTGTGATTGCGCGAGAGCTCACCAAGAAGTTTGAGACAATCGTTGCGGTTGATTCAGCCGAGCTTGAACAATGGGCGGCGATGCATGAGCCGCGCGGGGAATACGTCATTTTGGTTGACGAGGCACCTGAACAGCCGCTTGTCCTAGACGAGACGCAGCGCCGCTGGCTGGATGCGCTTGCTGAGCTTCTGCCTGCTTCTCGGCTTTCCGCTGCCGCAGCCAAGGCGACAGGACTTTCACGCCAGTTGGTATACGAGTATCTTTTAACTAAGAAGGAAGCAGACTGACCGAGCACTTGCAAGGCGGTTTCCCTTCTTGTTTCATCTATCAAAGGACTCGAAGCCGCCATGACCGACATTGCTAAGAATCCAATAGACATCGCGACGGCTATGCCCGTTGCAGATCAGACGAAAGACGCGCTTTCGGCAACAGCTCCTGACGTCAAAACGTCGACAATTTCTTCACAGAGACAGCAGAAGCCGTATATCAACGAAAAGATTGATCGGCCGCCGCGATTTCGAGATGAGAACGATGTGCTCGAGTACATCAAGCTGTCGATGACTGAGCGCGGACATGCTCGCAAGGAAGATGTCATTCTGCAACTGCTTGCAGGACAGTCTGTTGAGGATCAAAAGGCTATTCTTCGCGCGCTGCTGCATGATCTTGACATGAGCAAGGAGGCTAAGAAGCGTGCGGCAGAAAAGGAGAATGAGCTGAATCCAGACTGGACGAAAGGAGCTTATCCGTACGTCAATCGCATGCGTCGAAAAACCTATGAGGCGCAGAAATACCGTCTGCAAGTGGAGCTGCTCAAACTACAGGCGTGGGTAAAGAGCACCGGCCAAAAGGTTGTCATTATTTTTGAAGGTCGCGATGCTGCAGGCAAGGGCGGCACAATCAAGCGTTTCATGGAGCATCTCAATCCGAGAGGCGCTCGCATTGTGGCGCTTGACAAGCCTACGACTGCGGAGCAGGGGCAGTGGTATTTCCAGCGCTATGTACAGCATTTGCCGACGCGGGGCGAGATGGTGTTTTTTGATCGCTCTTGGTACAACCGTGCCGGGGTGGAGCGCGTGATGGGATTTTGTGATGATGATCAGTATTTCGAGTTCATGCGCGAAGTTCCTGGATTTGAGCGCAATCTAGTTCGCAGTGGCACCTACATTATTAAGTTCTGGTTTTCTGTCAGCCAAGAAGAACAACGCCGGCGTTTCAAAGAGCGCGAGGTTTCGCCGCTCAAGCGCTGGAAGCTTTCGCCCATTGACATGGCTTCGCTTGATCGTTGGGATGACTACACAAGCGCCAAGGAAGCAATGTTTTTTGCTACGGATACGCCTGAAGCGCCTTGGACTGTCGTGAAGTCGGATGATAAGAAGCGCGCGCGTTTAAATGCTATGCGCTATGTGCTGCGTTCCATTCCCTATGCGCATCGAGACCTCAAGGCGATCGGTCCTGTGGATCCGCTGATTGTCGGACGAGCAAGCGCAATGTTTGAGACTGCTGAAAATCGAGGCAACGGCGGGCAAGTGATGCTTGAAGAAGTGCTGCCTAGAACGGCGTATTTGTTCCAGAAAAACGGCAAGCATCGCAAATAAGCTGACTTCATGTCAGCGTGACGGGCGCCCTTCCCGAACTCCCGGATAACTGATCCCTAAGATCTGTCATCGAAGGGTACGGGGCGG
>CAJKSP010000083.1 GCA_905202595.1 uncultured Sutterella sp.
TATTCAATTCTGGCAAATGCCGCCGAAAACGGCATTTGCTCAGAGGATCCTTAAAGTCGATAAGGATTTCAAGGATCGACTTTACCTTGTCGGTACGCAGCTCACGAGCACTTTCCCGCTTGGTGCTCGCTACATCTGGAATAACCCTGCAGGCGGGGCTCTTGAATGGGCCTTCAATTCGAACGTCGGTGTAGTCGATACGGCGGGCGACGTACGCTGGTGGCTCATGGATGCGATGCTTACGAATCCAGAAGATCCGCTTAATACTGGCTACTTCATGGGCTTCCAGCAGACTGAAGACGGTGCGCTCACTTGGGGTTTCGGTCAGCGTTATGTGAAGTATGACCTTATTGGCCGTAAGATTTTCAATCGTCGTCTTCCCATGGGGTACAACGATTATTCGCATGCCTTTGATAATGCGCAGAACGGTCATTCATTCCTGCGTGTCGCATCTTCGGATTACCTTCGCGCCGACAACAAGCACGTTCGCACAGTTCGTGACGTGATTGTTGAAGTGGATGAAAACGGACAGGTTGTCGATGATTGGAAGCTGATGGATATCCTGGATCCGTACCGAGACATTGTCATTAAAACGCTTGACCAGGGCGCAGTCTGTCTTAACATCGATGCATCGAAATCCGGTCAGACGCTTAGTGCAGAAGAGCTGGCTGCTCAGGATAAGACAGACAACTTCGGAGATATCGTCGGCGTGGGGCCTGGCCGCAATTGGGCGCACGTCAATTCTGTCGATTACGACCCGACCGACGATTCCATCATCATTTCGTCCCGCCATCAGTCAGCAACGATCAAAATCGGTCGTGATAAGAAGGTTAAGTGGATTCTCGGCGCTCCGGATGGCTGGAAGGGCGAACTTGCAAAGAAGGTGCTTCAGCCCGTCGATAAAGACGGCAAGCCCATCAAGTGTGAAGCCGGTAAATGCGAAGGCGACTTCGATTGGACCTGGACGCAGCATACGTCCTGGCGCATCGACGAAAAATCTGATGACAATACGCTCATTCTCTCTGTCTTCGACAACGGCGACGGTCGCGGTCTTGATCAGCCGGCTCTTGCTGAAGAAAAGTACACGCGTGGTGTGATCTATAAGATCGACCAGAAGAAAATGACGGTGCAGCAAATCTGGCAGGTTGGCCAGGGCGATCATGAATACTACAGCCCGGTCACCGGTCTTACTCGCTACGAAGCTGACAAGAATTCGGTCACCGTCTTTTTCTCTACGGCTGGACTCGACCTTGGCCTGCTTGGTCAAAAGAAGAGTGTTGCAGACATTCTTCATCCCTACCTCAACGAATACCGCTGGGGTGAAACCGAGCCGGCTGTTTCTCTGAAGTTCAAGGGCTGTTTCGGGTATCAAGCCTTCCCGATCAGTCTCGAAAAGGCCTTTAACGGCCGTTAATTCCCTGGCATTTCTTTTTTTGAATGCACCGATTGCGGCACTTTGCCCTCTGCCCAATCGGTGCTGTCCTATTGCCCTTTCGCTCTGGGCTTCAGATCTTGGATTGCCTAGCCCTAAAGTCAACCCCTAAAGCGAGAAACTTATGAAATCACTCTCCGTTCCTCTACTCGTAACTGCGGTTGTGTTCGCTAGCACTGCATTCGCAGGGAATGTCAGAATTTTCGGCAAAATTGATACCGGTCTTTCTTATCAAAAGATCGATACAGGCGCCTCCTCGACCCAATCATTTTCGATGACATCCGGCATTATGAATGCCAACAGAATCGGCATTATTGCTGACGAAAAGATTACGGATCAAACTGTCGTTGGGGTTGCCCTTGAAACCGGCTTCAACGCTGATAGCGGTACTTTTAAAACCTCGGGCAATATCTTTGATCGAGGCAGTTTGCTTTTCATTCGAAATGATAATCTCGGTGAATTGGCTATGGGCCGTATGGGTGCTTTCCGATACGGCACGACGAAATATGCAGCGCTTGTAACTGCTAGGCGCATCAATCCGTTTGGCAACGGCTGGGATTGTATCGGTCAAATTCAATACATGATGCCGTGGTATGGGGTTCCCATGCGCGACAACATGCTGACCTATATCAGCCCCAATTTTAATGGGTACAAAGTTCATTTTCAGTACGCCATGGGAGACGGCAATGTCAACGAGAACAAGCCGTCGACCGATCGCTATGCTGGTGCAGCCGTCACATTTGACAGTGAGCAAATCCAGTGGGTCATTATGGCTGACACGGTGAATGAGAACAGCTCGCAAAAAGACCAGAAAGACAGCTTTAGCATCACTGCCGGCGGTAGCATCAAAACGCCGGCTGCCACCTATTACGGTTGGGGACAGTATTTCAAAAACGTTGATCAGATTCGTGCGATTCCTGGCATGACAAATGCCAACTATCCTTTGTTTCGTGGAATGGATGAAATCAAAGGTTACTCGCTCAACCTTGGCATCAAGGCTCCGCTTCCCATCGGTACAGGTTTCGCGTCTATCGGATACATGTATGCAGATCACAATGACGACAACGCAGATGTGAAGAGTTTCGGCGAAGACTTGAAGCGTTACAACGTTTCGCTCGGGTGGAACTACAACCTCTCAAAGAGCACGCTTTTCTATGTCGGAGCTACCTATTACAAAGATAAGGCTCAATTTGGAACATTCAAGAACCCAGAGGTTTATCAGATCAGTTCCGGCATCGATTTTTCATTCTGACAGGACAAGATGAGACTAAGCCGATGCCCAGAAATTTTATGAATATGATCTAGATAGCTTGTGCTGGCATCGGTTTTGTGCGTGCTAGAACAGTACTAACGAATACAGTAATGTTCTTTCACTAGGGGCAGCGGCGGTTTTCTAAAGAAGAAAATTCATAACCGCTGCTGTTCCACTTTTTAGTGAACAATCGTCGCAGGCTTTACGATGTGGCCTGGCGCACTGCTGCAGACCAGAAATGGAGAGAATCGATGTCCAAAGAACACGTCAGCCACTATGCATTCACGGAAAGCGATTTGTCGCTCGATCTCAAGAAGCTGATGTTGCTAAAAATGCTTTTGGAAACAGAGTCGCTCGGCAAAGCTGCTGCATATCTCGGAATCGCAGTTTCGACTGCGTCCCGAGATCTCTCCTTGCTCCGAGAGACGTTTAAGGATCCGCTCTTCATTCGATCGAGCAACCTGATGGTCCCAACCGCGAAAATGCGCAGCCTGGGTGAAAAGCTCGACCGAATTTTTTCAAACGTTGGAGATCTGCTGGATCTCAAACGTGAAGACCAGCAGGCATCAGATTTGTTCTGCGGCACAATTCGCATTGCCGCCAACGATAACTGTTTTTCTGTTTTTATCGGTTCACAACTCCGAAATTTTGTTGAGCAGCCGAAGCGCTTCAAGATGGAAATCTACCCGGCTTCAATGGGTTCTCCTGAGGCAATGCGTCGAGGCTTGGTTGACTTTCTTATTGCTCAAGATCCATTCCTGCAACTCGATTGCAATTTGCACAGCAAGTTGCTGTTTACTTCACCCCATGTGATTGCGATGAGACAGGGGCATCCTGCCTCAAAACTGATTCGAGAAAAGCCAGAAAGCTATTTCGATGTGCTGCAGCGCTATACGTTCGTTCAGACGCCAATAAGCATGCCTTCAGGTTTCAGCGGTTTGCCGCCGGCGCAGCACGCTGTGCGGGGCGCCATGCTGCAGACACCATACTTCATCAGCTCGCTTTTCCTTATCCGAAATTCGGATGCCGTCATCATTTGTCCGCGGGTTCTCATCAAAACTCTCGCATCCAATTTAAGGATGCTCTGATTAAATCGGCCTGAATAGGTTCATTGCACGGGCCGACGAA
>CAJKSP010000084.1 GCA_905202595.1 uncultured Sutterella sp.
ACAGCATCTCTAAAACAACCGCCTATTCGAGCAAGTCGATACAGGCGGTTTCTAAATTTTTGTGCTCTGGCCTTTTTCAAGGCATTTTTTCAAAGCGAACAAACCGATTTTTATAAACTTTTTCTTTTCCAAACTTAACAGGAACATCCTGTAAAAGAATGCTGCCTTCATCCATTTCATCGCTTTCTGTAACTTTGAAATAGATTTTGAATTCTTGAACTGGAGAATTGCGAATTTTAATGAATTGATTGAAGCTTGAAGTAGCTTGTTTTGAATCCTCATAAATTCCAACGAAAATGGGAGCGGAAGGGGCACAGCATTTTCTTCCCAGATATAAATCCCACGTTGGACTTTTTATAGCCTCTTGAATTTCCTCCACTCTGTTGTCAGGCACTTCGAGAAATACAGCAAATTTGGCATCTTGCAAATATTCTCTTCGCGTGATTTTTGGGCCGCCATTAGCTTTTTTCCCATCTGCCTTTTTAGGGATAAATAACGTTTCCCAAGGATCAGCATCATCGTAGCCGCTGCCGACCATGTGGAAATCTTCCATCACAGAAAGATATCGATCAGAGGGGCCGTAACCCCACACTTCCATTCGGCCAAGGCTTAATTCAGACAATAGCTGTTCTTGGGTTCCATTCAGACCCATGGCGCAAAGAATCAGTCCGATCACCCCCGATTTTGTAGGGAAGGCTAGTGATTCTCGCCTTAAGAATCGGGAGTGATCGCCCCAAGATTGCAGAGGTCCTTCTAAATTTAAAGTTAGAACCTTAGACATATTAGAGCGCAGCTTTCACAATATCTTCTATCAGCTGGTCGATAGATTCGTCATTTTCTCCAAAGTCGAATTCGGCCACCTTTCCAAATAGAGATCCAAACATTTTCTCTTTATGGTCTGTAGCCGCCTTCAGGGCTTTGATGCTTTCTTCGAGATATCCTCCCTTTTTTGCCATAGGAACTGGCTTTTCGAAATCACATTGCACCCTTTGTCCATGGCGAACATAAATGCGAGCGAAATTCCAGCCGCAGCTAGCTGACATTGTTGCCTGCCGTGCAGCCGGAACTGCCAAATAAAGTGCCTTGACAAACGCTTCAACAGCAGGACGAAGATCCGCTTTATTTTCCGTACCTAAAGTATCAGCCAGCTGATTTAAATTTAATGAAATATATCGATAATAAGTAGCGGAATTAAATTCCGTAGTGCCCAAATGCGCCGACTCGGTCTCTTCCTGAAAATCATCAAGAGCCGTAAAGAAATCAAGTTCTGGACTGACTTCATGCGTTGAAAAAGTATGGCTGAACGATGCAGCTGCCTCAACATTCATGCTCGGCGCTTTGGCAACCATGCGGCCGAACAGCCCAATATCGAGACCGTTGTAAGGCGTTGCTTGCGCCTTTTTAATAAGTTTGACGACTTCTTTGGGATTGCAGGATTCAGCCTTGAAACCCTTCGACTCAGCGTAATCACAAAGGGCCTGATATTCGATATCCGTCAAGAAAATTAGAGAGTCATCAGAAAGCGCCTTGCCAATTTGGTTTGCACAGGCTTCAGCTGACTTTTCATCCTGGCAGCGCTTGAGCAGCTCAGACTTTAAAATATCAACAATTTTTTTGGTCCTGATGCCAAGCTGAATGCCAAACTGATGAAGCTCCTGACGAACAGCCCGCTTCCAGCACTGGGAACTGACGCGTGCGCGCGGAACGCCGCCTATGATGCAGGATTTAGGCGATCCGATATCATCGCGGTTTAAGCAGGATACCGGAAAGGATTGAAGAATATGAAACTCAATGATAGGAAGATTTTCTTTCATAATAAACCCTTTTAATTTAATGAATCGGAGATAGTTGAAGGAATCCGAATCCAAAGGCTCGTCCCTTGCCTATGCCAAGAGCGACGCTTCGCATAAACAGCTGCCGATCTGTGACTGTCAGCAGCCCGGAAAGATAAGCTGAAGCAAATAAAACCTGCTTTTTGTCTTTGAAAAAAGACACCGTCTTTATCTTATCAACCATTAAAGATTCAACCTCAAACCCTCTTCTGGCCGCTCTCGACAAAAACCATTCTGAAATTCTGGCTTCAGAATACAAAGGATATCGTTTTTTATCTCGAACGACGACTGGATTCACAACAACGGAGAATCGATAACGATCAAAAGAAAAGAATTTTTCTGGAATGGCCTTCCAAGCAAACTGAACATCTGAGGGAAAACTCAAATCACGAGGCTCTCGATCAGACATTAACAGAACTTCTCGGCCATAGAGATGCTCGCCGCGATCGACCCATTGAACGCCATTAGAAACCGAGCCTTTTTTCTGCTCGTCCAATGTTCTTGTCGCCGGGAAAAGATCCATGATTAAGCGATGAATGGAATATGCATCTCTCACCTTTAATCTCAGCAGCGCTTCTGGGTGAAGAATCAGCTTGCCTGCATAAAAGGTCATGCCTGCTCCTCCTTGCCTTCAGATTCTTCTTCTGCCTTATCGGCAGAAAAATAATCTTGTGCCCAGCGAGCCTTTACCGAATCAGAATACTGATCGAAGATCAAAAGCTGCTTCAATAGCTCTGCGTAATTCAGTTTGGCGGCTTGTCTGCTTGAGATCAATTTCAAAAGCGGACGGATGACTTGGCAAACAGAATCTGAAGAGGTGCACGCTAAAAGTCGACGCAAGCGCTGCATTGACGGGGAAGCTTTGTCGGTTCCCTTGTCCTGCCAGCTTTTCTGCAATGCTTTTCCCAATGACGAATCGCCATTTTGAGTTTCATTGCTCCATGCTATAGCTGCGCCAATAGTCAGAAACAAGCGGCGTCTTGAAGCGTCTTGCAAATTCACATACTGTTCAATGTCGCCCCACGCATTCCACTCTCTAAGCGGATTGACTGCCGCCCGCAGTCTTGCACGATAAGCTTTATCATTTTCTTTTCGAGCAAAGACTTCTTCCACAAACAAATCCGCTCGGCTTTTATTCTCAGAATCGCCACTCATTGCAATTCTCCTTAATTTTCTTTGTCTTTGAGAAACCTCTGCAGATGAGGCCGGCACTTGCCCCAAGCCACAACTTGCCTTGCAGACTCCTTTGGACAATGCTGGTTATAAATATTTTCTGCCGCCCTGATAATTTTCTTTCTCAAATCGGAAAACTCTCCTGTTTCACAGCATTTTTCCAGCTCAACAGAGAGTGAGTCTCCGATTTTCCAAAAATCTCGAAGAGCTTTCTCCTTATGAACATTGCCAACATCCTTGGAGCCGATATCTGCATAATAGTTGCTGATGCAAGCAGCCTCAATTTTGGATATTGAATTAAGGATGCTCTGATTAAATCGGCCTGAATAGGTTCATTGCACGGGCCGACGAA
>CAJKSP010000085.1 GCA_905202595.1 uncultured Sutterella sp.
AAGGATGAGGACGGCGAGTACCGCCTCGGCGCCTGGGTGCGCGACAGTATGGCGGTCAGCGGCTGCCTCAGAGGCGCTTCGCCGCAGCGTCGACGATGGCGTTCGTGAAGGGCGCGTCGTAGTCGAACTTGAAGTCCTTGATCTTGCTGTCGACGCTCGAGAGAGCCGCGGCCGAAATCTTCGAGCAGCCGTCGGGGAAGCGGCCGTCCGTCGAGAGCGCCGGGCGGTTCTCGAGGAAGCACGCCTTGTAGAGCTCGGGATTGCCGAGGAAGGCCGCCTTCGGCACGATCTTCATCAGGTCGTCGGGGTTGCACTCGTGGATGAACTTGAGCGAGCGCAGCACGGCGCGCGCAATGCGGGTGCAGGTCTCCGGGTTGGCCTGAACGAACTTCGTCGGGGCGTAGAGGCAGCCCGCCACCATCGGGCCGCCGAAGAGCTCGTCGGACTCCTTCACGACGCGGGTGTCGGCGACGATCTGAATTTCGCCCGCCTGGTCGAGCTGCGTGATGACGGGGTCGAGGCCCGCAAACGCATCCACCTGGCCGGCGCGGACGGCGGCGATGGCGCCGGCGCCCGAGCCGATGCCGATTACGCTCACTTCGTTCGGCTTGATGCCGGCGCGGGCGAGCACGTAGTTCGAGATGACGTGCGAGGAGGAGCCCGGCGCCGTGACGCCGATGCGCTTGCCCTTGAGCTCCTTCAGATCCTTGAAGTTGGGCATCGCCTTCTTCGAGACGGCGAAGACCACCTGCGGCGCGCGGCCCTGCAGCACGAAGGCCTGCATCGACTGGCGCTTCGTCTGCATCGAGAGCGTGTGCTCGAAGGCGCCCGACACGATGTCGGCCGAGCCGCCGACGACCGCCTGCAGCGACTTGGAGCCACCCTGGAAGTCGACCACCTTGACGTCGAGTCCTTCTTCCTTGAAGTAGCCCGCCCAGTCGGCAAAGGCCATCGGCAGGTAGTAGTAGAGGTTCTTGCCGCCGACGGCGATCGTCACCGACTTCTTTTCCGGTTCTGCGGCGAAGACGCCAGAAGGCAGGCCGAAGGCGGCGGCCGCCGCGAAGGCGCCGGCGCCTGCAAAGATCTGGCGGCGGGAGAAGGACTTGTCGAAGATGGAATCAAACATGGGCTTTTCTCTTTGGTGTGTCTAGGCCTTCGAGCGCGAAGGCGCGGTTTGCTTTCAGGAGCTGCGGCGAATGCGGAAGGAAAGCGGCGCGCCGCGCCGCCGCTCTGGGCTCGAAGGAAGTCGGACGGGGCTCGAATCGGCTGCGCGCTCTGCTCTGGGGAGCGCTGCGGGACGGGCGGCATCGTCAACATTGCCCGCCCCGGAATGAGGCGCTTGTGCGAGGCAGCATCGCCGGCTTCCTTCGCTTTTTTACGGAGGACGGCGCGCCGCGGCAGCCATCAGGTGGAGCGCTGCCCGGGGCCGGCCTCCGGCATAAGGAGGCTCGGCGGCGTAAGTCGGCCCGGCAGGGTCGGCTTGCACGCGGCGGCGGATCCGAAAGAGAAAGCGGAGCCGAAGCGCGGGGCGCGCATCGAGGGCGCAGCGGCCGCTGCCGCAAGGCTCTCAAAAGTGTGCGCGTTCGTCATGACTTCTCTGCTCCGTAGAGGCGCCGAGAGCGGAAGGCCGCTCGGCTGATGTCGGAAAGGACGTTGCCGGCGGCGCGCCAGTGCTGGACGCTGCCGACAGAGCGAATATTGGCGCGAAAAAATGATTTCTGCAATAAGCTGAAATAACTATATCAAGGATAGTGCAACGTCAATTTATTGAAAATTATGGAATATATAATGCGCAATCCTTAAAACTGCGACGAAATTGCGACGCATTTTCTGGGGAATTGTTGATCTTGGACGCTCTTTTTGCCGCGCGCGGCGTGCCGGCTTTGCGAGGCCGGCGGCTTTGAAGCGCTGCTCGAGCGGCCTCAGCAGCGCTCAAGCTTCGCCTCATGGAGTCCTAATTCTTCTCGCGTAGTCTTGAAGACATCCAAAGAGAGACGGACCGGAGGCCAAAAGACAGACCGAAGCCCCCTCCCGCAGCCTCTCAAGCTTTTTGATGAAGGAGATGAACCATGACGAAGACGAAGAAGACGACCAAGACCACGCTGAACCGCACGATCGGCGCTGCCGTCGCCGCACTCCTCCTCGCCTTCGGCGCCGGCACGGCGCTTGCAGCCGGTCCCTCGGGCTTTGCTGCCGGAGAGTCCGGCGCGCCGCAGGGCTTTGGGCCGACGGCGCCCTCGACGGTGGCGCAGGTGCTTGAAAACGGGCAGGACGATCAGCACGTCGTGCTGCAGGGCAAGTTCACGAAGCACATTCGCGGCGAGCGCTATGAGTTTGTCGACGCGTCGGGGAAGTCCATCACGGCTGAGCTCGACCATGACCGGGACTGGTCGATGATCGTGAAGGATCAGCCGGTGGAGATCTTCGCTGAGGTCGACCGCGACTGGAACAGCATCGAGCTCGACGTCAAGTCGGCCCGCGCGATGAAGTAGGCGCTTGAGCTAGAGCGGGCGGCGCTCCGAATGGGGCGCTGCCACTGCGTGTCGCTGGAGAGGGAAACTGCCGGCTTCTGACGCAAATGGATTGGATTGTTAAAGGGATCCATGGTTAGATCGCAGCGAGAGCAAATGGATCAAATCCGTAGCCTCGGTATGCGGAGGACCCTAGTTGTCAAGGGACAAAACTCATAGAGCCCCGGGACGTGCTTGCCCGTCCCGGGGTCCGATCAAACGGCTAGAACGCGCTCATCGGAAGGAGGGCCAAGCACAGCTTGACAAGCCGGCGGTGCTTCCTCACAATGATGGCGATACGGTCACACTGGAACATGGCCGTACTCCTTAAAAAGCGGTCCGGAACGAGTGGTAGTCGTTTCGGGCCGTTTGCTTTTGGGGCTGACGAAGCGCAGCTCCGCACGAGCTGCGCCGCGACGGAGGAAGCAAGAACAAACTTCCTCCCATGCCCCAAAAAAAACAGTTGTCGAATGGGACGGGACGACTCTCTTCGGCAGAGGGGCGCACAAAAAAAAATATTTCCGGCGTTTTCCCCAGCGGGACGGCATGGCGCCGGATAGAAAGCACGTTCACCGGGACGTGCTTGCCCGTCCCGGGTTCCGATTAAACGGCTAGAACGCGCTCATCGGAAGGCAGAGCAGCGCCAGGGCCAAGCACAGCTTGACAAGCCGGCGGTGC
>CAJKSP010000086.1 GCA_905202595.1 uncultured Sutterella sp.
TGGAAAAATCTCGCAAAAGTGACTGGCTTTTCGCTGAAACGCGAACGGCCTCGTTCGAGGTCCCTTGGCGGCCCTTTTTCCCGTCTGCCTTTCGGCCTGGAAGGTTCTTGGCCGACGGAAATGGGGAGGATGGGAATGCCTTTCGGCCTACGGCCTTCAAGGCATTCCCATCCTCCCCAGGCGCGAAGCGCCTGCGGCGGCGAGCCCCGCATGCCGCCGCTGTAGGTCACGCTCGCTACTTCAGTTCGCGAAGCGATCTGCCTTTCAGCTCGATCATGTAGCTGTAGTTGAGTAATCGATCCATGATGGCATCTGCCGTTGCCGGATCATTGATCCACGAATGCCACTCCATCCAGTTTCGCTGGGCGGCGACGATCGTCGAGGCAACCCCTTGCCGAGAGTCAATGATGCGCAGCAGATCGGTGCTCAGGGCTTTGCAAGGCGAATCGCCCATGGCAAAGTCGTCGATGATCAGTAGCTTTTTCTTCTGCAAACGCTGTGTAAATGCACGGACATTGTGTTCACTTCGCAGCTCGGCCAGCTTCTCCGCCAAATCGATCATTCGGTAGTAAGCCACGGTCAGTTCTTTCTCACAGGCACACTTGCCCAATGCCTTGATCAGCCACGTCTTGCCTGTCCCGGAGGCACCGGCGACGAGCAGATTGGAGGGGCGTTCACAGGTGATCCAGCTGCACTCGGCCAATTCTTTCACCAGCGCCTCATCCAGACCGCGTTCACTTGAGTAGATCATCTCGTTGATGTTGGCAGGGTCGCCTTCGCGTATTCCAGACTCCTTCAGGCGACGCTGCTTGCGCTTGATGGTGCGCTGTTCGATTTCTTCCTTCACGATGATGCCGATCCGGTCGTCGAAGGTCAGCTTGGCGTAGTCGGGGTTGTCGAATTGCTGGCTGTACGCCGCAGCCATCCCCGGCAGGCGTAGCATCTGTAGGTTCTTAAGGGTTACGGCTCGAGGAGTCGTGTTCAGGTGTACTTGATTCTTCGTCATGATCTCAGCCTCGCTTCTTGTAGTACTCTGCGCCGCGGATGTTTCGGTTGGGATCTATGGTCGTGGCCAAGTTGTGCATCCACTTCCGCCTCCGACGTTCTTCTCCGCCGTTCATGACCTCATCGACTCCTCGCTGATAGCCCTCCCAGGTCAGGATTTTGTGTTCGGTAACCCAAGCGCAGATTCTTTCGAAGTCTTCAGCCCCATACCGTTTAAGCTCTCTAAGCAGGCCTCCGAGCTGTTTTGTTGCGACGTGCTTCTTAAGTCTCGACAACGCGTCCGCCAACTCCGCAGCATTGGGGCCTGCTGCTGCAACCAGATCTCGGCGTTGCTCCACGCTCAGGTATATTTCACGTAGATGTTCAGGTAGATGTTCTACATTTAGGAACAGATGTGCGTCGTCCCTTAACGGGTGCTGGGCAAGGAATTCGCCGGTGGTACTGTAGATTTTCAATAGCCTGTTGCGCGGTTGGATGATGACTCGAACTTTCTGTCCGACATAGCCGCTCGGTACCGAATAACGGCGATCGTCAAGACGGATGAGGCAGTCTTTACGCACTTTGAGCGTCTTTGCGATCTGCGACTTTTCATAGGGCGTAGGCGGCAGCGGATTGAGATAGGGCTTTTCTTCTTCAAAGCGCACCTGCCGGGTTTGACGCCACTTTTCGGTGAAGAGCGCCCCGTTGTGCCGGTCGCACAGACGCCGTAACTCTGCGTTGAGATCGTTGATCGAGGCAAACGGACGTCCGGCTAACGGACGCATGCAACGTTCTTGAACGAGGCGCACAGCACCTTCGACACTTGCTTTGTGGCGAGGTCTGTTCGGCGTTACCGGAAACGGGGTCGTGCCGTAGTGTTCGCAAAACATGCCGAATGCCTCGCAAACTTTCGGAGCAACGGCATCGGCCTTCGTGACGAGGGCCGTGCTGTTGTCGAGATAGATGTACTGGGGCACGCCACCCAGGAAATTCATAAGCTCGACCAGTGCATCGAGCCAATCGTCCCGCGTCTGCTTGGGGGTGGCGTAGCAGAACGTGTAGTTCGAGTGCGGCAGGATGGCCACAAAGATCTGGACCGACTGTCGCTCCCCTGTTTTAGGGTCCGTCAGATACATCGGGTTGCCCGAGTAGTCGATCATCACAACCTCGCCGGGTTTCCATTCGAAGGTGGCGGTAATCTCGGCAAGGGATACGGGCAGGTGGGCGGCAAACGAGTCGTAATTGCGGCAGAAGGCTGCGTAGGAAAGCGTCCTCTGATTGTCGCCCGCAATGCTGATGTATTGGTTCCAAAGCCTCTTGAGCGGAATGCGGTTGCCCTTGTGTTCGAGATGAACGCAGTCCCAGTCAGGCTCGCAGTAGTTGCTGATCGTGCGCCTCGTGGGCTGTAGCGACGCTATCAGCTCCTCCTGCGTTCGAGATTTGGCCTCTTGCCATGTCAAATTGGCCGCTGCGATGCGGTCAAAATACTTCTTCACGGTCGAAGCCGATAGGCCGACGGCCTTGGCCGTGCGCTGGATGCTTTGCCCCAAGCCGTGATGCTTGATGAGCGAGCGGAGAACTTCAGCAGTTAATGCCATTTTTCTCTCCTAAAATCCGGCAAATTGCCGTAACTCCAGCTTAAGCGGCGTTCGCACTTGTGCGATTTCGGCCATTCGCGAACGCCACGAGTCGCATTCGCGCGAGAGCGACTCGCGTTCGACTTTAGAAGATTGCTGTTCACATTTCGCAGACTGTCGTTCGCGTTACGACGACAGCCGCTTTCACTTCGGAGATTCTCGTTCGGGATTCGACGACGAGCGTTCGGTTTAATGCGACGGTCATTCGCAGTTCAGTGAAACCCGTTCGCTCGGACGCGATTCTTTACACTAAGCTAGTCGAGGTTCTCGCTCAGGAAGATAGACAGAACGGCAGTGGCCGAATATTTTTGCTGAACACGAGCCATCTGTTCGCGCTTCGGCGACTTGCGTTCGTTGTCGGTGCGACAACCATTCGCACTTCAGCGACATTAAGCGTTCGCGCTCATGCGAACGGCATTCGCGTTTGTGCGATTTGCCGTTCGTTTTCGCGCGCGCGGCGCA
>CAJKSP010000087.1 GCA_905202595.1 uncultured Sutterella sp.
AGCAGCGGACTCTTAATCCGTCGGTCCAGGGTTCGAATCCCTGCGTTCCCACCAGCCTCTATTCTCTGTTTGAAGCTATTACTTCAGACATGGGAACGTAGCTCAGTTGGTAGAGCAGCGGACTCTTAATCCGTCGGTCCAGGGTTCGAATCCCTGCGTTCCCACCAGCCTCTATTCTCTGTTTGAAGCTATTACTTCAGACATGGGAACGTAGCTCAGTTGGTAGAGCAGCGGACTCTTAATCCGTCGGTCCAGGGTTCGAATCCCTGCGTTCCCACCAGTTTCAGAAGCCGTCGAGCGTTGCTCGACGGCTTTTTTATGCGCTCAACCTCGACCCAGCGCCTCCGCGCCCCGCCGACGACTACTCGCTGCCGAGGCCTGTCCAGACGCCAGCAGATCTGTGCGCGGAGTTTTTGGCATGGACGCCTTCTTCACGGTTCTCGCCTACATTGCCATCATTGTCATCGGGCAGCTCTTTCGACTGCTGGAAATCTTCCCGCGCGCCAGCATCCGTCCGATGAGCATGCTAGTGCTTTATGTGACGTTGCCGTGCTCGATTGTCACGTTTCTCTATGGCGTGCCCCTGTCTGCCGAGCTGATTGCGCCCTTCCTCACCGCCTTCTGCGCCAACTGGATTTTGATCGGCGCAGCAGCCTTTCTTACGAGGCACTCGAACGACAAAGCACACGACGTGCCCTTTGCGATGCTCAACCTATCGGGCTACAACGTCGGCACCTTTGCCATGCCTTACACCGCCGGAATTGTCTCGCCCATCGGATTCCTGTCTATCTGTCTCTTTGATGCGGGCAACTCTCTCATGTGCACCGGCGGCACTTATGCCTTTGCCTGCCGCGATGGAAAGCGGTCATTCTGCGCACAGCTCGCCAATATTGCCAAGCGCCTCGCCACTTCTGCCCCTATCTGGACATATTTGGCCATGCTGTCAATCGGAATTGCCGGCATCGAAATTCCGAAGCCCTTTCTGCATTTCTTTGAAATTGTCGGCAAGGCCAATCCCTTCCTCGCCATGCTCCTCATCGGCCTTTCGGTCAACCTGAGGATCGATTTCGCGAAATTTCGTCCGCTTATCAAGCTGCTGTTCTGGCGCTACGTCATTAACGCAGCCATCGCCGTTCTCTGCTTCTGGCTGATGCCCGTGAGCGAAGAAATTCGCAAGGCACTTCTGCTGGTAATGATGGCGCCCATGCCCGCTATGGGGCTGGTCTTCACAATGAAGGCCAACCTTGACTGGGAAACTGCCGCCAACCTTAACTCCCTCTCCGTCATCGTTTCCGTGATCATCATGAGCACGCTGCTCGCGATTCTTTAACGAGCCGAGTCTCCTTTCGCCCAGCACCTCAAGGTAATACCGCACGTCAGCATGCAGATTTTCTGCCTGCAAAGGCCTCGCATGCCTCTCGGCCCCGATAGACTGACTTAACGTGCAATGAACCCGCGGTCCGTTTTCGGCCGCAGGCTGAGCCGTTCACCAATAAAAGGCACAATGATCAAGCTAGACCACATCACCCAGACGTATGTCAGCCCCGAAGGCCGCGTATTTGACGCCCTTAAAGACGTGTCCATCGAGATCAAGCAGGGCGAAATCTTCGGCATCATCGGACGCTCAGGCGCAGGCAAGAGCACGCTCGTTCGCTGCATCAATCTCCTTAACCGACCGAGCAGCGGCCGCGTCATCGTCGACGGACAAGATCTCACAGCACTCGATGAACCGAAGCTCAGAGCAGTGCGCCGATCAATCGGCATGATCTTTCAGCATTTCAATTTGCTCTCCTCACGCACGGTCTATGACAACGTTGCTTTGCCGCTCGAGCTTGTCGGCGCAACGAAGGAAGCCATTCGCCGCAAAATTGAGCCTCTCATCAAACTCGTCGGCCTTGACGAACATGTGAACAAATATCCTTCACAGCTTTCAGGCGGGCAGAAGCAGCGCGTTGGCATTGCCCGAGCGCTTGCAAACGATCCTAAAGTGCTTCTTTCCGACGAAGCTACCTCGGCGCTTGATCCAGAAACGACGGTGGCCACGCTGGCGTTGCTGAAGCGCATTAATCGAGAGCTCGGCGTCACGATCGTGATGATTACGCACGAAATGAACGTCGTAAAACAAATCTGCGACCGAGTCGTCGTGCTCAACAAAGGAGAAATCGTTGAAGAAGGCGATGTACTCGACATCTTTGCCCGTCCGAAGACAGAGACGACCAAAGCGCTGATCGGCAATGTGATGGCCCGCGACCTGCCGGAATCCATTATCGAAACGGTGCGTCATGCCCGTGCCGCCAGCAGAGATGAAGTTCATCTGCTTCGCTTCTCCTACATCGGCAACGAAGTGACTCAGCCAGTAATCTCGCAGTGCTCGCGCGAATTCGGCATCAACTTCAACATCCTGCGCGGCACAGTGGACGACATTCAAGGCCGCAGCCTCGGCACGCTCACGCTCTACGTAGAAGCGCCCCGAGCCGTATATGAGCAGGCGCTTGCCTTCCTGCGTCAGCATGACGTCAACGTAGAGGAGCTTAACGATGTCCAGTAACCTCATCAGCATGATCTTCGACTCGTTTCTCGAGACGCTCCTCATGGTTGCCGTTTCGGGCGGCATCGGAACCGTCATCGGCTTGCCGCTCGGCATCGTGCTCTTCATAACGAACGGCAAGTCCTTTGCTCCGATGCCAATTCTCAATGCTGCGCTCGGGGCGATCGTCAACGCATTACGCTCTGTGCCCTTCATCATCCTGCTTGTAGCGATCATTCCCTTCACGCGCTTTGTCGTTGGCTCCTCAATCGGCACGGCGGCCGCCATCGTCCCGCTTACCATTGCTGTTGCGCCTTTCATTGCGCGCATCGTTGAAACCAGCCTGCGTGAAGTCGACAAGGGACTCGTGGAAGCCGCACAGGCCATGGGGGCAACCAATCT
>CAJKSP010000088.1 GCA_905202595.1 uncultured Sutterella sp.
TGCCGCTTCGCTTTTTGTCTCGCTGTTTGATCAGCGAGGTTGCGTATTATGCCTATCAACTTTTGCTTTGTCAAGGGGTCCCATGCAAGGCACTGCTGAGGGGCGCGTTCTTGGCGATGATCGCTCAGCGCTTTTCGGCTGCTGAAGACAGCGCAGGCCCGAATGCCTGCCGGCATTCGGGCCTGCGCCAGAGCGAAGCGCTCTGAGAGACATGCGCTCTCCGCTGCATCAGAAGCGCTTGATCATCCCCGCCTCTTCAAGTTCGCGGCGGCGGGACTCCTTCAGCACATTGGCATAGGCGTGGTAGACGCCCTTGTCGTCGCGCTCGAGATAAACGCCCTGCACCTCCGGCGCAAAGCCAGGGAAGCGGTTCACGCCTTCGCAGAGCGCCTTGAAGTAGTTCGTCACGGTCGAATTCCAGATCTCGCCCGGCACGCAGCACGTAATGCCCGGCGGATAAGGCAGCGCGCCTTCGAGCGCGATGCGGCCCTCAATCTCCTCAATCGGCACGTATTCGCTGTAGCCCTTCATGAGCTCGATGTTGGCCGCTCTCGCCTCCATGGCGATCTTGGGCATCGTCTCGCGGCGGAACATCGCCTTCTGCAGATCCTTCAGGTGATGCTCGCGCGTGAAGTCGTGCATCTCCTGGCAGAGCTCGCGAATCGTGTAGCCCTCGTAGCGGAAGGTCTCGTCGGCATAGACGTGCGGAATGACAACCTTCATCGGCGCATTCTGCTCGAGCAGCTTCTCAAAGCGGGCGATCTGCGTGATGAGGGACGAGATCTTCGCCGACGTGAGCGACGGCGTGAGCAGGAAGAGAATCGAATTGAGGTCGCACTTCTCCGGCACGACGCCCCACCAGCGCAGATAGTTCGCGAGAATCGTCGCCGGCACGCCGAAGTCGGCGTATTCGCCCGTCTCCACGTTGATGCCGGGCGTCGTCAGCAGAAACTTGCACGGATCGACGAAGTACTGGTTCTCCTCGTAGCCTTCAAAGGAATGCCACTTCTGCCCGGGAACGAACTTGAAGAAGCGCAGGTCGTTCATGATCTCCTCCGTGGCATAGCTCTCCCACGGACGGCCGTCGACGACAGGCGGAATGAAGGGGCGGATGAGGCGGCAGGTGCGCAGCATCTGCTTGCGCGCCTCGATGCCGATGCGCACCGCATCAGCCCAGATGCGCAGGCCCGAGACGCCCTCGTGCATCTTCGCATTGACGTCGATCGACGCGAAGAGCGGATAGAAGGGCGACGTTGAGGCATGGAGCATGAAGCTGTTGTTGACCTGCTTATGCGAGCAGTAGCGGGCCTGACCGCGGATGTGCTTGTCCTTCTTGTGGATCTGGGAGGACTGCGAAAAGCCCGCCTGCTGCTTGTGCACCGACTGCGTGACGAAGATGCCGGGATCGTCCGGACCGAGATTGAGGAGCAGCGGCGAGCAGTCCTTCATCATCGGGATGAACTGCTCGTAGCCCACCCAGGCGGAGTCGAAGAGGATGTAGTCGCAGAGGCGTCCGATCTTGTCGACGATCTGGCGCGCGTTGCAGATCGTGCCGTCGTAAGTGCCAAGCTGGATCACGGCGCAGCGGAAGGGACGCGGCAGATCCGCCTTTTCGGGCGCCACCTCGCGGATGCGCTCGCGAAGCACCTTCTCGTCGAAGCACTTCGCATCGATGCCGCCGATGAAGCCGTAGGGATTGCGCGCCGTTTCCAGATAGACCGGCTTCGCGCCCGCAAGCACCAGCGCGCCCTGATGGCAGGACTTGTGGTTGTTGCGGTCGAAGAGCACGAGGTCGCCGGGCGTGAGGAGCGCATTCAGAACAACCTTGTTCGAGGTCGACGTGCCGTTCAGCACGAAATAGGTCTTGTCCGCGTTGTAGACCTTGGCAGCATGCGCTTCAGCCGCCCCCGCAGCGCCTTCATGAATGAGAAGGTCGCCCATGGCGACGTCCGCATTGCAGAGGTCGGCGCGGAAGATGGTTTCGCCGAAGAAGTTCACGAACTCGCGGCCGGCCGGATGGCGGCGGAAGAACGCGCCGCCCTGATGGCCCGGGCAGTCGAACTGCTCCATGCCCTGCTGCACGTAATGGCGCAGCCTGCGGAAGAACGGCGTCAGAAGCTTTTCCTCATAGCCGCTCGCCGCATCGAGCAGCTGCCGGATGAAGAAGTCCTCGTCGGCAGGGTCGTTGTTCACTACGCCCATGACGCGGCCAATGAGCTCGTCGGGCACATAGCGCCCGCGCTCAGTCCAAATAAAGACAGGAATGCCGAAGCCCGTTGCCGCGATGCGCTCGAGCTCGCCGTTTTCGGCGTCCTCGACCGTCATCAGGACAACGCCTGTCTCCGTCAGTTCGGCATCGGCCAGGCGAACGACCTTGCGGTCCTTCGGGTAGTTGCGAAAGGAAACGCCGTCGCTGACGGCAATAGCAAGCTTCTTCATGTCTGGAGCGCCCATAGTAGATGCTCGGAAGCGCCGCCAGGCCTGCGCTGCCGCCGAGCGCCGCAGCGCGCCGACTGGCCGGCAAGGCCTGGAAGCCAAAAGCGAATAGAAAGGGCTGAGGCTGGCAGCATGCGGCGGATGCGCATGGCTGTTCGGTCGTTCAGCCGCACGGCCGAAAGGCGGAAAGCCTGAACGATGATGGTGGACGGCTGCAAGGGCGGCGCGCGCCGCAGTCCGCAGCCGGCGCGCAGCAGTATAGCGGCAATGCGCTCTCTCTTTGGGCCGCTGCGGGCTTCTGGATGCGCAGCGGCGCCGCAGCGCGGATCCGCAGGCAAAAAAAGGGCTCTTCGGAACTTTTGGTGAATCTTGCGCCCCCGGGGGATCTCCGGGGCGTCG
>CAJKSP010000089.1 GCA_905202595.1 uncultured Sutterella sp.
TAGAGCTTGCCAGCTTCCACCTTGTCGGCGAAGGCCTTGCAACGCTTCGTGAGCTTAGCCATTTAGAGACCCTCCACAATGATGCCCATCGAGCGGGCGGAGCCAGCGATCGTACGGACAGCAGCATCAAGGTCCGCAGCCGTCAGATCGGGCTGCTTGGCCTTGGCAATTTCTTCTGCCTGAGCGCGCGTGATCTTGCCCACCTTGGTGGTGTGCGGACGGTCGGAACCCTTCTGCACCTTAGCGGCCTTCTTGATGAGGACCGTCGCCGGCGGGGTCTTCATGATGAACGTGAAGGACTTATCCGCATAGGCCGTGATCACAACAGGAATCGGCAGACCGGCTTCCATGCCCTGAGTCTTGGCATTGAAGGCCTTGCAGAATTCCATGATGTTCAGGCCGCGCTGGCCGAGGGCCGGGCCGATAGGAGGCGAGGGATTGGCTTTACCTGCAGGAACCTGCAGCTTGATAAAGCCGACGATTTTCTTAGCCATTTAAAAGCTTTCCTTTGGGTTCATACGCCGCTCAGACATACTTGTCTGAGACGGCTCCCCAGATGGGGTTGGAAATCAGAGAAGCGCGACTATACACCGCTCAAAAACGGCATGCAACCGATTCGTCCGATTTTTTTAGAGTTTTTCGACTTCGTTGAAGGCAAGATCCACCGGTGTGTCACGTCCGAAAATCGAAACGAACACTTCAAGACGGCTCTTGTCGTAATCAACAGCATCCACACGTCCCGTAAAGTCCTTGAAGGCGCCCGTCTTGACGCGGACAGTCTCACCGACCTCAAATTCAACCTTGGGACGCGGTTTCTCAATGCTCGTCTCAGTGACGCTCAGAATGCGGGCGACTTCAGCGTCCGAAAGCATCACAGGATTGTTGTTGCCGAGGAATTCAATCACACGGGGCGTCGAATTCACGAGATGCCACGTTGCATCATTCATTTCCATCTGAATGAAAACGTAGCCCGGGTACATGCGGCGCTCGCTGGTAATCTTTCGACCGTTGCGCACTTCATGCACGCGTTCGATCGGTAGCAACACTTCACCGAACATATCTCTCAGAGAGCCACTCTGCGCGATGCGCTCCTCCAGAGCGTTCTTGACGCTCTTTTCCATTGAGGAGTACACGTGCAGCGTATACCAGTGCATCTTGCCTGTGTCCTTAGCCATGAGACTCGCTCCTAGAAGTTAGAACTGAAGCTGCAGCAGAAGGTCGTAGAGCACCCACTCGATGATCTTGTCGCAGACAAAAAGGAAGAACGCCATGATCACCACAAATGCGATGACAAGACCCGTGGTGTTGAGCGTTTCCTTGCGAGTCGGCCAGACGACGCGGCGGAGCTCTTCATAGGACTGGCGGCCATACTGCAGAAGGCGCTTGCCCGAAGGGCTCAGCCAGGCAATGCAGACGCCGAGCACGATGCCGCCAGTAAGAGAGCCCAGACGGACGGCAAGCGCCTGTTCGGAAAGAAGTGCAAATGCCACTACGCCGGCAACAGCGCAGAGCACGGCGATCGTAACGAGAAGGACATCTAGCTTGCTCGTCACAATCTGAACATCTTGGTTAGCCATTGATGCAGATCCCTTAGCTCGCGGCTCTGACCGACAGGTGTCGGACGCAAGTGCCGCAGGAGGAAATTTCAAAAATAACGAACGATTTTAACGGCAAACGCCCAGCGGCTGCACCTCTAGAGCCACGGCTTTTGATGAGCGATCCCGAATGTTCGCGGAGATCAACAAAAAAGCCAAGCCGTTTCGTGCGGCTTGGCTTCATTGTTCGATGGCAGGGGCAGAAGGAATCGAACCCTCAACCTACGGTTTTGGAGACCGTCGCTCTGCCGATTGAGCTATGCCCCTGCAATTCGTTGAACGCCTTTAACGGGCGTTCAACGAAAATCTTTACTCGATGATCTGGGCAACAACGCCGGCGCCGACGGTGTGGCCGCCTTCACGAATAGCGAAGCGCAGAC
>CAJKSP010000090.1 GCA_905202595.1 uncultured Sutterella sp.
CCCGGAGATCCCCCGGGGGCGCAAGATTCACCAAAAGTTCCGAAGAGCCTTTTTTGTCTTTTGCTAAAAAAGAGGAGCTCAGCCTTCTCAGCCTTCAAGCGGATCAAGCCACCGTCGGCATGCGGAGTGACAATAAGGGCTTGGCGCCTCTATCCGGCCCGCACCCTAGGACAACAGGCGCACATGCCTACTCTGTCCCAAAAGCTATTCTCCATGAGCAAGCAAACCTCCTTTGCCTGTCTGTCGCTCCTTTGCTTCTGCTTGGCCGATGTGAAGGACGGACTCGGCCCCTTTCTCGGCGTTTACCTTCAAAGCATGAACTGGCGGCCTGACGAGATCGGCTTCGTGATGACGGCCGGCGGTCTGGCTGAACTGGCTGCTGCAGCGCCCTTCGGCGCATTGGCGGATTCAGCACGGCATAAGCGCGGTTTGATTGCGGCGAGCATTCTCATCATCACAGCAGCCTGCGGACTCGTCTTCCTGTCGAGCAGCGCCCCGGCGGCCGCACTTTCGAAAGTGCTTTCAAGCCTTGCAGCCGCTGCCATCGCGCCGGCGCTCGCAAGCCTCACGCTCGGCATGACCGGTCAGGCCGGACTGCCGCTGCGCCTCGGCAAAAACGAAGCCTGGGGGCATGCCGGCAATGCCGCAACGGCGCTTCTCGGCGGACTCATCGGCCTCTTGTGGGGAATTCCCGGCGTCTTCGCCGTCATGGCCTGCATGGGCCTCATCGCAGCGGCTGCACTCTGCGGCATCAATCCGGCGCACATCGACTATGCAGCGGCCCGAGGACTTGCCAGCGAGCCCCAATCGCAGACAAGCGCCGCACATGCAGGCAGGATCCGCATCCTCTTTTCGGACAAAGCGCTTCTCGTAGTCGGCGGCACGCTCTTCTTCTTCCATCTGGGCAATGCCGCCATGCTTCCGCTTCTCGGACAGTCGGCCGTAGCGCAGTTCGATGCAGACCCAGCCGCCTATACCGCCGGCACCGTGCTGCTGGCTCAGGCGACGATGATCGTGGCGGCGCTTCTCGGCGCCCATGCTGCTGAAAAGAAAGGCTATGCGCCGCTCTTCTACGCCGCACTGATCGCACTGCCCATCCGAGGCTGCATTGCCGGCTTTTGGGAGAATCCCTGGAACCTCATCCCCGTGCAGATTCTCGACGGCGTCGGCGCAGGACTTCTCGGCGTTGCGACGCCCGGCATCGTCGCCAGGATTCTCGTTGGAAGCGGCCGCATCAACTTAGGCCTTGGCTTCGTGCTCACCATTCAGGGATTCGGCGCTGCGTTCAGCAACGCCTACGGCGGCCTGTTCGCTCAGCATGCAGGATATGGCAGCGCCTTTCTTGCGCTCGCGCTGGCCCCCTGCGCCGGACTGCTGCTCTTTGAGATCGGCAAGCGCAGACTGCCTCGGCTGCAGGCGGCGCTGACAAGCGCTTCCAAGCCAAGTTGCGCGTCTTGACATCCTCTCCGCCCTGAAGGGCGGAGATTCCCTACTGAGCCGTCATGCAG
>CAJKSP010000091.1 GCA_905202595.1 uncultured Sutterella sp.
AATGAGGACGGAACCTTCTGTGAAACTCATGCTTTTTCCCCGGAAGTGCCGGGCTCAGGAGCGGTTGCATCCTGCGGCGGTTTGTCGGAAGCGCTCTGTCGGCGCTGTTGGTCCAAATCTACAGCAAGCGGCTGTGTGTATCGTCCGAGAAGTTCTCTTCGGGTGAGCTTTTCTTTGATCGGTTCGGGCTGGGGCTCCTGTGGCGAGAGGATGGGGTTTTCGGGCTCAGCTTGCTCTCGGAGCTCTTCGCGGCCGATCAACAGATTCAGACACGTTTGAGCAAAGGCTTTGGCGCTTGCCATATCCTGGAATTCAAAGACCGGGCTTTTCAGAGAAAGACTGCGGTAATGTCCGAGGATACTGTAGGCAACAAAACGGAAGGTTCCGGCGGCAAGTTCAATTTCTTCGATGCCTCCGGCCGGAACAAAACGCCAGCCCTCTCGCAGGGCGGGGGCAAGAATTGCCATGACAGCCCAGGGCGTGACGACAACGCCAATCCAGGCTTGCGTTTGATCAATGTGGATGCGCACGAACGGTGTGGCGGCAACGGAGAGCTTGGCGTTGACGATCGGAAGCCCCGCCATGCGGGTAGCCAGAATTTCCGTAAAGCCCGCTTCAAAGAAGCGTTGCGGGTCGGATGAGAAAATTTTGAGGTTCGTGCCGGCGTGGCGATTCTTCAGAGCCTGCATGCGCGCTTCAAGCGCTTCGGGATGCTCTTTTTCGTAGGCACGCATAGCCGCTTCGCGGTCAAAAGGCTTGGGCCGGCGCAGAAAAGAGACCGGAGCCGGGGCGATGTGCTCGAGTCGCGAGCGGTTCTGTTCGGCGCCGTTGGCATCGTTGCGATTCATACACTACTCCGATGCGTCGTCAACGTCCAAAAACGGAATGAAGACATGCTTTCCGTTGCCGCAGTCCGGGCAGGTCCACCAATCGGGCAGATCCTTGAAGGCGGTTCCGGCAGGAGTCTGATTTTCCGGACAGCCTTCCTGAGGATCGTAGACGTACCAGCAGATCTTGCATTGCATCTTGGTGCTGTCGGCGATGCGCGCGTTGCGCTCGGCGTTGAGGCGATCAATGATGTCGAGTCCTGTTGCGATGTCGCTCATGACGCAAAAATCCTTTTCGTTTGCTTTCTAGCCCAGGGCGCCGCGTGCGAGGTCGCGCTCGATCCACTCGATCGTTTCGCGCACGAGCTTGGCGCTGCGCCCAATGTCATCGAGAGAGGCGGGAACTTCGGGCGGAACGTGCGTCACGCACAGACTGTCGAGAAGTACTTTGTGATTGTTGTTGATGATGACCGAGCGCCACAGGCCGCGCACTTTCGTTGAAAAGATGCGGCTTTCGGCAAAGCCCGAAAGCTCGATCGAAACGGGACCTTCGCCGATGCACGTCAAAATGAAGGTGC
>CAJKSP010000092.1 GCA_905202595.1 uncultured Sutterella sp.
GCCGCCATTTCTCCCGCCTTTGCCGCTGCGCAGCAGGGCACTGACTATGTTGTCCTCGACAAGCCCCTTCCCGGCGGCGAGGGCAAGCTCATCAAAGTCTGGTCCTATGACTGCCCCTTCTGCTGGAAGTACGACGTCGGCGTCGACCCGAAGATGGTTCCGGCCATGGAAAAGGCCTCCGGCCTCAAGTTCGACATGTACCACCTCGAGACGAAGGGCAAGTACGGCCGCGCCGGCTCCGAGCTCTTTGCCTGGCTGATGCTGAAGGACAAGGCCGCCGGCATCGTCAGCCTTGAAGATCCGAAGAGCCAGTTCAAGAAGGCCAAGGACGCGATCTACACCGCCTATCACCGCAAGTCCGAGCGCTGGGCTGCGGGCGAAGCCGCCTTCCTCAAGACCGGCCTCGACGCCGCGGGCGAAACGGCCGACGCCTTTGCCGCCGCGCGCAAGACCCCTGAGGTGCAGCAGCTTGCCGACGCCTGGAAGCCCTGCTACGACGTCGCCAAGATTCAGGGCATTCCGGCCTACGTCGTCAACGGCAAGTACCTCATCATGACGAAGAACATCCGCTCGATCGACGGAATGGTCGCGCTCATCGCCGAGCTCGCCAAGAAGTAATCGCGGGAGATGCGCCACATGTCGAAGATCTTTCAGGACGGCTTTCTTTCCGCCGTCGGCCGGTTCGAGCAGACGCGCTGGCCGTGGCTCGTCATCGCCATTCTGTCGGCGGGCCTGGTGCTGATTGCGCACAACGTCTTTCAGGTTTGGCTTTACATGAAGCCCTGCGAGCAGTGCGTGTACATCCGCTTCGCCTTCCTCTGCATGACTTTTGGATGCCTTTTCGCGCTTGCGGCGCCTAAGAACCTTATTGCGCGCCTCATCGCCTACGTATGCGGCGTCTTCGGCTGCATCTATGGCCTCATGTGCTCTTTCAAGCTCGAGAGCATTCACAAGGCCGTGCATTCGGACGATCCGGCCGCCATGTTCGGCATGCAGGGCTGCTCGCTGCAGCCGCACTATCCCTTCGGACTGCCGCTTGAAAAGTGGGCGCCGGACTGGTTCCTGCCGACGGGCGACTGCGGCTACGACAACTGCGACGTGCCGCTTGATGTCGTTCTTTCGCCGGCGCAGCAGTACTTCGTGGACCTCTACAACAACGCCGGCGGCTGGTATCTGCTGCCGCCCTACAAGTTCATGTCGATGGCGCAGTGCTGCATCCTCGGCTTCGGCGTGGCGCTTCTGATCTACATCGTCCTTTTCTCGGGCATGGCGAAGAAGCTCCTCGACGCGAAGAAGAGCGCCTGAGCCGAACTCTCCCCGCAGAGGCCGCGTGCGGCCTCTGCATCACT
>CAJKSP010000093.1 GCA_905202595.1 uncultured Sutterella sp.
GACTTCGAGAGCTGGAGCTTCGAGCGCATCGCGCAGGAGCCCGACAGGTGCGAAGACGCGATCCTCCACATGCAGTACGCGACGAAGGAGGAGTGCCGCTCCCTCCGGTACATGGACTCCAAGATCCCCGAGCAGAAGCAGGGCCTCTCCTCCAAGATCAAGGGGGCGATCGAGGCATCCGATGCGCTCAAATCGGAGCCTCTCCAGGTTTCCAGACCAAGCAGGGATAGATAGCGGGCCCGTTGCCTGCGGAAAGGCGGTGGAAAATGGCAAGCGATTACGGCGACGACTCCGGAGAGAAGCTCGTCGACTGGATGCTGAGGATAGGCCAAGACGCCGGAGGCGAGGCGATGTCCGAATGCGCCCAGAGGTTCGTCGACGCCCTCCGAAACGCCAGGGGCGCGGTCTACGAGAGCGGAGAGGCTCCCGAAGCCGAGGCGGAGGGCATCGAGCAGAAATGGGCGAAACTCAACATGCGCGATTTCAAGGACCTCCCGGAATACGGCTCCATCAGGAAGCTGATCGACGAGAGGCTGAGCGAGGCCTCCGTCGAGCACGCGTTCCACGAGGACGAGAAGGGCGAGTTCCTTGTGTTCAGGGTGCAGGACGCGCCGGATGTGGACGAGGTGTTCGCGAACCTGGAGAAGGAGACCGAAGAGGCCCTGGGCAAGGCGAAAGAGCGCCTGCCAATCGCTAGATCGAGGGATGCCGAGCGGCTCGCCGTCAAGGCCGAGCAGGCGAGAGCCGCGTCTGCGGCCAGCAAGTCCGCTCGCGATCAGACGCGCCAGATCGAGCGCGTGGAGCAGAGGGCACGATGAGGGGCGACATCCTGTTCGCCGCCATTGCATCCATCCTCGCGTTCCTCATCGGCGACGCCGTTGCGGGCAGGATGCAGGAGACGGGAGCCGACTCGCTCGCGCAAGGCGAGGGACTCGCCGAGACCCTCCCCGACTCCCTGGCGAGCGGAAGCGCCTTCTACGCAGACCCCCTGTCGCTTGCCCTCGGGGCGGCGCTCGCATGCGGAGTGTGGCTCGTCTGGGCAAAGGCGCTCGAGCGAAGGGGAAGCTACCGGCGCGGCGAGGAGCACGGAAGCTCGAGATGGGCGACGCAGAAGGAAATGGGATCCTACGCCGACGCAAAGCATCCCGACAACAACATCATCCTCTCCAGACGTTCCCGCAAGCGCTTCGTCGAC